>CAZMGD010000085.1:0-1486 GCA_964565705.1 uncultured Ilumatobacteraceae bacterium | reverse complement strand
GGGTCGAGCCCTGCTTGGAGACCGTGAGGAAGATCTCGCCCGGGCGGCCGTCCTCGTACTCGCCGATCGTCACGAAGCCCTTGCAGTCGGCGACGCGGAACTCGAACGTGCGCCCGGCCCTCGACCGCGGGAGCTTGTGGCGCACGGCCTGGGGCACGATCTTCTCGACGATGCGCTCGACGACGCGGACGGCTTCGACCTCCGGCGCGGCCGCCACCGACTTGGCCGTGCCGGTGGAGAGTGGCTGGCCCACCTTGCAGTTGTCGCGGTAGATCGCGATCGCCTTCAAGCCGAGCTGCCAGGCGAGCAGGTGCAGCGCCTCCACGTCCTCGACCGTTGCCTCCTCCGGCAGGTTCGCGGTCTTGGAGATGGCCCCGCTGAGGAACGGCTGGACGGCACCCATCATCCGGACGTGGCCCTCGTAGTGGATCGTGTTGTCGCCCATCGAGCAGGCGAACACGGGCAGGTGCTCGGCCACCAGGTGCGGCGCAGCGACCACGCTCTGGTGCTCGTCGATGTGGGCGACGATGTCGGCGACCTGCTCCGCCGAGTAGCCGAGACGGCGCAGCGCCCGCGGCACCGTCTGGTTGACGATGCTCATCGTGCCGCCGCCGACCAGCTTCTTCGTCTTCACCAGCCCGAGGTCGGGCTCGATCCCGGTGGTGTCACAGTCCATCATGAAACTGATCGTGCCCGTCGGAGCGAGGGTCGACGCCTGGCTGTTTCTGACGCCGTGCTCCTCGCCGTCGCGCACCGCGTGCTCCCACGCGTCGGTGGCCGCGTGCCGGAGATCGGCCGGAACGACCTCGGCGTCGAGGAGCGCCTCGTTGGCGTCACGGTGCATGCCGAGCACGCCGAGCATGTAGCGCTCGTTCTCGGCGAACCCGGAGAACGGACCCATCCTGGCAGCGATGCGCGCACTCGTCGCGTAGGCCTGTCCGGTCATCATCGACGTGAGCGCCGCCGCCCAGGCTCGGCCGTCGTCGCTGTCGTAGGGCAACCCGAGCGCCATCAGCAAGGCGCCGAGGTTGGCGTAGCCGAGGCCGAGCTGGCGGAACGCCCGCGTGGTCTCGCCGATCTTCTCCGTCGGGTAGTCCGCCCGGCCGACCAAGATCTCCTGGGCCAGGAACACGACCTCGATCGCCTGCCGGTATCCCTCGACGTCGAACCGGTCCTCGTTGTCAAGAAAAGTCAAGAGATTGAGTGAGGCGAGGTTGCAGGCGCTGTTGTCGAGGCTGAGATACTCCGAACAAGGGTTGCTGGCGGTGATCCGGCCGCTGGCGTGGGCGGTGTGCCAGCGGTTGATCGTCGTGTCGAACTGGAGGCCGGGATCGGCGCACTCCCAGGCCGCGGCGGCAATCTCGCGCCACAGTTCGCGAGCTGTGACCGTGCGCAGCGGCTCGCCGGTCGTGACGGCGTTCAGATCCCAGTCGGCGTCGTCGAGCACCGCCTGCATGAACTCGTCGGTGACGCGCACCGAGTTGTT
>CAZMGD010000084.1:0-19141 GCA_964565705.1 uncultured Ilumatobacteraceae bacterium | reverse complement strand
CCGCATCGGCGACCGCAAGGTCGACTCGGCGAAGAAGACGCTGACCCTGCTCAACGCCGACGTCGACGTCGTCACCTATGACACCCGCCTCGACGCGTCGAACATCGTCGACATCATCAGCGGCTACGACGTCATCGTCGACGGCGCCGACAACTTCCCGTCGCGCTACCTGCTGAACGACGCCAGCGTCAAGCTCGGCATCCCGGTGGTGCACGGCTCGATCTTCCGGTTCGAGGGCATGGTCAGCGTGTTCCACCCGCTCGAGGGTCCGACCTACCGCGACATGGTGCCCGAGCCGCCGCCGGCCGAACTGGCCCCGTCGTGCGCCGAAGCCGGCGTGCTCGGCGTGCTGCCCGGCATCGTCGGCACGATCCAGGCGCTGGAGGCGATCAAGGTGATCCTCGGCCTCGGTGAGCCGCTGATCGGCCGGATCCTGGCGATCGACACGACCACGATGGAGTTCCGCACCTTCAACCTGAAGGCCGACCCCACCAACGAGGTCACCTACGCCAACCGCGACCGCATCGAGATCGTCGAGCTCGACGGCCTCTGCGCGCCCGGCTTGCGTCACTAGGCCGGAGCTCAGCCGGCGAACGTGAGCGGGATCCGGATCGTCGCGGCCGGGTCGGCCAGGCCCGAGTCGTTGACGATGATCACGCAGTCGGTCGTCTCTGGGCCGCACTGACCGTCGCCGACAGGGCCGGCGACGATCGTCAGCTCCACGCTGCCCGCGCCTGTCGGGTCCGCCCGGAGCAGGACGCCGGTGGTGAGGTCGCACGCGCCGGAGCCTTCGGTCCCACCCTGCGAGCACTGGACCACGTTGATCGTGCCGCCCGGCAGGAACCCGCTCCATGTCACGGTGACCTGCTGCCCGCCGGTGAGCCCGGTCGTGGGCTCGGCCGCGACCTCACGATCCACGGCCGGGGCGACGGTGTCGATCGTCTCGGTCGATCCCACCTGCGCGGCCATGCGCAGCTCGACCTCCGGTGACGTCGTGGTCTCGCCCGCCAGCTGCTCGAACGCATCGGAGTCACCGCGCAGGTAGGCGCGCCAGAACGTCGTGGTGACGGTGGCGACATCGTCGTGACCGACCCCCGACTCGCCCAGGTACCCGCCGTGGTCGCCTCCCGTGATCGTCAGCAGGCCCTTGGGTCCGAGCAGCGAGTTGAACAGCTCCACCGCGTTCGCGTAGTTGACCAGTGGGTCTGCTGTGCCGTGGACGATCAGGTACGCCGGTGCCTGGGTGAAGTCGTAGTCGCCGCCGCCGAACGGGCTCGGCGTACCGGCCATCTCGACAGCGGCGTCGATGCGCTCGTCGCGGCAGCACGAGTGGGCGGTCACGCCGAGGGTCGTGATCGCGCCGTTGGAGTGGCCTGCGACACCGACATGCTCGCCGTCGACGACGCCGGCAGGCAGCGGTGTGGTGGCATCGTCGGACAACGTGGTGATCAGGAAGCTGATGTCGCCTGTCTGGTTCTGCACGTCGCCGGCGTCGGGCCCGCCGGGGTGGTCCGAGCGCGACAGCGGGAAGCGGGGAGCAGCGACGACGAACCCAGCACGGGTCCAGTCGTCGGCGACGTCCTCGATGTTCTCGGGGTCGCCGCCGAGCCCGTGAGCGAACACGATCAGCGGGAACGGCCCGCTCGCCGGTTCGGCGTCGGGCACGGTGCCATCAGCGGGATCTCCGTTCGTCGGGTACCAGATCACCGTGTCGAGCACGCGCGTGTCGGTGGCCGGCTGATCGCGGCTGGCCGGCGTCGGCCGGGTGGGGTCGGTGAACGTCGTGGCCATCTGGCCGACACCGAACGCGTCGGGTGCCGCACTTGCGGTCGAGGTGGTGGTCGACGGCTGGGCGACCGGCGCGAGGGTGGTCGACGTCGGTGCCGTCGACGTCGGTGCGGTCGAGGCGGTGTCTGTCACGGTGGTCGAGGTGCCGACGAGCGCGGTGGTCGTCGACGCGGTCTCCCCGCCGTCGTCGCCTCCGCACGCGGCCAGAGCCACTGCCAACACCGCGACGGCCGCGGCTCCCCACACCTTGTGCCGCATCTGGCCTCCCCATGGTCGAACGTCGGCGAGGGTAGTCGGCACGTCGCCGCTAGGCGGTGCCTGCCGGGTCGAGCTCCTGGTCGATCGTGTCTCGCTCCTGGGCGATGACGCCGCTGAGGACGAGGGCGACGCCGACGAGATCGATCGGGGTGGGGACCTGGCCGAGGGCGATGAAGCCGATGGCCATCGCCGTCACCGGGAGCAGCGCGAGCAAGACGGAGAAGCGGCGGACGGGGATCCGGCGCAGCACGTGCTGGTCGATGCCGTAGCCGATCGCGTTCGAGAAGACGCCGACGAGGAGGCACGCGCCGAGCAGCGGGAGGGACTGCCACGCCGGGCCGCTGCCGGGCGCGCCGAACGGTGCGATCGCCACGGCGCCGATCGCCAGCCCGACGCCCAGCCCGGCGACGCCGCGATCGAGTCGAGCGACGCGCGAGCCGACGACGATGTAGACCGCCCACATCGCCGATGCCCCGAAGATGAACAGCAACCCGAGCGGTTCGTTGGCGACCTCGAACCCCGACAGCACGGCGACGCCGACGGCGGCCAGCGCCAGCGCGATCCCGTTGCGGCGCGTGCGCGTCCGTGCCGCGGCGACGCAGATCGGACCGATGAACTCGATCGCGACCCCCTTGCCCAGCGGGAGCCGGTCGATGGCCAGGTAGAAGAGCAGGTTCATCAACGACGTGGCGATGCCGAACACGGCGGCCGCGCCGAGCTCGGCCCGGGTGAAGCCCTGCCGCAGCGACCGACCCGACACCGCCAAGAGGGCGATCGCCGCACCGATGACCCGCAACCACGCGACGGACGCCGGGCTGATCTGGTCGAAGAGCGTGATCGCGATCGACGCGCCGATGTACTGCGCGATCGCGCTGAGGACGAACAACGCCTCGGGTGAGGCGGTGTCGAGGAAGCGCCCGACGGGCCCGGGCGCGGGCCGTGGTGCCGTCTGGCTAATCGAACAGCTCGGGGTCCGTGCGGCAGATCTCCTGCCACAACGGTTGGAAGCTGAACCAGCCCGCGAGCGGGTGAGCGGTGTTCTCGCGCGTGTACGTGGCGTACTCGTCGCGGATGAGATGTGGTGTGCCGGCCGCCTCGGCCGCCAGTTGCGCCTGGCAGCTGCGCTCCATGCTGATGAACCAGAACGCGGCCTCGTCCACCGTCTGGCCGACCGTGAACAGCCCGTGGTTCTGGTGGATCGCTGCCTTGCCCGTGGTGAACGCGGCCGCGAACTCCTTGCCGGCCTCGACGTCGAACACGACGGCACCGCCCTGCTCGGAGATGACGACGTGGTCGTCGAAGAAGATGCAGGCGTCCTGGGTGATCGGCAGCAGCGGCTTGGCGAGCGAGCTGAACGCCTTGCCGTACACCGAGTGGGCGTGGGCCGCGGACACGATGTCGGGCCGCGCCTCGTGCACCGCGGCGTGGATCACGAACGCTGCGCGGTTGACCGGCTGCTCGCCGCAGACGACCTCGCCGCGGTGGTTGACGAGCAGCAGGTCGCTGACGCGCATGTGGCGGAAGCTGAGCCCGAACGGGTTCACCCAGAAGTGGTCGGGGAACTCTGGATCGCGCACGGTGATGTGCCCGGCGACGCCCTCCCCGAAGCCGAGCCGACCGAACACCCGCAGGGCGCCGGCGAGGCGCTGCTTGCGGTGCAGGCGCTCCTCCTCGACGGTCTCGTACGTCGGCGGGAGCGGGAACTTGACGGCCTTCGCGGTCAGCGGTACCCCGTCGATCCTGGGTGTGTCGTCGTCGACGGTGGCCGACGGCTCGCCGGTGGGCCCCATCGCGACCTTGATCGCATCTTCGAACGTGGTCACACGCGAAGGTTACGCCCGATGAACACCCCGCTCACCCCTACCTCGATCGCGCCGCCGGCGGCGAACTACGCGCACGCCGTGCTCGTGCGTCGACCCGGCGCGTGGCTGCACACCTCCGGCGTCGTGCCCACGGCGCCGGACGGCACCACGCCGGGCGCGATCGACGACCAGGCCGAGGTGGTCTGGGCCAACCTGCAGGCGCTGCTCGCCGAGGCCGGGATGACGACGGCCGACATCGTCTCGATCACGACCTACGCAGTCGCCGGCCAGCCCCTGGCCGGCGTGATGGCCGCCCGTGATCGGGCGATGGGCTCGACACGCGCCGCCAGCACGCTCGTCACCGTGCCGGCGCTGGCCCGGCCCGACTGGCTGATGGAGATCGCGATCGTCGCCGCTCGCTAGGCGTCGACCACCGTCACCGCGACGGGCGGACGCTCGGGGACGGCGACGTCGCTCGCCGGCCAGCCGAGGTAGATGACGGCGAGGATGTGGACGTCGGATTCGAAGCCGCACAGCTCGAGTACCCGCTTCGAATCGTTCAGCGGAGGGCTGCCCCAGTACGAGGCGAGCCCGGCGGCCGTGGCCCCGAGCAGCAGGTTCTGGATGCCGGCGGCCACCGCGTGGAGGTTTTCGCGCTGCAGGTTCGCCTTGGGGTGGGCGGCGCTGCCGACGACGAGGACCGCCGGCGTGCGCAGGTACTTGCTGCGGGTCTTGGCGACCTTGCCGGGGTCGCCGGCCTCCGGATCGCCGTAGCCTTCGTCGACGAGGTCGTCGCCGAACGCGTCGCCGAGGCGCTGGCGGCCGGCGTCCGTGAACAGCGCGTAGCGCCCTGGCCACGTGCGCTTGTGGTTCGGCGCCCACTGCGCGAGGTCGCACAGCTCGGTGACCAGGGCGACCGGCACCTCGCGCTCCTTGTCGACGAGCAGGTTCGTGCGGCGCTGGTGGATCAGCGCGGTGAGGTCGGCGAGGGTGGGGGCCATCGCCCCATCAGATCACGTCGCGGCGTGTCAGTTGGTGTGCAGCGCGGCGTTGAGGCCACCCCACGAACCGCTGCGTGGCACGGCCTCGACCGCGCCCGTCTGGCTGTGGCGGCGGAACAACAGGTTGCTGACACCCGACATCTGCCGGGCCTTGACGACGTCGCCGTCGGGGAGGCGCACGAGCGTGCCGGCCGTGACGTAGAGCCCCGCCTCCACCACGCAGTCGTCGCCGAGCGAGATGCCGAGGCCGCTCTCGGCGCCGAGCAGGCAGCGCTCACCGATCGAGACGACCTCCTTGCCGCCGCCCGACAGCGTGCCCATGATGCTGGCGCCGCCACCGATGTCGGATCCGTCGCCGACGACCACGCCCGCCGAGATCCGACCCTCCACCATCGACGCGCCGAGGGTGCCCGCGTTGTAGTTCACGAAACCCTCGTGCATGACGGTGGTGCCAGGCGAGAGGTGGGCACCGAGCCGCACCCGATTGGCGTCGGCGATGCGCACGCCTGGCGGCGTGACGTAGTCGGTCAGGCGCGGGAACTTGTCCAGACCGTGCACCGTGAGGGCCCGGTTGGTGCGCCGCGCCTTGAACCGGAGCTCGTCGAGCGAGTCGGCGGCGACGGGCCCGACATTTGTCCAGGCCACGTTCGCCAGCAGTCCGAACACGCCGGTCAGATCCTGCCCGTGGGGCGCGACCGTGCACGTCGAGAGCAGGTGGAGGCGCAGGTAGACGTCGTGCGTGTCGACCGGGGCGGATTCGAGCTCGATCTGGCGCTCGACCACCATGCATTCCACACTGCGGAGGTCGTCGCGACGGGCGGCGGACGCCAGCTCCTCCGCGAAGCGCCCTGCCGGCAGCTCGCCGAGGCCGAGGTGTGGGTACCAGGTGTCGAGCACGGTGCGGTTCGCGTCGATCGTGGCGATGCCGACACCCCAGGCGACAGTCATTCAGAACACCTCCGGCCGGAGCGTCGGGAACAGGATGATCTCCTTGATCGAGGGCGCGGCGGCCAGCAGCATGACGACGCGGTCGATGCCGATGCCGAGGCCGCAGGTCGGCGGCATGCCGTACTCGAGGGCGCGCAGGTAGTCCTCGTCGACCGAGCCGCGCTCGTCGTCGCCGGCGTCCTTCGCCACCTGCTCGTCCTCGAACCGGGCGCGCTGCTCGCGCGGGTCGTTGAGCTCGCTGTAGCCGTTGGCCAGCTCACGTCCGCCGACGAACAGCTCGAAGCGCTCGGTCAGCGTCGGGTCGGACGGGTCGGTGCGGGCCAGTGGCGACACCTCGGTCGGGTGGTGGGTCACGAACGTCGGGCGCACCAGGGAGGCCTCGGCGGTCGCCTCGAACAACTCCTCGATGATCTTCCCCTGGCCCCAGCGCTCCAGTGGCTTGACGCCGTGCTCGCGGGCGAGCGCGCGCACCTGCTCCAGCGGTTGCGACGGGTGGACCTCGACACCGATTGCATCTGCAATCAGGTCGATCATGCGCCGGCGTGGCCAGTCGTCGCGGAGATCCACCTCGGTGCCCTCGACCGTGACGGTGCTCGATCCGGTTGCGTCGACCGCGGCGTTGGTGATCAGGCGCTCGGTGATCGCCATCACCTCGCGGTAGTCGCCGAACGCCTGGTACAGCTCCATCATCGTGAACTCGGGGTTGTGGCGGGTGTCGATGCCCTCGTTGCGGAACACACGGCCGATCTCGTACACCCGCTCCATCCCGCCGACGATCAGCCGCTTGAGGTGCAGCTCCAGCGCGATGCGCAGGAACAGCGGCATGTCCAGCGCGTTGTGGTGCGTCAGGAACGGGCGGGCGTGCGCCCCACCGGCCTCGACGTGCAGCATCGGGGTCTCGACCTCGATGAACCCCTCGTCGTGCAGCGTGCGCCGGAAGCTGGCGATGGTCGCGTGGCGGATCTCGAACGCGCGGCGAGCGTCCTCGTTGACGATCAGGTCGGCGTAGCGCTGGCGGAAGCGGGTGTCGGGGTCGGCGATCCCACCCCACTTGTTCGGCAGTGGGCGCACGGCCTTGGCGAGCAACTGGACCGATTCGACCTTGAGGCTCAGCTCGCCCTTGCGCGTCGTCATGACCGTGCCCGTCGCACCGACCCAGTCGCCGAGGTCGAGGGCGCGCACGGCGGCGAACCCGTCGTCGCCGAGCACCGCCTTGCTGGCGAACAGCTGCAGGTCGCCGCTGCGGTCGCGGATCGTGACGAACACGAGCTTGCCCTGCTCGCGCTTGAGCATCACCCGCCCCGCGACCGCGGCGGACACCTCGGTCTCGGTGCCGGGTCCGAGCTCGCCGTGCCGGGCCCGCAGATCGCCGAGCGTGTCCGTGCGGTCGAAGCGGTGGGGATAGGGGTCGACGCCACCGTCTCGCATCGCATCGATCGCGGCGAACCGGCGGGAGCGCTCGGCGGCCAGGCCGCTGCCCGTCGGCTCCCCGTCCTCTGCCGGCGCGACCTCGTCGTCGGTTGGCTCCGTCACAAGGCTTCGACGGTACCGCCTCGCCATGCCTCGACGCGAGTTCCTTCCGGGCCGAACGCCCCCGGCCAGTAGCCTCACGCCCTGTGGCGACTCGCTTCGTGATCCTGGGCGGTGGCCCGGCCGGCAACACGGCAGCGACGTACGCCGCCCGCCTCGGCGCCGAGGTGGTGCTGGTCGAACGCGACGTCGTCGGAGGCGCGGCTCACCTGTGGGACTGCATCCCCTCGAAGACGATGATCGCGACCGGGGGCGCGCTCAGCTTCCTGCGGCGCAGCGAGCACATGGGCCTCGAGGAGACGATGCCCGAGGTCGACATCCCCGGGCTCACGGCACGGATCCAGGGCATCCAGGACCACCTGCGACGGAACACGACCAGCCTGTTGGAGAGCCAGGGCGTGCGGATCATCCGCGGGGTTGCCCGCTTCGCCGGCCCGCACGAGGTGATCGTGGACTCGGCGGCGGGCACCGAGCACCTGTCGTTCGACACGGCATTGGTGGCCACCGGCACCCGTCCGCGCATCCCCGACTGGTGCCAGCCCGACGGCAGCCGGATCCTGACGACTCGCGACTGCTACCCGCCGAAGGAGTTCCCGACCAGCGTCACGGTGATCGGCTCGGGCGTGACCGGGGTGGAGTTCGTCCACATGTTCTCGTCCTTCGGAGCGCAGGTCACGCTGGTGGTCAGCCGCCAGCAGGTGCTGCCGGGCAAGGACCCGGAGGTCGCGGCAGCGCTGGAGGAGGACTTCATGAGCCGCGGCGTGAAGCTGCTGAAGGGCGCGCGCGCCGAGGCGATCGACCGCGACGACGACGGGGTCGTCGTGCGCTGCGACGACGGCCGGGTCGTGCGCAGCTCGCACGCGGTGCTGGCGATCGGGTCGGTGCCCAACAGCGACGGCCTCGACCTGGACGCGGCCGGGATCACGATGGACGCCGCCGGCTACATCCCGATCGACCACAACTGCAAGTCGAACCAGCCACACATCTACGTCGCCGGTGACGTCAGCGGGAAGCTGCCGCTCTCGTCCGTCGCGTCGATGCAGGGGCGCAAGGTGGCCGAGCACATGATGGGCCTGCACGTCGGGCCCCACCGCCACCTGGACTACGACAAGGCGGCTTCGGCGATCTTCACCGAGCCCGAGATCGCCGACGTCGGCCTGGCCGAGGCGGAGGCGTTCGCGTCCGGCCGCAAGATCCGGGTCACCAAGGTGCCGTTCTCGGCGTCGGCGAAGGCGCTGATCAACGCCGATCCACGGGGCTTCGTGAAGATCCTGTCCGACCCCGCCACCGGCGTCGTGCTCGGCGGATCGATCGTCGGGCGCCACGCCGCCGAGCTGATCTCGGTGATCGCGCTCGCCGTCACCGCGAACCTCAAGGTCACCGACATCCTCGAGAGCCTGCTGGTGCACCCGGCGCTCTCGGAGTCGCTGGCCGACGCCGCCGAATAGCGGATCGCGCCGATAGCGTCGCCAGCCATGTCGAAGAAGACCAAGAAGCGCAAGGTTCGGCTGCGCCGCTCGAAGGCCAACCACGGCAAGCGTCCGAACATGGGTCGAGGCTGAATTCACCCGGCCGCCCGCCCCGAGTGTGAGCGGGCCCTTCACAGCATGAGCGTCGTCGAGCTGTCGCTCGCCGCAGACGCCGCCGCCTGGCAGGCGCTCGGCTCGAGCATCGACACCGACGCCAGCACGACGATCGGCGGCGTCCGCGTCCGCCTCGTCTCGCGTACCCCTCGGTCCAGGTTCCTGGCAGCGGTGAGCTGGTGATCGAGGTCGTCACCCATCCGGGTGTCGCCGAGGGTCCGGCCAACCTGTGGGGACTGGTGCTCACCGTCGTCGACCTCGACGTCGCCACCGCCCGGTTGGGCGATCAGCTCGGTCCGGTGAAGGACGCCGTGCAACCGGGTCGGCGCATCGCGACCGTGCGCGAGTCGCTCGGCCTGGGATGCCCGGTCGCGTTGATCACCCCACACGTCCGGCCCGGTGCCTGAACAGGCATACGCTGGCGCGATGCCAGTGACGACTGGGTTCAACCACGTGGCGACCGTGACCGCCGACCTCGACCGGTTGGTGCGCTTCTACGTCGATGCCTTCGACGCGACGGTCACGTTCGAGATGGCTGCGACGGGTGACCACCCGCGGATGACGATCCTCGACCTCGGCGGTGGCGCGGCGCTGAACGCATTCGAGACGGACGCGGCCTCGATCGTCGGGGACCGGCGCACCCAGGGTGGCCGTGGGCCCATCGACCACTTCGCGCTCGCCGTCGCGTCTCGCGACGTGCTGGACACGGTGCGCGACCGCCTGGTCGCGGCCGGGGCCGACGTCGGTGAGGTCCGGCGCCTGGGCAGCGAGTGGTCGCTGTTCTTCCGCGACCTCGACGGGATGGAGCTCGAGGTCTGCTGCCACGCCGAGTCCGCCTGACCCTCGGTTCTCGGTCGGTTTCTGGCACCTCCAGCGACCAGAATCCGACCGAGAACGTTGGATCAGTCGGGAATCAGTCGTCGTCGAAGGCCCTGCGGGAGGCCTGGCCCGGTTCGCACTCGGGCAGCAGGATGCACCAGGTGCACTGCGAGCCCGGCACGCGGTCGGGATCGCGCAGCCCGGCGCGGACCTCGACGATGCGGTGCACGCCGTCGACGGTGCGGCGCACGGCCGCTCGCAGCACGCCCTCACTCACGTCCTCGGGATGGGTGGTCGCGGCGTCGAGGTAGTAGCTGGCCAGCTTGCGCGGCGCGATGCCCCGGCTGAGCGTCTCGAGCAACGCGTAGAAGCGCAGGTCCTCGCGGTGCTGTGCCCGCGGTGAACCGGTCTTGAGGTCGATGATCACCTTGTCGCCCGGCCTTCCCAGCGACAGGTCGACCTTGCCGGACAGCACGATGGCTCCGTCGAGCAGCTCGGCGCGGACCTTTGCCTCCGTGCGCGGCAGCCACCTCGACTTCAGCCGCGGGAAGCACTCGACGAACGACGTGACACGCTCGACCGCCTGACCGCGCAGGTCAGCCCGGTCGTACTCGTCGAGGCCGGCGAGGTAGCCACCGATGCCACCCCGGTCGGTCTCGTCGGTCAGGCGGGCGATGGTCTCGTCGACGACGTCGCCGGGCACGGCCTCGCCGCGCCAGTGGGTCATGATCTCGATCGCCCGGTGGGCGACGATGCCGCGGGCGTTCGCCGGGTTCCACGAGAACGGCACCTCGATCGACGCGTGGTAGTGCGCCTCGCAGGCGTGCACGGTGGCCAGATGGTGCTTGCTGACCCACAGCGGCGACTCGTCGATGTGATCGGCGACCGGAGCGAGCTCCTCCTCCAGGATCGAGCGCAGGTCGCCGGCCAGGCCGCCGGGAAGGGCCGTGCGTTCGCCGCCACGACCGAGCAACTCGATCACCCGCTGCTGCGCCGGGTTCAGCGCCACCTCCTGGTTGTCACCGACCGCCACGCCCGTGGATCGTAGGGCGCGCCGGTGGGTTGGGTCCGGGAAACCCTGTGACACGCCTCGTGCACGATTCAGGGCATGGAACGACACCTTCGATCAGCAGTCCCGGCCGGACCCCATCGGCCGCCGGCCGCCGACGGTTCGGTCCAGATGGCGGGCACGGCGGCCTTCGCCCATGCGGCCCGGGAGCTGGCCGCCGCCGCCCGCCGTCACGGGCTCCTCGCGCCGAGCTTCCGGTCGCCGCCGCGGCTGGTGGGAGTCGATCGGTCGATCCGCCGCCACTCGTCGGGCGCCGCGGTCGCGGTGCGGGTGCGCGGCCGCCCGTGGGTCGCGGTCGCCGCGGACATGATCGAGGGGGTGATCGCGGCGAACCGGCTCGTCGCGCCTCGGTCCGATCGTTTGCGTGCCGAGCTGTGGCAGACCCTCGGCTTCCTCGCCGAAGCCCGTCCCGACGAGCGGAAGGTCGCCTGATGCCTATGGTGTGACTGATGTCGACGGCGGGGGCGACGCGGCTGCGGCAGTGGGCGGACGGCTGGACCGAGGGTCACCGCGGACGGGCTGCCGAGCGCGCAGTTCGAGCACACGGTCGTGGTCACGAGCGACGGGGGTGGAGATCCTCACCGTCACCGCCGCAGGTGACACAACGGTGCGGGGCCGAACCGAGAGTGACGACGAGCCGTCCCTAAGGTGGAGGCATGGCAGCTCCGACGCGCTGGGTCACCGAGACCAAGGCCGGACACTCGGACTGGTACGTGGAGCGCTTCCGGACGATGGCTGCCGAGGGTGCGGACCTGGCCGGCGAAGCTCGGCTGATCGATGCGATGCTGCCGCGACGGGCCCGGGTGCTCGACGCCGGGTGCGGGCCCGGTCGCACGGGCGCGGTGCTCCACGAACGGGGCCATCACGTCGTCGGCGTCGATGCCGATCCGGTGCTGATCGAGGCCGCCGAAGCCGACCACCCAGGACCGCGCTGGCTGGTGGCGGACCTCGCCGAGCTCGACCTGGCCGCGCTCGGCGAACCGGAGCCGTTCGACGGTGCCGTGCTCGCCGGCAACGTGATGCTGTTCATCGCGCCGGGTACGGAGCAGGCCGTGCTCGAAGGCGTCACCCGGCACGTCCGCCCGTACGGGTTCGTCGTCGTCGGGTTCGACCCGCGCCGCGACCTGTCCCTCGCAGTCTTTGACGCCGCTGTCGTTGGCGCCGGCCTGCGCATCGAGCACCGCTTCGCCACCTGGGACCTTCGGGCCTGGCACCCCGACGCCGACTTCGCAGTCACCGTCCTCCGCCACCGGTAGCCGTCGTCCAGCGAGTCCGGACGTGCGCAGCCAGGTGACCGGAACGGTCACGGCACTGCGCACTTCGGCACAGGGCCCTCCAGCAAGCCCTGTAGTGCGCAGCGTGGTGGCCGGAGTCGGTCATGAGAGTGCGCACTTCCTGGCGGCGTCGCTCGACCGCCCGGTCGGGCGGCGCGGGCGAGCCTTTGGCAGACTCCTGCTCACCCCCAGGGAGGTAGCGCCATGTACGACCTGATCATCAAGGACGGCGACGTCATCGATGGCACCGGCGCGGCACGGCGGCGCGCCGACGTCGGGATCCGTGATGGTCGCATCGCTGCCATCGGCGAGCTCGGCGGCGACGCGGCGACCGTCATCGACGCCGCCGGCAAGGTGGTGGCGCCCGGCTTCGTCGACGTGCACACGCACTTCGACGCCCAGATCTTCTGGGACTCGGCACTGACCCCGTCGCCGCTGCACGGCGTCACCACGGTGTTCGCCGGCAACTGCGGATTCACGATCGCGCCCCTGTCCGACGACCCGTCCGACGGCGAGTACCTGATGCGGATGCTCGCCCGAGTCGAGGGCATGCCGCTCGAGTCGCTGCGCGACGGCGTGCCGTGGGGCTCCTGGAAGACGACGGGGGAGTACTTCGACGCGATCGACGGCAACCTCGGCGTCAACGCAGGGTTCATGGTCGGCCACTCGGCGATGCGGCGAGTCGTGATGGGCGCCGAGTCCACCGTTCGCGTCGCGACCGACGACGAGCTGGCCGCGATGAGCCGCTTGCTCCACGAGGGCCTCGAAGCCGGCGGCCTCGGCTTCTCGTCGTCGTGGGCCCGCACGCACAACGACGCCGAGGGCCACATGGTGCCGTCGCGGTACGCGTCGCGCGAGGAGCTGATCGCCCTGTGCGCGGTCACTGGGCAGCACGACGGGACGTCGCTCGAGTTCATCCCGATGGTCGGACCGTTCGAGCCCTGGGCGGTGGACCTGATGGCCGACATGTCGGTGGCGGCGCAACGCCCGCTGAACTGGAACATCCTCACCGTGAACGCGGCGATGGCAGACGCCGGCCGGGCGAAGCTCACCGCCGGCGACGTTGCCCGCGAGCGCGGCGGGAAGGTGGTCGCGCTCACCATTCCGCACTCGTTCCCGGTGCGCCTGAGCTTCGCGTCGGGCTTCGTGCTCGACGCCGTACCCGGCTGGGAGGAGGCGATGCTGCTGCCCCGGGCCGAGAAGCTCGCCCTCTTCCGCGACAAGACGGCCCGAGATCAGCTCAACGCCGTGGCGCAGTCACCGGGCAACCCGATGGGCCAGCTCACGAACTGGTCGACGAAGATGATCTACGACGTCGTCGCCCCGGAGAACGAGCAGTACGAAGGCCGACTGGTCGGTGACATCGCCGCCGAGCAGGGCCGCGACCCGTGGGACGTGCTCGTCGACATCGTGCTCGCCGACGACCTCCTGACCAGCTTCGGCACCGTGGTCGTGCCGGAGAGCGACGACGACTGGAAGGCGCGCCTCGAGTTCTGGCGCGACAAGCGCGCTGTGATCGGCGCGTCCGACGCCGGCGCCCACCTCGACCTGCTGGCGTCGTTCAACTACGCGACGGTGCTGCTCGGCACCGCCGTGCGGGAGAAGCAACTGCTCGGCTTGGAGGAGGCGATCCATCTCATCACCGACGTACCGGCGCAGCTCTACGGGCTCGTCGATCGCGGTCGTCTGCAGGAGGGCTGGCACGCCGACATCGTCGTGCTCGACCCGGCGACGGTGCAGAGCGACGATGTCGCGATGCGCTTCGACCTGCCGGGCGGCGCCGGCCGCCTCTGTGCCGACGCCCAGGGCATCGAGCACGTCCTGGTCAACGGTGCCCCGATCGTGCGCAACGGCGAACTGACCGGCGAGCGCAACGGCACGCTGCTGCGCTCCGGTCGCGACACGCGCACGCCGAGCCTCGACTGACGAACGCGAATTCAACCGATCGGACGCGTCGTCAGTAACATTCGCGCTCGTCGGTTCACCGCCCAGGGAGAGGGGAGACACCTGGACGACCTCATGGCGCCTGTGTCCTCGGACGCGAACGCATCGCCCACCAAGATCGCCGCTCGCGGCGTCACCAAGGTATTTTCCGCGCGCAACCAGGAGGTGCACGCGCTCGGTCCCCTCGACCTCGACATCCACGAAGGCGAGTTCGTGTGCGTCGTCGGCCCTTCGGGGTGCGGCAAGTCGACCTTCCTGCGCATGGTCGCCGGGCTCGTCAACCCGAGCGACGGTGAGATCGACCTGTCGGTCCGCGACCCGCAGCGAGCCACAGCGATGGTGTTCCAGGACTACTCGATCTTCCCGTGGAAGCGCGTCGTCGACAATGTGCGCCTCGGGCTGCAGCTGCGCGGCGTGTCCAAGAAGGTGTCGACCGAACGAGCGATGCAGTACCTGGGGCGTCTCGGGCTCGCCGACCGCGCCGACGCGTACCCGTCCCAGCTGTCGGGCGGGATGAAGCAGCGTGTCGCGATCGCTCGGGCGCTGGCGCTGGAGCCGGAGATCCTGCTCATGGACGAGCCCTTCGCCGCGCTCGACGCCCAGATGCGCAAGCTGTTGCAGGAGGAATTGCTGCAGCTCTGGCAGAGCGACCAGCGCACCGTGCTGTTCATCACCCACAGCCTCGAAGAGGCGATCCTGCTCGGCGATCGCGTGATCGTGATGTCGTCGCGGCCCGGCACGATCGTCGAGTCGAAGCGGGTGCCGTTCGAGCGACCACGCGACTCGAGCATCCGGGAGACGCCGGAGTTCGCCGCGTTCGAGGCCGAGCTGTGGGAGCTGCTCCGGGTGGAGGTCGAGAAGCACCTCGCCGAGACCATGATGGCGGAGGGGCCGGCATGAGCGCCACATCGTTGTCGACGATCCGGCGGCGGCCGACCGCCGCCGAGCGCAACCCGGTGCAGCACGCCCGCCGGCGGGCGGCGCTGGAGACGACGCTCGCGATCCTGGTCCCGGTCGGGCTCGTCATGCTCTGGCAGTTCCAGCCGTGGGTCGCGCGCAACCTGCTGCCACGGCCGACCGACGTGCTGCGCCACTTCGACAACGCGTTCGCCAACGCGCCGGGCGGCAAGATGTGGATCGACGTTCGTGCCAGCCTGAAGCGGGTCCTGTGGGGCTACCTCTGGGGATGCATCTTCGGGCTGCTGTTCGGCTACCTGCTCGGCTTGTCGCGCACCGCCCGCAAGGCGTTCGACCCGACGCTGGTCGCCCTCTACACCGTGCCCAAGCTGGCGCTGATCGGTGTGTTCCTCGTCATCCTCGGCTTCGACGACACGCCGTTGATCGTCGTGATCGCGATCACCGTGTTCTTCTTCGTCTACATGCAGACCGTCGCCGCGGTGCGCGGCGTCAACGAGAGCTTCAGGGAGGCCGGCGCGTCGCTCGGGGCCAGCAGCTGGCAGGCGTTCCGTCACGTGATCCTGCCGGCTTCGTTGCCGCAGGTCTTCGTGGGGCTGCGCATCTCGGCCGGCGTCGCGGTGTTGACGGTGATCGGCGCCGAGTTCGCCTACCCACCCGGCCAGAAGGGCCTCGGCTACCGGATCAACCTCGGACGTTCGACGTTCGACCCTCCGCCCATGTACGTCGCGATCGTCGTCACGGCAGCGATCGGCGTGGTGTTCACGTGGATCGTCACGCTGATCGGTCGATCGCTGACGCGCTGGGCGGTGCAGAGCGGCGGGGAGTCCACGCTCTGATCTTCTCCATCACCAACACACACACCACACACCAGGGGGATACTTTGGAGACCAGGAAGAGACCACACCGGTTGCTCGCCGGATTCGCGATCGCTGCCACGTTGCTCGTGGCCGCGGCATGCGGCGGCGACGACAGCGGATCCGACGAGACCACGGCCGCGCCAGCGACCACCGCGGCATCGACGGACACCACCGCTGCCAGCACCGAGACCACGGCCGCCTCGACGGAGACGACCGAGGCGTCCACCGAGACCACGGCAGCATCGACGGACACCACCGAGGCCTCGAGCCAGACCACGGGCGGCAGCACGGGCGGCGGGCTGGTCGCCACGGTCGCCGGCTGCGAGGAGAACGGGGTGACCGACCCGTCCGACATGGCCGTCGGCCGTCAGGTCGCGCGGTGCGATCCCGACACGCCGGCGCCGCAGCCGCTGGCTGAGCGCGCCCACCTCAAGGTGTCGTCGGCGTTCTCGCTCGAGTTCATGTCGCCGATCCTGCTCGCCCAGAGCCTCGGCGAGTTCGAGAAGGAGAACATCGAGATCGAGATGGTCAGTGTCTCGTATGCCGACGCTGTGCCGCAGCTGGCACAGGGCACCATCGACGCATCCGTCGGTGGTCTCGAGATCGCCCTGTTCAACGCCGGGAACCAGGGCCTGCCGGTCCGGGCCGTGCTGGGCAACTACTTCCCGCCGGACGCCGGCAACTACGACGTGCCGCAGACAGGCCTGTGGTGCCGCACCGACTCGTTCTCCGATCCGTCCAACCCGGATCCGGCCGAGGTGCAGGACATGGTGTGGGCGTCGTCGGTCGGCAAGGGCTCGATCTCGATCTGGTACTCGGCGACCGAGCTCCAGGCGCGGGTGCCCGACTTCGACATCACCGACACCGAGGTGCAGCAGATCCCGTCGGCGGACACCGTGACCGCGCTCCAGAACAGCGCGATCGACTGTGGCATCCTGCTCGATCCGCTGTGGCTGCAGGTCGCCGAGGATCCTGCGTACGTCATGATGGCGACGCAGACGCCGGGTGAGCCGCTCGGTCAGATCAGCTTCGGCAAGAACCTGCTCGAGGACCACCCGGAGGTCGGCGACGCGTTCGTGCGTGCGTACATCCGCACGATCAACACGTACTACGACGGCGACTACCACTCGGACGCCGAGGTCATGAACGAGATCGCCGCCCAGACCGGCGTCGACGTCGCCCGCATGACACTGGTGCCGTCGCTGGTCTTCGACTGGGAGTTCCGCGACCGCACGACGACAGCCGTGCAGGAGTTCTTCATCGACTCGGGCACGATCACCCAGTTCACCGAGCCGGTGCCCGAGGATCAGCTGATCGACCGCGGCTTCGCCCTGCGTGCCGTCGGCGCCGAATGACGATCTGACGGCAGACGGTTGACGTTCGCCGCCCGGGTCGCCTCCTCTCGGAGGCGGCCCGGGCGGTGTCGCGTCAGAACGCGATCGTGCGCAGGTCGTCGGCGACGCGCAGCGGAGCGTCGGTGACGGCCTGCACGTCGTCGGCCGACCAGCCCTCGAACACCTCGCGCAGCAGCAGGCCGCCGGGCGCCACATCGACGACTGCGATGTCGGTGATGACGCGGTCCACGCACGCCGGCGCGGTGATCGGCAGCGTGACCCGTTCGAGCAGCTTCGGCGCGCCGTGCTTGGTCTGGTGGGTCATCATCGCCACGACCCGCTTGGCGCAGAACGCGAGGTCCTGAGCGCCTCCGAGGCCGCCGGTGAGCTTGCCGGCGACGTGGTAGTTGGCGAGGTCGCCGTTGGCGCCGACCTCGAGCGCGCCGAGCAACGTCAGGCCGATCCAGCCGCCGCGGATGAGCGCGAAGGACTCGTCGTGGGCCATGAACGACATGCCCGGAAGCCGCTCGACCGGCTGCCCGCCGGCGTTGACGCAGCAGGGGTCGACGTCGTCCGCGTCGTCGACCACCCGGCCGAAGCCGAGCATCCCGTTCTCCGAGTGGAACAGCACCTCGTCCTCGGGGGAGATGAACGTGGAGACCAGCGTCGGGATGCCCATCCCCAGGTTGACGATCATGCCGGGGCGCACCTCCTGCGCGGCGCGCGCCGCCATCAGCCACTGGTCCATGCGGGGTCTGTCGTCGGCGATCACGGCGCCTCCTCGGTGCTCATCGTGGGTCGCGCCACGAGCTGCTCGGCACGCTGGGACGCACCACGATGCGCTGCACGTAGGGTGCCGGCGTCACGATCGTCTCCGGATCGAGCTCGCCGAGCTCGACCACCTCGTCGACCTCGGCGATCGTGACGCTCGCCGCGCCGGCCATCGTCGCGTTGAACGTTCGCGCGGTGCCCCGGTACACGAGGTTGCCCCACCGGTCGGCACGCGCAGCCCGGATGATCGAGAAGTCGGCCTTCAGCGCGTGCTCCAGGACGTGCGGGCGGCCGGCGAAGTCGCGGACCTCCTTGCCCTCACCGACGGCGGTGCCGGGTCCGACCGGCGTGTAGAACGCGGCGATCCCTGCCCGGGCGCAACGGATCCGCTCGGCGAGGCTGCCCTGCCCGATCAGCTCGAGCTCCACCTCGCCGGCGTTGAGGCGGGTCTCGAACGGCATCACCAGCCCGCGGTTGGTGACCGGGAAGGCCAGGATCCCCTTGGCGACCTGGCCGCGCTCGACGAGCAGCCCGGGGGAGACGTAGTCGTCCGGGTACTGGATCAGCCCGCGGTTGGCATCCTTCATCGCCAGCAGCTGCTCCTCGGAGTAGCCCGAGTGGTTGCCGGTGATCGTCAGGCCGGTCACGCCCTTGCGGGCGAGCGCGGCGATCAGGTACGACGGGTACTCGGCCGCCGTGCCGAACCCACCGATGTGCACCATCGACCCGTCGCCGACATCGGCGACCGCGACGTCGAAGCTGTCGCACACCTTGTCGATCGCCATGCACGTCCTCCCCATGCAGATCATGGTCGCTGTCGGACCCTGCACCGGTGTCAGAAACGCCCCAATCGCTCCCAGCATCACAGTCGTCGCCGCTTCTGCCACCTCGACGGTGGCGGGCCCTACCCTGTCGCGAACGGCCCGGGTGGCGGAACTGGTAGACGCGGGGGGCTTAAACCCCCCTCCCCGCAAGGGGGTGCGGGTTCGATCCCCGCCCCGGGCACCGATCTAACTGGGGTCTTGTGGTTCAGTCTCGTCCTGGCGAGGAACCCCTGCGATCGGCTCACACCGAAAGGATCTCGCCGCGCAGGGGCGCACCGGGTCGGGACTCACCCGATCGCCGGAACGTCACGCCCGGCCGCCCACACTGCCCACAAGCCGGCGTGCACGCCGCCCGCACCGACCAGTTCCACGCAGTGCCGCATCGGCGGCGTGGTCGAGCTGCGTCGCGTGGGTGGAGCCG
>CAZMGD010000083.1:0-19178 GCA_964565705.1 uncultured Ilumatobacteraceae bacterium | reverse complement strand
CCACGCGCACGTGATCTTCCCCGGCCCGTCGCCGATCGAGTCGCCACACTTCGACGACCTCCTCTGGGGACTCGCTGCACGGTCCGCCGGCAAGTGGTCGGATCCGGTGTTCCCGCTCGACGACTCGCAGCAGGAGGAGTGGGAGGTCTTGATCCGCCTCGGGCAGATCCTGGCCGGACGCCACGACGCCGACACCGACGTCGCCGCGATCGACGACGCGTGGTTCAGCATGCTGTGCTTCGCGAAGGGTCTCGACCCGACGAAGATCTTGCCGCTCTACGACCGCGGCGGGCCCGAGCGGATGATCGACTGGGCGGTCCGCACCGGAGCGTTCGGCGACCGCTACGGCGAGCGCGAGGGCGTCACGTTGCAGGACTTCAAGGACCATCCGGACGGCCTCGACTTCGGCCCGGCGATCCCCCGGGTCGAGGAGGTGGTCTGCACGCCCGACGGCAAGATCCACCTCGCGCCCGAGTATGTCGTCTCCGACCTGCCCCGCCTGCGCGAGCGGCTCGAGGCGCCGGTCGATGGGATGGTGCTCGTCAGCCGCCGCCACCTGCGTTCGAAGAACACCTGGCTGCACAACGTCAAGGTGCTGGTCAAGGGCAAGGATCGTTGCACGCTGATGGTCCACCCGCACGACGCGGCGCGCCTCGGGATCGCCGACGGTTCGGTGGCCCGGGTGTCGTCGGAGTCCGGCTCACTCGTCGTGCCCGTCGAGATCACCGACGAGATGATGCAGGGCGTCGTGTCGCTGCCCCACGGCTGGGGCCACGACAAGCCGGGCACGCGCCTGTCGGTCGCTCGCGAGCACGCCGGCGTCAACAACAACATCCTCTGTCCTGGCGACTTCGTCGACGCACTGTCCGGCAACGCCGCAGTCAACGGCATCCCCGTCGAGATCGTGGGGTGTTGATCGCTCGAGCAGGTCGAGTAACCCACTCAACTTGACCTAGTAAGTCGTATTTACTACCGTACTCGCTCTCCACTCGACGGCCGCGCCGCGGCCCGTGAACACGAAGCGAGAGTCAACCCCCATGAGATCCAGCATGAAGCTGACTGCCCTTGTCGCGGCTGTCGCCCTGGCGGTCGCCGCCTGCGGCGGTGACGACGATGGTGCCGACGAGCCGACCACGACCGAGGCGTCCGCCACCACCGGCGCGTCTGCCACCACCGCCACGCCAGCGGCCGACGAGCCGGTGGACAAGGTCATCAACCTCGTCGGCTTCGCCGTGCCCGAGGCCGCCAACGTGGCGATCGCCGAGGCGTGGGCCGAGGCGGGCCCGGGCAAGGGCGTCGAGTTCGTCAGCTCGTACGGCGCGTCCGGCGACCAGAGCCGGGCCGTGGTCGACGGTCTCGAAGCCGACTACGTGCACTTCTCGGTCAGCAGCGATGTCACCCGCCTGGTCGACAACGACCTCGTGGCCGACACCTGGGACGACGGTTCGAACAAGGGCGTCGTGTCGACCTCCATCGTCGTGTTCGCCGTGCGCCCCGGCAACCCGCTCGGCATCGACGACTGGGAGGACCTGACCGCCGACGGCATCGAGATCGTCACCCCGAACCCGGCATCGTCGGGTGCCGCCCGCTGGAACGCACTCGCGGCGTGGGGTCAGGTCATCGAGAACGGTGGCACCGAGGAGGAGGCCAACCAGTACCTCGCCGACCTGTTCGACAACGTCGTGGCGCTGCCCAACAGCGGCCGCGATGCCACCCAGGCGTTCCTCAGCGGCACCGGCAACGTGTTCTTGACCTACGAGAACGAGGCGATCCTCGCCCGCCAGAACGGTGCCGAGTTCGACTACATCATCCCCGAGACCACGATGCTCATCGAGAACCCCGGCGCCGTGCTGATCGACGCCAACCCGCTGGCGTGGGACTGGCTCGAGTTCGTGCTCGGTGAGGACGGGCAGCGCGAGTTCGCCCGCAAGGGCTTCCGCCCGCTCGTCGAGGTGGCCGACATCGGCGACGTCGAGGGGGCCAACGACCCTGCCAACCCGTTCCCGCCGGTCACCAACCTGCTGACCGTCGCCGACGACTTCGAGAGCTGGAGCGCCCTCTCCGAGAAGTTCTTCGCCGAGGACACCGGCATCGTCACCCAGGCGATCCTCGCTTCGGGCAAGGCCGAGGGCTGAGCTGAGGTGACCGACATCGCCACGTCGGGGGCCACGGCCCGGGTCGCGAGCGCCGAGGCCGAAGGGACGTTCCCCCTCGGCCGCGGATCCGGCCTGGCCCTCGGCGTGTCGGTGCTGTGGTTCTCGCTGCTCGCCCTGATCCCCCTGGCGGCGGTCATCGTCACCGCCGCCGATGGGGGGTGGAGCGAGTTCTGGCGCGCGATCTCCAACGAGCAGACGTTCGCCGCGATCAAGCTGACCGTCGGTGCGGCGCTGATCGTCACGCTGATCAACGTCGTGATGGGCACGTTGATCGCGTGGGTGCTGGTGCGCGATGACTTCGTCGGCAAGCGGTTCTTCGAGGTGCTGATCGACATCCCGTTCGCGTTGCCGACGATCGTTGCCGGCCTCGTGCTGCTGTCGCTGTACGGCCCGAACAGTCCGATCGGCCTCCACTTCGCCAACACCCGCCCGGCCGTGATCCTGGCGTTCCTGTTCGTCACGTTGCCGTTCGTCGTGCGCGCCGTGCAGCCGGTGCTCGAACAGCTCGACCCGGAGACCGAGGAGGCCGCCGCGTCGCTCGGGGCGAGCAGCTTCACCACGTTCCGCAGGGTCACGCTGCCGGCGCTCACTCCGGCGATCGCCTCCGGGGCGGCACTGGCCTTCGCCCGTGCGGTCAGCGAGTACGGCTCGCTGGTGCTCCTGTCGGGCAATCGCCCGCTGCGCACCGAGGTCACTTCGGTGCGGATCCTGTCGAGCATCGAGAACGACAACCGCGCCGGCGCGGCAGCGGTGGCCACGATCCTGCTGGCGATCTCGCTCGTGGTGATCGTGGCGATCGACCTGCTCCAGCGCCGGATCGCGAGGCGGAGCTGAGATGACGATCACCCTCGACGACGTCGCGACCCCGGTGCCCGACCGTCCGGCGGTGCGCGCCCGCGCCGATCGCGACACGGCGGCCACCGTCCGCAAGTGGGTGTTCCGGCTGATCGTCGTCACCTACCTGTTCTTCCTCGTCGCCTGGCCGGTGGCGCTCGTGCTCCACAACGCGCTCGCCGACAGC
The DNA here is from genome assembly GCA_964565705.1 of uncultured Ilumatobacteraceae bacterium. Taxonomy (GTDB): domain Bacteria; phylum Actinomycetota; class Acidimicrobiia; order Acidimicrobiales; family Ilumatobacteraceae; genus CAZMGD01. The sequence goes on along the minus strand of CAZMGD010000083.1, from coordinate 16,001 downwards.
GCGACGTCGGGCCTGTGGAACGAGATCAAGTCGTACAGGTTCGACGAGGTCGGCGAGATCATCGCGGACAAGCAGACGCGGCACGCGCTGCTGCTGACCGTGCGGATCGCCCTGATCTCGGTCGTGATCAACACCGTGTTCGGCGTGACGATGGGCATCTTGATCGTGCGCTATCGGTTCCCCGGGCGCCGGTTGCTGAACGCGCTGCTCGACATCCCGCTGTCGGTGTCGCCGATCGTGGTCGGCCTGTCGCTGCTGCTCGTCTACAGCGGCAGGCGCGGGTGGTTCGGTCCGTGGCTCGAAGATCACGGCGTCCGGGTGATCTTCTCCACGCCGGGCATGGTGCTGGCCACCGTGTTCGTGTCCTTGCCACTCGTGCTCCGCGAGGTCGTGCCGGTGCTCCAGGAGGTCGGCATCGAGCAGGAGCAGGCCGCCCACAGCCTCGGGGCGAGTGGCCGCCAGACGTTCTGGCGGATCACCCTGCCGAGCATCCGGTGGGCCGTGGTGTACGGCGTCGTGCTCACGCTGGCCCGCTCGCTCGGTGAGTTCGGAGCGGTCAAGGTCGTGTCGGGCAACGTGCTCGGCCGAACTCGTACCGCCACACTGGTGGTCGAGGAGAGGTACCTCAACTTCGACAAGACCGGCGCGTATGCGACCGCCTTCCTCCTGGCGGCCGTGTCGGTTGCATGCATCATCGTCGTCGGCATCATCCGGCCGAAGCACAAGGATCGCTAATCCCATGAACCCTCTCCGCACATGAGCATCGAAGTCAGCCACGTCAGCAAGCGCTTCGGCACGTTCGTCGCGCTCGACGACGTGTCGGTCAGCATCCCGACCGGTGAGCTGCTGGCGCTGCTCGGCCCGTCCGGTGGCGGCAAGTCCACGCTGCTGCGGGTGATCGCCGGCCTCGAGCGGGCCGACTCCGGAACCGTGCACATCGAGGGCACCGACGCCACGACCCTGTCACCCCAGCGCCGCAACGTCGGGTTCGTGTTCCAGCACTACGCCGCGTTCAAGCACATGTCGGTGCGCCGCAACGTCGCGTTCGGGTTGGAGATCCGCAAGGTGCCCAAGGCAAGGATCCGTGAGCGGGTCGACGAGGTGCTCGACCTCGTGCACCTCGGACAGTTCGGCGACCGCCTTCCCAGCCAGCTGTCAGGCGGCCAGCGCCAGCGGATGGCGCTGGCCCGCGCGCTGGCGGTCGAGCCAAAGGTGCTCCTGCTCGACGAGCCCTTCGGAGCGCTCGATGCCAAGGTCCGCAAGGAGCTGCGCGACTGGCTGCGGCGCCTGCACGACGAGGTCCATGTCACCACGGTGTTCGTCACCCACGACCAGGAAGAGGCGCTCGAGGTCGCCGACACGATCGTGGTGATCAACGAGGGTCGGGTCGAGCAGGTTGGTTCACCCGACGATCTGTACGACCGGCCCGCCAACGACTTCGTGATGCGGTTCCTCGGAGAGACCACCGAGCTGGAGGGACGATTGGTTCGGCCGCACGACATCGACCTGGCGCGGACCGATCCGGGCCGGGGTGCCGTGGAGGGCACGATCACCCGCGTGACGCGGGTGGGGTTCGAGGTGCGCGTCGACGTCGCCCGCGGCGACGAGGTCACCTTGGTCACCACCACCCGGCCGAAGTTCTTGGACCTCGATGCCGGGGTGGGCGACCGGGTGTGGCTGCGGGTCGCCTCGCACGTCACCACCGACGTGGTCGGCTCGACCGACCGCTCGGACCGTTCGGTGAGCGCCTCGGTGACGGGAGCGGCTCCGTAGATTGCCGGGCGTGACGACGACGATCGGTGTACTCGGCGGCGAGTGGCGGGGCCGGGTGACCCCGTGGGGAGACATCGAGGGTCCGGGCGGCGACACGATCACGTGGCACGTCGCCGCCGATGACCGCTGGCACACCGCCGCCGACGAACCGGCGGTGCGCCAAGTCGCGATCGACGGCACCCCCGTGATCGAGACCAAGCTGCGCATCCCGGGCGGCGATGCGATCCAGCGCGTGTGGGCGACGGCCGACCACGGTGGACTCACCGTCGCCGAGGTCGAGAACGACTCGCCGATGCCGATCGCCGTCGCGTTCTCCGGCGGTGGGCTGCTGACCGGCCGCCCACCGACCGACGTGCCGATCGATGGCATCACCCTGCCGACGGACACGATCGTCCTGCCGGTCGGCCACCGGACGCGGGTGCGCGTCGCTCGCGCCCACGGACCCTCGCCGCTCGATCGGCTGCCCGACGACGTCGCCGGTCCGAACCAGGTGGCCGGCGGGTGGCTCGCACACGCGGAACGGGCCAGCAGGTTGGTGCTGCCCGACCCGGTCCTGGCCACGTCGGTGATCGCCGATCGTTGCGCACTCGCGCTGGAGGCACCCGACGCCGCCGACGACGGCGAGCTGCTGCTCGGCATCGGTGAGCTCGTTCGGATGGGGGCTCGCCCGGAGCCGTGGGTCATCGACGTCGTCTCGGCTGCGCAGCGCCTCGTCGACCTCGGCCGGCGCGGCGGCCAGTTGGCGTCGCCGCCGTTGTGGGCGGCGGCCTGGTTGTTGGCCGAGGCTCGCGAGGACGGCGGGGCCGCGGACATCGTGTCCGCGATCGTCCGCCTCCGCCTGCCCGAGGACGGCTCGACGCGCCCACCGACCCCCGGCGCCGCGAACGAGCCGCCCAGCTGGCTGGCCAGGGTGTCGGGACCCGTGCGCGCCGCGGCCCGAGCGGTGCGCACCGGACGGCCGGTGGAGGTGGACGCGCCGGCGACGACGCCCAGCGTCGGTGCGGGCGGGCGGATCGAGCGCGTCGAGGCGCTGGTGGCTCGCCCGGCCACTCGCGGTGTGTGCGCGCTCTTCCCGATCGGCATCGATCGGTCCTGGTGGGGCAGCAACTTCGAGGCCCACGGGTTGCGCGCCGGGCCGAAGCACCGGCTCTCACTCGGTGTGCGCTGGCACGGCGACCGCCCCGCCGTGCTCTGGGAGGTCGAGGGCCCGCCGGGCCTCGTGCTCACCGGCGGCGCCCACGACCGATCCTGGCGCTCGAGCGAGCCGGCCGGCGATGCGTTGCTCGCTGCCCCGACCTCACCCACCTGACGTTCCCCGGGCCGGTGAATCGCTGGAATGGGCGCGGTCCGCGTGCTGTGGCGTGCGCGGCGCGCCCATGCCGCGGCCACAATGGCCGCCGTGCCCGAGCCGCTCGCCGTCGCCTACACGCTGGAGCAGTGCTGGCACCGCGTGCCGGGTGGCACCGCTGTGGCGGCGCTGCGGGTCGCCGCCGAGCTCGATCGGATGCCCGATGTGCGCGTCGTCGGCGTCGCCGGGTGGCACCGCAAGCCGCCACCGGACGCGTGGCGGCCGACCGTCGCGGTGAAGCGCTTGCCGGTGTCGAGGCCCGCGCTGTACGAGTCGTGGCTGCGCATCGGCCAGCCACGGGTGGAGCTGGCGACCGGCTCGGTCGACGTCGCGCATGCGACGACGGTGATCCCGTGCCCGAGCCGGGCGCCGCTCGTCAGCACGGTCCACGACATCGCCTGGCGACACGCTCCGGACCAGTTCACCCGTCGCGGCGTCGACGTCTTCGACCGCAGTCTCGCGCTGGTGCGCACGCGGGCCGCTCTGGTGCTGTGCTCGTCGCAGGCGACGATCGGCGACTGCGTGGACGCCGGGCTCGCCGAGTCGAAGCTGCGGCACGTGCCGCTCGGCGTCGACGTCGCACCGACGACGGCCGCGGACGTGGCTCGGGTCCGGGCCCTCTACGGGTTGCCGGCCGAGCACCTGCTGTTCGTCGGCACGCTGGAGCCGCGCAAGAACCTCCGCCGCCTGCAGCAGGCACACGCGTCGCTGCCGGACGCACCACCGCTCGTCGTCGTCGGCGCGGACGGCTGGGGTGACAGCGGGATGGCCGGCGCGAGCGACCGCGTGCGGTTCGTCGGGTTCGTGCCTCGCGCCGACCTGGCACCGCTCTACGCCAGCGCCTCGGTGTTCTGCTACCCGAGCCTCCGCGAGGGATTCGGCCTGCCGGTGCTGGAGGCGATGGCGCAGGGCACGCCCGTGGTGACGAGCGTCGGCACCTCGACGGAGGAGGCGGCCGGGGGGGCCGCCGTGCTCGTCGACCCGCTCGACCTCGACTCGATCGCCGCCGGGATCACCGAGGCGCTCCGACGTGACGACCTGGCTGCCGCCGGCCGCGCCCGCGCCGCAGCGGCCACGTGGCGGGCGACGGCCGAGGCGACGGTCGCTGCGTACCGTGAGGTCGCCGGGTGAGCGGGCGGCATCCCACGGTCGCCGTCAACCTGCTGTGGTGCGATCCGGGTCGGGTCGGGGGCAGCGAGGAGTACCTCGTGCGTCAGCTCGTCGGCCTCGGACAGCTGGCGGCCGACGGCGAGCAGCCCTACGCCGTCACCGCGCTGGGCGCGCCTGGTCTCGCCACGGCACACCCCGAGATCTGCGCACCGGTCGCTGTCCTCGACGGGCCCGGCTGGATCCGCAACCGCCCGCTGCGGATCCTCGCCGAGCACACGTGGTTGGCCGCCCGCGTCCGCCACGCCGACCTCGTCCACCATGGTGGCGGCACCGTGCCGGCGGTCGGGCGACGCCCGGTGGTCCTGACCCTGCACGATCTGCAGTTCCTGCGCTACCCGCAGTACGTGCACCCGGTGAAGCTGCGCTACCTCCGCCGCGAGGTCCGGGCGTCGGTGCACCGGGCAGCGGTGATCGCGGTGCCCAGCCAGTACGTGAGGAGCACCGTGATCGACGCCTATGGGGTCGACGGATCGCGTGTCGTGGTCGTGCCACACGGCATCGACGTCGCCCAGCCGTCGGCGGAGGCGATGGCCTCGGCACGGGACCGCTATCGGCTCGGCGACGCGCCCTACCTGGTGCTGCCAGCGATCACTCATCCCCACAAGGGCCACCGGTTCGTGCTCGACGTGCTGGCCGCCGGCCCGGCGGATCGACGGATCGTGTTCCTGGGCGGCAGCGGATCCGCCGACGAGGACGTGACCGCGGCGATCGCCAGGCTGGGACTGGGCGAGCGGGTGGTGCGCCCCGGCCGGGTGCCTGCCCACGATCGCGACGCGATCGTCGCTGGCGCAGCAGCCCTCGCGTTCCCGAGCGAGTACGAGGGCTTCGGCGCTCCTGTCCTCGAGGCGATGGCACTCGGCACGCCGGTGATCTGCAGCGACCAGGCGAGCCTGCCCGAGGTCGCCGGCGACGCGGCACTCGTCGTGCCGCTCGACCGCGACGCGTGGCTGGCCGCGCTCGACGCGCTGCCAGCGCGACGCGACGGGCTGGCCGTCGCCGGCCGGGAGCGAGCCGGGTGGTACAGCACCCGGCGCTCGGCCGCAGCGTTGCTCACCGCCTACGGTCGCGCGCTCCGATGACGACCCCTGGCCGCCTCACGCTGCTCGTCCTGTGCCCGCACTTCGAGCCCGACACCGCGCCGACGGGCGCGGTGATGACCCGGATCGTGCGAGAGCTCGTGGCCCGCGGCCACTGCGTCCACGTCGTGACCTCACTGCCGTGGTACCGCGAGCACCGGGTCGAAGCGTCGTGGGCCGGCGCCCGCGCCCGGGTGGAGGAGACGAGCTGGGGATCGATCACCCGAGTGCACCCGTTCGCGTCGCCCGACAAGCGCAACCTGCTGCGCCGCGCGCTCGGCTTCGGCGGCTTCTCGGCCCTGGTCGGGTGGCGCGGACTGCGCGCGGGTGGCCCGCGGCGGGTCGACGCCGTGCTCGCGATGTCGCCCCCGCTCACCCTCGGGCTCACGGGCTGGGCGCTGCACCTGTGGCGGCGCGGGCCGCTCGTGTTCAACGTGCAGGACATCTTCCCGGACGCCGCCGTGGCGTCGGGTGCGCTGAACCCTCGATCGGTGCCGGGGCGCGCCGTCGTCGCGCTCGCGGGGTGGGTGGAGCGGCTGACCTACCGGCGCTCGGCGGCGGTCACCGTGCTCAGCGAGGACCTCGCCCGCAACGTCCGCGCCAAGCTGCCCGAGGCTCAGCGGGCAAAGGTCCGGGTGATCCCGAACTTCGTCGATGCCGACGCGATCGTGCCCGGCGAGCGGCTCAACGCCTACCGCACCGAGCTCGGCATCGGACCCGAGCCGGTGGTTTTGTACGCCGGCAACGTCGGCTTCTCGCAGTCGCTCGATCTCGTCGTGGCCGCTGCTCGCGAGCTGCCGGACGTGACGTTCGTCATCCACGGTGACGGATCGGCCAAGGCACAGCTCGTCGCCGGCGCCGGCGACGTCGCCAACCTCCGCTTCTCGCCGTACCTCCCGATCGATCGGTTGCCGGAGGTGCTCGCCGCGGGCGACGTCCACGTCGTGCCGCTGAAGGCCGGCCTGGGCTCGGTCAGCGTGCCGTCCAAGACGTACTCGATCCTCGCCGCCGCGCGCCCGGCCGTCGCTGCGATCGACGCGGACACCGAGGTGCCACGCATCCTGGCCGAGTCAGGAGCAGGCATCTCCGTGCCCCCCGACCAGGTGGGACCGTTCATCGAGGCACTCCGCGCGCTGCTCGCCGATCCGGGACGAGCGACCGCGATGGGAGCGGCGGGACGGCGCTGGGTGGAACGCACCGTGTCGCCAGCGGCGGTCGGGCAGGCCTACGAGACGCTCGTGCGCGGCCTGGCCCGACAGGGTTGAGCTGCCGGTGCGCCCGGATCATTTGCAGATAGCCTCGCTTTCTCGTGGGTAAATCATCGTCCGCCAAGAAGGTCGCGAGGCTGGCCCAGAAGGGCAAGGGTCGCCAGGTCCGCTTCCAGGGCGGGACGTTGTTCCCGGCCGTCGTGCTCATCGTGGGAGTGCTCGGGGCCCTCCTCATCTTCTACGCCCGCACGACCCGGCCCGACCACAACTCCCCGCCGACGACCAACGACCACTGGCACGTCGCGCTCGGTTGGTACGTGTGCGACGACTGGCTCGGCGACCTGCAGGGTGCACTCGAGGAGCAAGGCACGGCCGGCTACCAGAAGTTCATCAGCAGCGGTGTGCACAGCCACAGCGACGGGGTGATCCACTGGCACCCGTACACGTCCCGGGCGACGGGCACCAATGCCAAGCTCGGTGTCTTCCTCGACAACTACGGCATCACGTTGAACAAGGACGAGCTGACGTTCCCCGCCGATCAGTTCGGCGGTGCGTCGTACAACGTCGACGACTTCACGTGCACCGTCGACGGCGAGGAGAAGGACGTCGTCATCAAGGTGGTGGTGTTCGATCCGTACAACTCGACGGCGGATGCGAAGACCTACATCACCGACTTCGACGACATACCGATCAAGAACAGCACGTCGATCGCGGTGATCGTCGCGCCGGAGGGCACGAACCCTGGCCTGCCGCCGCACGCCACCGACCTGCCGTCGCTCGGCGCCGTCGACTCCGGCGGGCAGATCCCGTCGGACGTGACGACCGCGGATGGCGACACGGCGACGATCGCGCCGACACCGGAGGAGAGCACGGTGCCCGCGTCGACCGAGGCGGCGACGACCGCCGCACCCACCACCACGGGCTGATGCGCGCCGTCGTGCTCGTCGGCGGGTTCGGCACCCGCCTCCGGCCGCTGACCTACAGCGTGCCCAAGCCGATGCTGCCCGTCGGGCACCGCCCGATCATCGAGCTGCTGGTTCGTCGACTGGGCGCGGCAGGCATCTCCGAGGTCGTGCTCGCGCTCGGGTTCAAGCCCGAGCCGTTCCTCGCCGCGTTCCCCGACGGGGAGTGCGCCGGGATCCCACTGCGCTACGCCGTGGAACCCGAGCCGCTCGACACCGCCGGAGCGATCGCGTTCGCGGCCCGCGAGGCGGGCATCGACGACACCTTCGTCGTGCTCAACGGTGACGTGATCTGCGAGCTCGACGTCTCGACGCTCGTCGCGTTCCACCGCGAACATGGCGCCGAGGCGACGCTGCACCTCACACCGGTGCCCGACCCCTCGGCGTTCGGCGTGGTCGATCTCGGCGACGGTGGCCGCATCTCGCGCTTCGTGGAGAAGCCCGCCCCCGGCACCGCGCCGTCGAACCTGATCAACGCCGGCACGTACGTGCTCGAGCCGTCGGTCGTGGAGCGGGTGGCGGTCGGCAAGCGAGCATCGATCGAACGCGACGTGTTCCCGGCGATCGTCGCCGAGGAGCGCGCGTACGGCCTCGCGACAGCGGACTACTGGATCGACACCGGCCGGCCGGACACCTACCTGCAGGCCAACCTGGATCTGCTCGACGGGAGGCGCAGCGAGCACCTCGACCACGCGATCCAGGAGGGTGCGGTGATCGACCCGACAGCGCTGGTCGAGGGCAGCGTCGTGGCCGCGGGCGCGAGCGTCGGGCCCCGCGCCAGGGTGGTCGCTTCGGTGCTCCTCCCCGGCTCACGCGTGGGAGCGCGCGCCGAGGTGGAGAGCTCCGTCGTCATGGGCGGCGTCGGCGAGCGGGCCCGCGCCTTCCGTGCCGTGATCGGCGCCGAGGGTGTGCTCGAGGCCGGTTCCTCGCTCGTCGATGGCCGCCTGCCCGACCCCGATCGATAGCCGCGCGGTGTCCGGGGGGTGGCCGGAACCGCTCGGAGCGTGTCTACTAGCGGGATGAGGATGCTGGTCGTCGGAGGCGCGGGGTTCGTCGGGTCGCACCTCGTGGACCGGTTGCTCGCCGAGGGCCACGCGGTCGATGTCGTGGACGACCTCTCCACCGGCTCGCTCGCCAACCTGGCCGACGCCCGGGTGAACGCGACCGACGGGCAGTTCAAGTTCCATCACCTCGACGCGGCCAGCACCAACCTGGGGGAGCTGATCGCGCTGCGTCGCCCGGAGATCGTGTTCCAACTCGCCGCCCTCACGCATGACGGGCGGCCGCCGGCGACATCGATCGCGGTCACCGTCGCGCTGCTCGACGCCGCTCGTGACGCGCAGGTGAGCAAGGTCGTGTGCGCGCTGCCGGCGATCGCCTTGTATGGCGACGTGTCGCCCCGCGAGTTGCCGGTGAAGGAGGATCACGGCTGGATGCCCCTGACCGTCACCGGTGTGATGGCGCGAGCCGTCGCCGATCTGTACGGCGTCTACCGGTCGTCCCACGACGTCGAGTTCACGGCCCTCGCCCTCGCCAACCTCTACGGCAGCCGCCAGCGGCCCGCCGACGGTGTCGTCGCCTCGTTCGTCGACGCGGCGCACGCCGGGACGCCCGCGGTGCTCGACGGCGACGGCCGCCAGACCCGCGACTTCGTGTTCATCGACGACGCCGTGGACGCGTTCGTGCGTGCCGCGCAGCGCGGCAGCGGCCTGGTCGTCAACATCGGCACCGGGGTGCAGACGCAGATCCGCGACCTGTGGAAACTGGTCGCCGGGCCGGGCGGCCCGCCAGCCAAGCACGGCCCCCGCCGTGACGGCGAGATCGCCCGCTTCGCGGTGTCCGCGGTGCGCGCCCGGATCCACCTCGCCTGGGAGCCGTGGACCACCCTGGAGCAGGGAGTCCGGTCGCTGCGCGCCTGACGGTTCGACGCCGTCAGGCGGGCTTGTGGGCCTCGATCAGGAATCGCCTGGTCGTCGCCACGAACCGACCCTCGGTCTCGATCTGCTCGTGGAGGCGACGCAGCGTCGGCAGGTACGCCTCCACCGTGAACCCCGGCACCATCCAGATCACCTTGCGCAGGAAGTAGACGACGGCGCCGACGTCGAAGAACTCGGTGCGCAGCTCCTCGACTCGGAGGTCGACCACCTCGAGTCCGGCCGCCGTCGCCGCCGTGCGGGCGTCGTCGGGGTGGCGGCTGCGGCGCACCTCCTCCGGCTGTGGGCCGAGGAAGTACTCGACCACCTCGAACACGCTCGCCGGGCCGACCTGCTGCGACAGGTACGCGCCGCCGGGACGCAGCACCCGGGCGATCTCCTCCCACCACACGGTGACCGGGTGTCGGCTGATGACGAGGTCGAACGCCGCGTCGGCAAACGGCAGAGGCGGGTCGTCGGCGTCGGCGACGACCGCGCAGCCGAGCGGGTGCAGCCGCGCGGTCGCCGCGGCGATGTTCGGCGGCCACGACTCGGTGGCGACCATCAGGCGCGGCAGGGGAGAGGCCTCGGCGAGCACCTCGCCGCCTCCGGTCTGGATGTCGAGCGCGGCGTCGATGGTCGCGAGCCGCGAGGCGATCGTGCGCGCGTAGGCCCACGACGGTCGCTGCTCGGTGGCCCGACCGTCCAGCCAGGAGAAGTCCCACCCGGCGGCCGGCGCGGCAGCGGCCTCGGCGACGAGCTCCTCGAACGTGCGGTTCATCGGAACAGGTCTTCGGCGGGCGGGCGGATCAGCTCGCGCACCGAGGAGTCACGCAGCCACTGCGGATCGACGCCGCGCACGACAGCGACGGGTATTCCGGTGGACTTGCCCATCACGAGCTCGGCAGCGGCGGCGATCTCGTCGGCGACCGCGACCTCGGTCACGTTCATCGTGCGGCCGAGTGCGTCCGCGCTGCCGCGGAGGTCGACGACACCAGCGATGCCGGCGACACCGATCGCGACGTCGGTGAGCCCGCACCGCCACGGCCGACCGAACGTGTCCGACACGATCACCCCGACGGTGACGCCGCAGCGCGCCCGCACGATGTCGCGGATGCGGCGGGCCGAGCGATCGCTGTCCACGGGCAGCAGCGCAGCCCAGCCGCGCTCGACATTGCTCAGGTCGACACCACTGTTCGCGCACACGAACCCGTGGCGCGTCTCGGTGATCACCAGGTCGCCACGGCGGCGGAGGATGCGCACCGCTTCGTCCTCGACGGCCGCCTTGTGCGACAGCGGGTCGTCCGGATCGACCCGGATCATGCGGCCCTCGGCCTTGCTCACCACCTTCTGGGTGACGACGAGCACGTCGCCGTCGGCGAGGGGGCCGTTGCCCTCCGCCGCACATGCCTCGGCGACGATCTCGCCGAGCTGGTCGCCGGGGCGGATCTCCCCGATGCCCTCGACCGGCCAGATCGTCAGGCGACCGCTCACGTCGCCCACCCGACAGCGGTGAGGCATGTGCGGGCCAGCGCCGCGGCCCGGCCGATGTCGCTCATGATCGTGTCGGTCACGACGCACGCCACACCGGCGCGCTCGACCTTGTCGGCGAGGCCTTCGTCGGCGCGGTCGATGACGAGCGTGGCGCACACCGGCGCGTACAGCTCGGCGACGCCGACGACCGACGGCTCCATGCCGAGCTCGGCCAGCAGGCGGTCGGCCGGACCCTTCAACGCCGCGCCGGCGACGATCGGGGAGACGCCGACGACGCGGTCGCGCCGTGCGCCGAGCACGGCGTCGATGCCGCGCAGCGCACGGAGTGGCCCGATCGAGACGATCGGGTTGGAGGGCGCGATCAGGATCGCGTCCGCGTGTTCGAGCACGTCGAGGCCGTTCGGGGTCGCCGCATCGGCGCCGTCGAAGCGGACGCTCGCCGCGGCGACGTCATGGTGGTGCTGCACGAAGTACTCCTGGAACCCGATCTCGGCGCCGGCCGGTGTGGGCCCTGCCGCGGCGGCGAGGGTGACCTTCGTGGCGACCGGGTCATCGGACATCGGCAGCACGCGCAGGCCGAGGCCGAACGCGGCGGCGATCTCGGCGGTGACCTCGCTGAGCGTCGCGCCCTCGGTGATCCGTGCCGTGCGATAGAGGTGCGTGGCGAGGTCGCGGTCGCCGAGGTTGAACCACGTCGTTCCAGCCGCTGAACCGGCGGGTCGCACCCCGGCGAACCGGCCGAGCGCCTCCATCGCCGCCCAGGTCTCGCCGGCCAGCCCCCACCCGCGCTCCGGGTCGATGGCACCGGCGAGCGTGTACGTCACGGTGTCGAGGTCGGGAGAGATGTGCAGGCCGTGGAGCGTCGTGTCGTCAGCCGTGTTGACGATCGCCGTGATCTGCTGATCGGGGAGGACGGCGCGGATGCCGCGCAGCATCCGGGCGGCACCGACGCCACCGGCGAGCACGGCCAGGTGGGGCAGAGTGGCAGGTGCGGACATCGTCGGAGGTGGCCGTCAGCCCTCGCCGGCGGCCAGGGCATGGTAGAGCGCGGCGAGCCGCTCGGCCGTGGTCCGCCAGGAGAACCGCCCGACCTGCGCGTCGCCCGCCCGGACGAGCCGGGTGCTCGTCGCCTCGTCGGTGAGCACGAGCTCCAGCGCCTCGGCGAGCGCGTCGACGTCGGTGGGTTCGACGAGCAGCGCGGCGTCGCCGACGACCTCGGGGATCGAGCCGGCGCGGCTGGTGACCACGGGCGCGCCGGCGGACATCGCCTCGAGCAACGGGAAGCCGAACCCCTCGTCGAGCGACGGGTAGGCGAGCACGGCGGCGCCGGCGAGGAGGTCAGCCTTCCTCGCATCGTCGACGCGGCCGAGCAGGCGCACGCGCTGGCGCCGAGCGCCCACCAGCGCGTCGACGGCGTCGTCGATCGCGTCGCGGTCGTCACCGTCGGCGCCGGCGATGACCAGCTCCGTGTCGCCGACCGCCGGCGAGAGCAGCCCGAACGCGGCCACCAGCGCCGGGATGTTCTTCCTCCGCTCCGTGGTGCCGAGGGCGAGCACGAACGGCGCGCCGGGGGCGGGCACCGGTCGGCGATGAGCGAGCGGTGGTGGGCCGAGCGCCACGACGTGCACCCGGTCGGTGTGCAGCAGGTCGCGCACCTGCCGGGCGGTCGACTCCGACGACGCGTGCACATGGGCGCCGGTGGCGACCGCCCGGCGGAGCACGTCGCCGGCCCGTCGGACGTCTGGCGAGACCTGCTCGGGGTGGCGCAGGAACCAGCAGTCGTACACGCTGACGACGCGGGGGAGGCGCGACGGCGGTACCGCGTAGTTCGTGCCGTGGATCACCGCGGCCGGGCGCAGCCACCGATCCACCCGCGGCACCGCGGCCCGAGCCCATGCCCGGTGGGCGATCCCGGCCGGCAGGGGCAGGCGCCGGGCGCCGGGCTGGAGCGCGGCGCGAGCGCTCAACACGTATGGCACGAGCTGCACGTCGGGGAGCTCGAGCAGGGCGTCGCGCATGCCCTGGGTCGCCACGCCGACCCCGCTGATCGTGCCGTGCAGCGGGCCGACGTCGAACGCCACGGTCGTCACGTCGCGGCCCATGCGGACCGCAGGCTAGTTCGGTGAGCACGGTTGCAAATGCTCTGAACCGAGTATTCAATATCGGACGTGTCCCGATCCTCCCGGACGAACCCGCTCGCGCTCGCGGTGCTCGTCACGCTGTTCGACGGGCCGCTGCATCCCTACGACGTGGCGCGCACGCTGCGCTTCCGGCAGCACGATCGCTCGATGCGGCTCAACTTCGGATCCCTCTACGCCGTCGTCAACGGCCTGGCCAGGCGCCAGCTGATCGAGGTCGTCGACACCCGGCGCGCCGGCAACCGGCCCGAGCGCACGGTCTACGCGCTGACCGCAGCCGGGAGGGCCGAGGCGCTCGACTGGCTGGCCGAGCTCGTGGGCACGCCGGCGAAGGAGTATCCCCAGTTCGAGGCCGCGCTGACCCTCGTCGGCGCGCTCGACCCCGACGAAGCGCTGGAGCTGCTGACCGGTCGCCTGGTCGCCCTCGACCAGGCGCTCGCCCTCGACACCACCGCGCTCGAGTCCGGGCGCCGGGAGCTCTCCCTGCCCCGGGTGTTCCTGCTCGAAGCCGAGTACGAGTTGGCGATGCGCCGGGCCGAGGCCGACTTCGTCCGATCCGTGGTCGCCGAGCTGCGCGACGGCACCTTCTCCGGCCTCGACTCGTGGCGCCGCGTCGCCGCCGGAGAGCCACTGCCCGAGCTCGGGACACCAGTCGTCCCATCCACCCACGAGGAGCCCTGATGCCCCCGATCATCGAAGCCACCGGCCTGGTCAAGCGGTACGGGGACACCCGTGCCCTCGACGGCCTCGACCTCGTGGCCGAGTCGGGGCAGCTGACCGCCCTGCTCGGGCCCAACGGTGCCGGCAAGACGACGTTCGTCAGCGCCGTCGCGACGCTGTTGAAGCCGCAGGCGGGCACGTTGCTCGTCGGCGGCATCGACGCGGTCGCCCATCCGGCGCAGGTGCGCCGGATCATCGGCCTCGCCGGGCAGTACGCCTCGGTGGAGGAGGCGATGACCGGGCGCGAGAACCTCGTGCTCGTCGCTCGCCTGTTCGGGCTGGACAGGAAGGCCGCCGCCACCGCGGCCGCGGAGGTGCTCGAGCGGCTTCGCCTCGACGACGCCGCCGATCGGCTGGTGCGGACGTACTCCGGTGGCATGCGCCGCCGCCTCGACCTCGGCGCCAGCCTCGTCGGCCGGCCGAGGCTCCTGCTGCTCGACGAGCCGACCACCGGTCTCGACCCCCGCACCCGCCAGGAGCTGTGGGCGTCGATCCGCGAGCTCGTCGCCGACGGCACCGACGTGGTGCTCACCACGCAGTACCTGGAGGAGGCCGACCAGCTGGCCAAGGACGTGGTCATCATCGACCATGGGCGGGTGATCGCCGCCGGCACCCCCGACGAGCTGAAGTCGCAGTCGGGACGCGATGTCGTCGAGGTGCGCCCCCACACCGGGACCGACGTGCACGACATCGGCCGGCTCCTCGCCGGGATCTCCGACGAAGCGCCGCGCATCGACGTCGACGGCCACCGTGTCACGGTGCCCGTGACCGGTGCCGGTCAGCTCGCCGAGGCGGTGCGCCTGCTCGACGAGCACGGCATCGGTGTCGACGACATCGGCCTGCGCCGCCCGACCCTCGACGAGGTGTTCCTCGCCCTCACCGGCGCTGCACCCGACGACCACGACATGCAGGAGGCCGGCTCGTGACCGCGACGCTGACGACGACCCGATCCCCACGCCCCGCGGCGCCGGGGGCGACCTACCTCACGACCGCGACGGGCTCGGCCCGGCGCACGGTGCTGCAGTTCTTCCGCACGCCGCAGGTGCTGGCCACCAGCACGATCCAGGGCGCCCTGTTCCTGTTCATGTTCCGCTACGTGTTCGGCGGGGCGATCGCTACCGGCAGCGGGCTGGAGTATGTGGACTTCCTCGTGCCCGGGTTCCTGGTCACGGCGATCCTGTGGACGGGCATGGCAGCCGCCGCGGGCGTGGCCGAGGACTCCGCAGGCGGGGTGTACGACCGGCTCAGGTCGCTGCCGGTGCCACGTTCGGCGCTGATGGTCGGCCGCTCGCTCGCCGACACCGCGCTCGTCGGCTGGAGCGTGTTCGTGACCGCCGTGCTCGGCGTGATCGTCGGCTTCCGGCCCCACGGCAGCGTCGCCGGCGTGATCGGCGCGTTCGTGCTCATCGTGATCACCGGCATGGCGTTCACCTGGGTGTTCATCGTCATCGGACTCGTGTCGGGCAGCGCCCAGGCCGCGCAGGGCATGTCGATGCTCGTGATCCCGTTCGCGTTCGTGTCGAACGCCAACGTGCCGATCGAGTCGATGCCGGGCTGGATGCAGCCCTTCGCCTCCCACCAGCCGGTCTCTGTGGTGATCAACGCCGTGCGCAGCCTGATGCACGGCGGCACCGACGTCGTCGGCATCGACCACACGACCACCTACTGGGTCGCGCTGAGCCTGCTCTGGTGCGCCGTCATCGTCGCCGTCTTCCTGCCGATCGCGACGATCCGCTTCGGGCGCCGCCGCTGAGTACCCGGCGGCCCGCCAGGCGCCGTGGGTATGCTTGCCCGTTCCTGTCGCAGACCTTCTGGGAGTGTCCATCCATGCCGCGTCGTGCGTTCATCACCGGGATCACCGGTCAGGACGGTCAGCATCTCGCCGAGTTCCTGCACGGTCAGGACTACGAGGTGTTCGGGATGGTCAAGGGGCAGAACAACCCGCGGGCCGAGACGTTGCGCGACCAGTTGCCGTTCGTGCAGCCGGTGCCGGGTGATCTGGCGGATCTGCCGTCCTTGATGAAGGCGTTGGAGGTCGCCCAGCCCGACGAGGTGTACAACCTGGGTGCGATCAGCTTCGTGGCGATGAGCTTCAACCAGGCGGAGCTGACGGCGAACATCACCGGGCTGGGTGTGCTGCGGATGTTGGAGGCGGTGAGGATCGTCGGCGGGTCGACGAACAACCCGATCCGCTTCTAC
>CAZMGD010000082.1:0-19215 GCA_964565705.1 uncultured Ilumatobacteraceae bacterium | reverse complement strand
TCAGGCCGCCGCACAGCACGGCCTGCTCGCCGAACAGGTCGGTCTCGGTCTCCTCGGGGAACGTGGTCTCGATCACGCCGGCGCGGGCGCCGCCGATCGCGTCGGCGTACGACAGGGCGAGGTCCTTGGCCTTGCCCGTCGCGTCCTGGGCGACGGCGATCAGGGCCGGCACGCCGCCGCCTTCGGTGTAGGTGCGGCGCACGAGGTGGCCGGGGCCCTTGGGGGCGATCATGATCACGTCGACACCCTCGGGCGGGGCGATGCGGCCATAGCGGATGTTGAAGCCGTGGGCGAAGGCGAGCGCGTTGCCCGCGACGAGGTTCGGGGCGATGTCGTCGTCGAAGATCCGCTTCTGCTCGGTGTCGGGAGCCAGGATCATCACCACGTCGGCGTAGGCGGACGCCTCGGCGATCGACATGACACGCAGGCCCTGCTCGGCAGCCTTGGAGGCCGAGCTCGATCCGGCGCGCAGGCCGACGACGACGTCGACACCGGAGTCCTTGAGGTTCAAGGCGTGGGCGTGGCCCTGGCTGCCGTAGCCGATGATCGCGACCTTGCGGCCACGGATGATGGAGCCGTCGGCGTCGGCCTCGTAGTACACATTGGCGGCCATCAGCCTGCCCTTCCCTTCACGGCACGCAGGCGCGCCTCTCGTTCCAACTTGGGCAGCGCGATCCGGCCGGTGCGCTGCAGCTCCACGATGCCATAGCTCCGCAGGAGGTCTTCAAAGTCGTCGATCTTGGTCGGGTGACCCTCGAGCGACACGGTGAGGGCCTCGGCCCCGACGCCGAGGATCTTGCCCTCGAAGATGTTGGTCAGCTCGACGACCTGGCCACGGTCCTCGGACGTGACGCGCACGGTCGCGATCATCAGCTCCCGTTCGACCGAGCGGCGCGGGTCGAGCTCGCTGATCTTGACGACCTCGATCAGATTGAACAGCTGCTTGACGATCTGCTCGAGCGGCGCCGAATCGACGTCGACGACGATCGTGATCCGGCTGAAGCCGTCGTCCTCGGTCGGGGCGACCGCCAGCGACACGATGTTGTAGCCGCGCCGGGCGAACAGCCCCGCGACGCGGGCGAGCACGCCGGGCCGGTTCTCGACGAGCACCGACAGGATCTGGTGGTTCTGAGCGCTCGTCATCGGAGGAACTCCCGGCGCTCCTGCTGCCCGGCCGGCAGCATGACGTCGTCGTTGCTGTGACCGGCGGCGACCATCGGGAACACCTTCTCGCTGGCGTCGACGCGGAAGTCGACGACGACGGGGCGGTCGTCGATCGAGTTGGCCTTGTCGATCGCCGGGCCGGCCTCCTCCGGGCTCTCCACCCGGATGCCGACGCAGCCCATCGCCTCCGCCCAGCGGACGAAGTCGGGCAGGTCGGGCGACAGGTACACCTCGCTGTAGCGCTCCTCGTAGAACATCTCCTGCCACTGGCGCACCATGCCCAGGTAGGAGTTGTTGAGGATCCCGACCTTGACCGGGATCCGCTCGACGGCAGCGGTCACCAGCTCCTGGGCGGTCATCTGGAAGCAGCCGTCGCCGTCGATCGCCCACACCGTGCGGTCGGGGCGGCCGACCTTGGCGCCGATCGCCGCCGGCACCGAGAAGCCCATCGTGCCGAGGCCACCGGAGTTCACCCAGGTGTAGGGCTCGTTGAACTTCCAGTACTGGCTGGTCCACATCTGGTGCTGGCCGACGCCGCTGCACAGGATCGTGCCCTCGGGCGCTGCGTCGCGGATCTGCTCCAGGCAGAACTGGGGCTTGAGCGCGTCGCCGGGCTCGCTCTGCTCGTAGCTCAGCGGGAACTGCTCGCGCCACCCGCTGATGCGACTCTTCCACGCCGAGGTGTCGGCCTGGGTCTCGCCACCGTCGAGCAGGGCGCGGATCACCTTGATCATCTCCTCGATGACGAGGCGGCAGTCGCCGACGATCGGCACGTCGGGACGGCGCACCTTGCCCTGCTCGGCCGGGTCGATGTCGACGTGGATGATCTTGGCCTCGGGGGCGAACGTCGACACCTTGCCGGTGACGCGGTCGTCGAAGCGGGCGCCGAGCGTGATCAGCAGGTCGGCTTTCTGCAGCGCGGTGATCGCGGTGGCGTTGCCGTGCATCCCGGGCATGCCGAGGCACAGGGGGTGGTCGTCGGGGAACGCGCCACGGGCCATCAGCGTGGTCACGACGTGGATGTCGGTCAGCTCGGCCAGCTCGCGCAGCGCCTCGGCGGCGCGGGCCTTGAGGATGCCGCCGCCGACGTAGAGGACGGGGCGCTCGGACGCGAGGATCAGCCGCGCCGCCTCCTTGATCATCCGCTGGTGACCCTTGGTGGTGGGGCGGTAGCCGGGCAGGCTGTCGGCCACCTCGTCGTCGCTCGGCCAGTACCAGTCCATCTCCAGCTGCAGCACGTCCTTCGGCACGTCGAGCAGCACCGGGCCCGGCCGGCCGGTCGTCGCGATGTGGAACGCCTGGCGCACGGCCAGCGGCACGTCCGAGGGCTTCATGATCAGCTCGTTGTGCTTGGTGACCGAGCGGGTGATGCCGACCGTGTCGCACTCCTGGAACGCATCGGTGCCGATCGCTCCCGTGGACACCTGGCCGGTGATCGCGATCATCGGGATCGAGTCCATGTAGGCGTCGCACAGCGGTGTGACCATGTTCGTGGCCGCCGGGCCCGAGGTCACCATCGCGACGCCGGGACGGCCGGTCACGTGGGCGTACCCCTCGGCCATGTGGCCGGCGCCCTGCTCGTGGCGGACGAGGATGTGACGGATCGGCGAGTCGAGCAGCGGGTCGTAGGCCGGCAGGATGCAGCCACCCGGCAGGCCGAAGATCACCTCCGTACCCTCCAGCTCCAAGGAGCGGATGAGGGCCTGGGCTCCTGTCATCTTCATCGTGGTCTCGGTTCCATGTCGTGAGTCGGTGGTCGGGTGGATCGGGCGGAAAAACGAAGCGACCTCCCGCAGTGGGAGGTCGTCAGGCACACGCGTATGTGGACGCGCGTGCCTACCGGATGAGTACTACGAGCGTGGAGGCGCGGTGTCCGGCGGTCACAGGTTGCCATTCAACCAAGGATCGGCACGAAGATGCAACCGCGGTTCCACCGAGGCCGTCCGGGTCGCCTACTACAGTGCCCGCCGGGCGAGTGGGAAGGGACCTCCATCGATGAACAGCAGCTCGGTACGCACGGGGAGGCGTTGATGGACGCGCCGTCACGTGTGGGTGACTACGCGATCGCCGCGGAGATGGGCGACGGATCGCACGGCAGCTTCTTCCTGGCGACGCCGCCGGCGCGGCTCGGCGACGTCGGCGCCCAGGTCGTGGTGAAGCTCGTCCCCGGGGGCGACGACGCCGCGTTCCGCCGATTCACCCGCGAGCTGCGGCTGTTCAACCGCGTCCAGAACGATCACCTCGTGCGGCTCTTCGACGCCGGCCAGCACGAGGACTGGTTCTTCTACTCGATGGAGTGGTGCGAGGGCGGCACGCTCGCCGCGCCGACGTCACCGCTCGACCACCTCGGCAAGCTCCGCGCCGTGCAACAGGCCGCGGAAGCGGTGCACGCGCTGCACGAGCAGGGCATCGCCCACCGTGACATCCGCCCCGGCAACGTGCTCCTGCGGTCGACCGCACCGGTCGACGCCTGTCTCTCCGACCTCGGCCTGGCGCAGCTGGGCGGCGGGTCGGTCACGTCGATGGCGCCGCTGGCTTCGATCGGCTTCATCGACCCGGCGCTGCTGCTGGGCGATCCCGCCGGGCGGTCCACCGACATCTACTCGCTGGGCGCCGTGTTGCACCACGCGCTGACGGGCACCCACCTCCACCCGGTGGAGACCGACGGCGACGCGATGCTCGCCGTGCGGGCGATCCTGCGCCAGCCGCCGAACGTCCGCGCCGACCTGCTCTCCGCCGACGAAGCCGATCTGATCGCCGCCTGCGTGGACCGCGACGTGACACACCGGCCCGTCACGGCCGCCGAGGTCGCCGCGATCATCGGCGGAATCGCCGATTCGCTGGCCCAGTCGGCACCGCCGGCCGGCCTTGCCCCTCCCCCTGTCCCCACCGAGGAGCCGTGATGGACCACGTCGTGCTCATCCCCCACTTCGGCGCCGGCCGCGGCCGGCTCGCGCGGAGCGGTCGAGCGACGGTGTACGCGGTGGCCGACGCCGTCGGCAACGCCGCGTTCGCCAGCTGGACCGGTCTCGTCGGCGATCGACCGGCGAGCGACGTCCTCGACGAGCTCGCCCGCTCGATCCCACGGGCGGCGGTCAGCGCGCTCGCCGCCTTCGTGGACGACGGCGACGCCTTGGAGGTGCTCACCGTCGGCGGAGCGCCGATCACGGTCGACGGCCACCCCCTCGTCACGGGCGCCTCGTTGCAACGGCAGAGGATCCAGGGCGCGGCGACGATCGAGCTGCTCGCCACCGGCCAGCTCGCCGACGACCCGCTGCTGGACTTCGAGAGCGGCGTCGTCGCAGCCGACGGCTTCACGCTGCGGCGCAGCGTGGCCGGGCCGACGCCGTGGGAGCAGCAGGCCGTGGCCACCCCCGCTGCCACCCCCGCTGCCGCCCCCGAGCCGGCGAGCGAGCCAGAGGTCGTGACCACCGCGACGCCGCCCCCGGTCGCGCCGGCACCAGCACCAGCACCCGCACCCGCACCCGCACCGGTCGACCACGACCACGCCGGCCACGGCCACGGCCCGCAGGTGTCGGTCGATCCCGGCGCCGCGGCACTCGTGTCGCTCCTCGCCGACAGCAGCGACGATGACCTTCCAGACGTCGCGCCGCTGCCCGTGGCGGGCGGCCCCGCGCCGGTGCCGGCCGAACAGCCCGCACCGACCGCCGAGTCGCCGGCGCTCGCGCCGACCGCAGAGACCGCCGCGGTCGCTCCCGGCGGGCCGGCCGTCGTTCGCGTCGCCGGCCTGCGCTGCTCGCGCGATCACTTCAACGATCCGCGCGCCCGGTTCTGCGCGGTCTGCGGCATCGCCATGCACCAGGCCAGCTTCGTGCTGACCGAGGACGTACGCCCGGCCCTCGGCGTGATCACCTTCGCCGACGGCACGTTCTACAGCATCACCGGCAACCTCGTGTTCGGGCGAGACCCCGACGACGATCCGGCAGTCCGCAACGGCTCGGCGGCGCCGGCGGTCCTCGTCGACTCGCAGAACACGATCTCGCGCGTGCACGCCGAGGTCCGGGCGATCGAGTGGGACGTGTACCTGGTGGACCGCGGGTCCACCAACGGGACGTTCGTCTGGAACGCCGGCGCCCAGCAATGGGAACGGCTCGCTCCCGACCAGCCCCGCGTCATCGAACCCGGCGCCCAGATCAGCTTCGGCCGGCTCGTCGCCGCGTTCGATTCCGGCCTCAGGCCCTGACCCTCGGAGGACATCACCATGTCGAACCAGCCCGACCCGGATCCCGGCGTCGAGACGCCGCCCCCGCACCCTCCCGACCCACCGTCGCCGACGGTCGCCGCCCCGCCGCCCGCACCACCGACCATCGCTCCGTTCCCGGCGGGCGCGACACCTCCGCCCGCGCCCGACGCGCTCGGCACAACCTCGCCGCCGGTCATCCCAGCGACCCAACCGCCCAAGGGGTCCGGCGGCCGCACGCTGCCGTGGGTGCTCGCCGCGGTGCTCGCCGCCGCCGCGATCGGCCTCGGCATCTGGGCGTTCAGCCTGAAAGGTGAGCTGGACGACCGAGACGACGCGATCGAGGAGCTGCGGGCGGACAGTGACGAGCTCGACTCGCAGCTCAGCGCGATCCAGGAGGGCCAGGAGGCGATGCAGGCGGAGCTCGACGATGCGACGGCCACCGTCGACTCGTTGACGACGGAGCTGGAGACCGCGCAGTCCGACCTGGCGACCGCGCAGTCCGACCTCGCCGCCACGCAGGGCGAGCTCGACGAGGCCACGGCCAAGGTCGCCGATCTGGAGGCGCAGCTCGAGGCGGCGACGAGCACGACCACCACGACGACCACCCTGCCGCCCGACACGGCCCCACCCGCGGACCCGCAGGAGGACGGGGTGATCTCGGCAGAGGAGTTCACCCTCATCACCCAGGCGCTCGGGTCGACGGTGCCCGCTGGGTTCACGATCGAGCAGGCCCAGGACATCGCCAACCAGGCCTGCGCCGCGACCGATGCCGATTCGCTGACCAACGTCGTGCTCAACATCCAGGCCACCTACGTCCCCGACGCAACGCTGTTCGATGCCGGCACGCTCACCGGTGGCGTCGCGTCGCAGGCCTGCTACTCCCACATCCAAGCCCTGGCCGGCGCCTGACCTGACCAGCGCCGGTGCTGCGACCCGACTCGAGCACGTTGTAGCGGCGGCGGGGGGTCAGGCGATCCGTTGCAGCGCCCGGCGAGCGGCGTTGTAGCCGCACATGCCGTGCACGCCGGCGCCGGGCGGCGTCGCCGCCGAGCACAGGTACACACCCGGCACACCCGTTGCATATGCATCGACCGCGATGCCAGGGCGGAACACGGTCTGGATCGGATCGTTGGCACCGTTGGCGATGTCGCCACCGATGTAGTTCGCGTTGTGCGCGGCGAGGTCTGCGGGCCCCCGCGAGCTGACCCCGACGATCCGGTCGCGCACGCCGGGGGCGAACCGCTCGATCTGGGCGATCACCGCGTCCGTTGCGTCGCCGGCGAATCCTGCCGGCACGTGGCCGTAGGCCCAGATCGGATGGACATCACCGGCGGACCGGCCCGGGTCGCACAGGTACTGCTGGCCGACGAGTACGAACGGGCGCGCAGGCATCCGCCCCCGGTGGATCGCGGCCTCCGTCGCGACGATCTCCTCGGGCGGGCCGCCGAGGTGAACGGTGCCCGCTGACCGGCAGGACTCGTTGGTCCACGGCACCCCGCCCTCGACCGCGAGATCGACCTTGTGGGCGGCGGGACCATGGCGGTATCGGCGGTAGCGTCGCCGGACCCGGGACGGCAGCCGGTCGCCGAGCATGTCGGCCGCGGCGCCGGGCGCGACGTCGAGCAGCACGACGTCGGCATCCAGGTCAGCGACCCGGTCCACCCGCCTGCCGGTCGAGATCGTGCCGCCGCACTCTCCGAGCAGCCCGCTCAGCGCGTCGGCGATCGCCTGCGAGCCGCCGTGCGCCACCGGCCAGCCGTGGGCATGGCCGGCGGCGGTGAGGATCAGCCCGACCGACGACGTCATCGGCCGGGTCAGGGGGTACATCGCATGGGCGGCGACGCCGGCGAACAGCGCGCGCGCCGGATCATCACGCCACGCCCGGGCCAGCAGCGTCGCCGGCAGTGCCGCCCGCGCCCCGAACGACGCCACGCGCAGCGGGTGGCGTGGTACGTGCAGGATCGGGCCGAAGATGTCCTCGACGAGCTCGCCGAGGTGTTCGCTCAGCGAGCCGAACGTGCGGCGCCAGGCATCCCCGTCCCGGCCGAGGCCGGCGGCCGTCTCGTCGATCGAGCGGAACATGACCGCCGCCGAACCGTCGTCGAACGGATGGGCCAGCTGGATGTCGGGCCAGCGCCAGCGCAGCCCGTGGCGCTCGAGATCCGTGGCGAGACCGGCGAAGAACGGTGAGGCAAGCGCGGTCGGGTGGAACGCCGAGCACACGTCGTGGACCACACCGGGCAGCGTCAGCTCCGCACTCCTCGTGCCGCCGCCGATCGAGTCCTCGGCCTCGACCACCTCGACCTCGACGCCAGCACGGGCGAGCGTGACCGCCGCGGCCAGTCCGTTCGGTCCGGACCCGACGACGATGGCGCTGGGCACGGCGTCCACCGTACCGAGCGCCCTCGCTCATTCGCTGGCGACCAGCACCGGCTCGCGCACTTCCTCCTCGACCGGCACCGCGGGGCCCTCGACGTTCACGTGCGGCAGGATCCGGTCGAGCCAGCGCGGCAGCCACCAGTTCTTGTCACCGAGGAGCTCCATCGTCGACGGCACGAGCACCATGCGCACGATCGTCGCGTCGAGGAAGATCGCGATGGCGAGACCGACACCCATGATCTTGAGTGCGCGGTCGTTCTCCAGGAGGAAGCTGCCGAACACGACGACCATGATCGCTGCCGCGGCGGTGATCACCTTGGCGGTCGCCGCCAAGCCGTCGGCGACGGATGTGCGCGAGTCGCCCGTGCGATGCCACTCCTCCTGGATGCGCGACAGGAGGAAGACCTCGTAGTCCATCGACAAGCCGAACGTGATGGCGAACAGCATCATCGGGATCCACGTCTCGATCGGCGCGGGGGACACGTCGGTGACGTCGCCGAGCCAGCCCCACTGGAACAGGGCGACGACCACCCCGTAGGCGGCGCCGATCGTCAGCAGGTTCATGATCACCGCCTTCAGCGGCACGAGCAAGGACCGGAACACGACCATCAGCAGCAGGAACGACAACGTGAGCACGGCGACGAAGAAGTACGGAAGGCGTTCCGCCAGGTAGTTGGAGAAGTCCACGTTGATCGCGACCGCTCCGGTCGCGTTGATGTCCAGGCCCGTCGATGCCTCGACAGGAGGCAGCACGTCGTCGCGGAGACGGTTGACGAGCTGGGTGGTCGCCTCGTCCTGCGGGCCGGTCGTCGGCACGACGAGCCACTGCACGGATGCACCGTTGTCGCTGACGGTCGGCGGCGACATGAACGCGACGCCCGGCGACGTGGAGACGGCGTCGGAGACCGCCTGCAGCCCGGGCTGGTCGAAGCCGGCCGGCAGCTCGGCGACGAGCAGCATCGGGCCGTTGAACCCGACGCCGAAGCCCTCGACCAACAGGTCGTAGGCCTTCCTGGTCGTCGTGTCGTCGGGGTAGTTGCTCTCGTCGGCGAAACCGAGCCGCATGCCGAGCAGCGGGATGGCGAGGATCAACAGGACGATCGCCGAGCCGATCGCGGCTGGCCAGGGGCGGTGCTGGATGACCCGGCTCCACCGGTAGGCCAGCGTGTCGCGCAGCGGCTTCGGCGGGCGTCGCTTGACCTCGGCCTTCAGCGCCGGCAGCCAGATCCCGGCGATCAGGACGACGATCGCCAGCGGCAGGCACACCAAGAGGGCGCCGAGGCCGATGCCGGCGCCGAACAGCGCCACGGCCACCAAGCCGGCGGCGATCAGGCCCCGCCACCTGGTCTTCTCGACGTTGCCGCCGGCGAAGCCGAGCAGCGCCGGCAGCAGGGTCAGCGAGGCGGCGATCGTCACGAGCACGACCAGCGCGGCGCTGAGCGCGAGCCCGGTGACGAACGCGACGTTCATCACCAGCATGCCGAGCAGGGAGATCACGACCGTTCCACCGGCGAACACCACCGACCGCCCGGCGGTGTCGATCGAGGTCAGGATCGACTCGCGCACCGTGTGCCCCGTGTGCAGCTGCTCCCGGTACCGGGTCACGATCAGCAGCGCGTAGTCGATGCCGACGCCGAGGCCGATCATGATCCCGACGAACTGCCCGGTCTCGGGCACCGGCGCGACGTTGCTGGCGAGGATGACGAGCGAGGTACCGAGGCCGATGCCGGCGAGGGCGACGCCGATCGGCAGGCCCATCGCGAGCACCGAGCCGAACGCGACGATCAGGATGATGATCGCGAACGCGAGGCCGATCGCCTCCGCCGAGGGGGCCTCCATCTCGGCGAAGTAGACGCCACCGAGCTCGATCTGCACGCCGTCGATCGACGGGAGGTGCTCGTCGATGTAGTCGCGGATGGCGGTCGCGTCCGTGAGCTGGATGTCGTCGGGCATGTTCACGTTGGCGTAGGCGATCAACCCCGCGTTCGGCCCCGACGCCGAGATCAGCCGCTCACCGCCGTCGGCGTAGGGACTTTCCACGCCCAGTACGTTCGGTTGCTCGGCCACGCCGGCCAAGAGCTCGCTCATCGCCTGCTGCACCGCTGGATCGTCGACGCCCTGCTCGGCCCGGAACACGATCGTGCCCGTGGCACCGGTGCCGACCCCGCCGAAGTCGCGCTCCAGGATGTCGACTCCGGTCTTCGAGTCCGAATCGGGCAGGTCGAACTGGTCGCGGAAGCTGTTGCCGAGCACACCCGAGAGCGCGCCGACGAGGACGATCACCGCCACCCAGGCGATGACCACCACCCGCCGCCGGTCGTGGCAGGCAGCGGCGATCCGGGCGTACACGGACGGGCGAGATGCCGGAAGATGCTGGGCGGGGGCACTCATCTCGGGGGCTCCTTGTGGTCGAAGTCGGTACTCCGACTGCACGGGTCGCCGACAATCATCGCAGAGCGGTCGCGACCCGACCAGTGGATATCACAAGCGGGCGCTTGCCATTGGGGCGCTCGCTCGGTCATTCCCCGCACTGTGCAGCGCGAACGTGGACACCCTCTGACCACGTTGCGCAGGTGAAGCGCTCAGATGCTGGAGAGCGGGGTGATCTCCTCGGTCTCGAGCCAGGTGTCGAGGCTCTCGGTCAGCGGCACGCGGTCGCGCTCACCCGACTCGACGATCGCCGCGACGTCGCCGCGGTCGGCCCCGAGGTCCGAGCTCACGAGGGCTCCGCTGTCATCATCGCGGACGTCGACACCGAGGCGGTCGAGGGCCTTGCGAGCCCTGCGGCCGATGCCGCCGCGCACGTGCAGCGGCACCTGGTGGTAGAGGGCGAGTCGCGCACCCAGTTCGAGCGCGGCCTCCTCGTCGCCCCCGGAACCGCCCTCGACCTGGATGCCCGACGACCCGATCGGCGCGGCACCGGCGACGATGACGTCGGCCCCAGCACGGCGCACCGCCGGCGCGAGATCGAGCATCGCCGGCGGCAGCACGACGGCGGCGACGCCGAGCCGCTCCACCTCGGCGACGGTGTCGGCCGGCGGGTCCGTGGAGGCGCGGCTGATCACCTGGACGTTCACGCCCGTCTCGGCGGCGGTCGCCCGCAGCGCGTCCAGGTCGCCGAGGTTGTCGACGAACGCGGCGAGCCCGCCGGTGTCCTCGGTGAAGCGCAGCAACGTGACCGCGCCCGTGTCGCGGCCACCGCCGTACGCCGCCGCCAGATCGACGGCGGGGCGGGCGTCGTCGGGTGAGTCGACGACGACCGCGACACGATCCTTCGCCGCGTTGGTGCGCTTGCGCTCGGCCTCGGCGATGTCGCGGTCGAGCCAGCGCTTGGGGTACACGAGGCTGAGCATCGGCCCGGCCATCGCCGTCGTGATCACCGCCATGATCACGAGCATCGTGTACACGTGATCGTTGATCACGTTGGCGTCGCGGGCCACTTGAAGGATGACCAGTTCGGTGAGGCCCCGGGTGTTCATCATCGCCCCGACCGCCCACGCCTGGCGCCTGGGCACACCCGTGGCCCTCGCCGCCCCGGTTGCACCGACGATCTTGCCGACGCAGGCGACGAGCAGGATCAGCAGGATCGTCGGCACATCGGACATCGACAACCCGGTGATGTCGACCCCCTGCCCCGCGATCACGAAGAAGACCGGCAGCAACATCTGGAGGCTGACGCCCTCCACCCGGTGGGCGACGTCGTGGAACAGGTTGCCGGCGCCGCGGCGGGGCACCGCCGTGCCGAACAGGAATGCGCCGATCAGCTCGTGCACCCCGATCTTCGTCGTGATGAGCGACGAGAGCAGCAACCCGACGAACAGGATGCCCAGGTGCTCGAGGGTCAGCCTGCCGGTACGCCGGTACGGCCCGACCACGAGCTTCTCGAGGATCGGGCGCACGACGACGAACAGCACGACCGCGAACAGCGCGACCTGCCCGACCATCAACAGCACCTCGCCGACGCCGCCACCGTTGGCGAGCGCGGCGGCGAACGCGAGCAGCGTGAACGCGACGATGTCGTCGATCGCCGCGCAGGCGACGAGCAGGAGCCCGAGCGGGATCCGGAACATGTTGCGCTCGGCCAGGATGCGCGCCAGCACCGGGAACGCGGTGCCACACATGCTCACGCCGAGGAACATCGCGAACGGCAAGAAGTCGACCGACTTCCCCTGCACCGGCTTGGGCACCTCCTTGCCGTCGTTCTCGGCGTCCGCGGTCTGGTCGGCGACCTCCTGCTGCTTGTCCTGCACCTCCTCGGACGTGCACTCCTCCGGCGGCACCGACCCGTCGGCGGTGGCGACGGCCTCGACGGCGACGCAGCTGTTGTCCTCGTGCAGCAGGTGGCCGAGCAGCATGAACCCGAGCGCGAACGGCAGGGCGATCGAGGTGAGGGAGATCGCCACCGCGCGCGACCCACTGCGCCGCACGACGTCGAGGTCGACCTCGAGGCCGACGATGAACATGAACAGGACCAGGCCCAGCGAGGCCACGATCTTCAGATATGGCTGGATCGACGCGGGGAACAGCCGCTCGTCGAGATCGCCCGGCAGCAGCCCGAGCAAGCTGGGTCCGAGCGCGATGCCGACCAGGATCTCGCCGATCACGACGGGCTGGTTGATCTTGCGGAACAGGATGGCGACCAACCGCCCGAGGACGAGCACGATCGTGATGCACAGCAGGAGCTGGGCGAAGCGGTCTTCGGCAGCCGAACTCGCGATCATTGGTGGTCACTCCCGTCGTGGTCGCCCGGCCCGGCGCTCGGCCGGTGCTGCAGTGTTGCAGACCCTGGACGGTCGATGCGTCGCTACGGTTGCCGGCGGTCGGCGGGCGTCGGGTCGGTGAGGTGCAGCTCGATCGAGACCCGCCCGATGCGCACCACGTCACCCGGCGCGATGTCGACGGCGCCGACGACCAGACGGTCGTTGACGAACGTGCCGTTCGTGGACCCGAGGTCGCGCACCGTCCACCCGCCGTCGGCGTGGCGGATCTCGGCGTGGCGTCGCGACGCCTCGGCGTCGGCCACGACGACCTCGCAGGTGAGGTCGCGGCCGAGCACCACCTGCGAGCGCACACCGACGACACGGTCGCCGTCGTCCGGGTCGCGCACGTAGAGATACAGGGGTGCGGGGCTCACAAGAGGTCCGCGGAGCGGTCGTACAGGCGCCGGATCAGGAAGCCCAGCTTGTTGTTCTCGTCGTCGGTCGGCACCCGTCCGGTCACGGAGAACTCGGTGCTGACGATGTGCTTGCCACGCCTCCACTCGACGATGTACCCCGAGATCTGCTCGAGGTCGGTCTGGTCGGCCGGCGGGACGAGCACGTAGCCCACCGCGGCCGTGTCCGGACCCAGGGTCTCACCGAGGGCTGCGGTCGCGTCGAACAGTTGGGCGGTGTAGTCGACCCCGCCGATCGTGTACGGGTGCTCGCCCACGCAGTTGGCCACGATCGCCTGATCCTGGCCGAGCGAGCGCAGCGCGGCTTCCGCGTCTGTGTACTGGTAGATGTTGCCGAACACGTAGACGTCGCCCGAGTTGTAGGCGCGCGTCCACTCCTCGGGATCGTCGTCGGGACCGGTGAAGTCGCAAAAGCTGTCGGTCTCGACGTCCGGGTCGATCTCCTGCTCCGCCCACGTGCCGTCCGGGAACTGGCCCTCGACATCGGTGAGCTGCAGGATGACGTCGTCGGGGTCGGCCGGCTCACCGGGCTCGGTCGTGCTCGCGTCGGTGGTGGTCGTCGTGGTGTCGGTCGCTCCGCTGTCGGTGGCCTTCAGCAGGACGAATCCGATGATCGCGCCCACCAGCACCGCGGCGACGGCGATCAGGGCGAGCATCTTGGCGTTCCAGCGGTTCTTCGGCGGACCTCCGGGCGCGGGCTGCGACGGCCCCGAGGCCAGGTAGGCGGGCGTCGTCGGGGGCACCGAGCCCGCTGCCCCGGTCGCGACCGTCGGCGGGTTCGACGTGTGCGCCGGCACCGGTGCCGGAGGGAAGCTGCCGGTGGCCTGGGTGCCGGCGGCCTGGTGCGGCGCGGTCGGGGGGATGCTGGACGTCACCACGCCCGGCGGCTGGCTCGCTTGACTGGTCGGAGCCGGCGGGGACGACGGTTGGCTGGTCGCAGCCGAGGGCGACGACGGATTCGACGGGGGGCCGAGCACGAGACCTTGTTCGGCGGTCGGCGCGGACGCCCCTTGCGTGGTCGCCGAGCTGGCGCCCGGGGTGGCTCCCGAGCGCACGGCGCGCGCCGCGCCGAGCGCGACCGACGTCTTCGGGTCGCCACGGCGGCTCACGTGCACGTCCGGGAACGCGGCCTTGACGAGCCGTTCGACGATCGGCGAGCGGCTGGCGCCGCCGACGAGGTAGATGCTGTCGACCGATGCTTCGTCCACCCCGGCATCGGTGATGCAGCGACGCAGCAGGTTCACGGTCTCGTCGACGTAGGGGCCGGCGATCTGCTCGAACTCGTCGCGCGTGATCCGCACCTGCACCAGCCCGTCGGGCAACGGCACCAGCAGGTCGGCGTAGGGGTGCGACGAGAGCGTCTCTTTGGCCCGCCGGGCCTCCTTGCGCAGCGAGGCCCCCACCTGCTGCCACGTCGGCTCGTCGGCGACCTGGATCTGCTCCCACGCCTCGGGTGGCAGCTGCTCGCCGACGTGGTTCATCACCAGCTCGTCGAACAGCTCACCGCCGATGTTCTGGTCGCCGCCGGGTCGGCCCTCGACGACGAACCCGCCGCGGCGGGCGGTGACGACGGCGGTGTCGAACGTGCCACCCCCGAGGTCGTACACGACGAGGTGACCGCCCTCCTCCACACCGGACTCGCTCGCGTAGGACAGCGCCGCAGCGACGGGCTCGGGCACCAGCGCCGTGTTCGGCAGGCCGGCCTTCGCCGCGGCCTCCAACAACCGGTTGAGCCGGGGTCGGTTCCACACGGCCGGGTGCGTCAGGCGGACCTCGGTCGGCGGGCCGTCCATCTGCGACACCGCCTCGTCGTAGACCGTGCGCAACAGCGCGGCCACGAGCTGCACGACCTGGTACGGGCGACCGCCGAGCACGACCGGGGCCTGGTCGCCGAGGCGGTTCTTCGGAGCCCGCAGCGTGTTGCCCGGGTTGGACCCCGAGAGGTCATCGGCGGTGCGCCCGACCACGACGTTGCCGGTGGCCTCGACCATGACGACGCTCGGCATCCGTCGCTCGCCACCGACCTCCACGACTTCGGGCGTCCGGTCACCCAGCTTGGCGGCGACCAGCGTGTAGCTGGTGCCGAAGTCGATCGACAGGATCCAGGGTTGCGGCAACGTCGTCCTTTCGCCGGGCCTCGAACCGGGCAGGCTACTTGGCGCTGTTCGCTCGGGTGGCACGTCACCGGCGATGATGTCGCGGTGCGTGGTCCGGACCGCATCGGCAAGTACCTGGTGGAGAAGGCGCTGGGCGCCGGCAGCTTCGCCACGGTCTGGCTGGCGTTCGACGAGCTGCTCGAGACCCGGGTGGCGATCAAGGTGCTCGCCGACAACTGGTCGCGCAGCCCCGACATCCGCCAGCGCTTCATCGGCGAGGCCCGCATCCTGCGCCGGATCGACCACGACCGGATCGTGCGGGTGCACGACGTGGACGAGCTGCCCGACGGTCGGCCGTACTTCGTGATGGCGTGGGCGGACGGCGGCAGCCTGCACGAACGGATCCAGAGCATCCGCGAGTCGGGCCGGCTGATGCCGGTGGCCGAGGCGCTGTCGCTGGCGATCGAGGTGTGCGACGCGTTGAGCATCGTGCACGACTACGGCGTCGTGCACCGCGACGTGAAGCCGAGCAACGTCTTGTTCCGCTCGGTGCGCAACCACGAGCGCGCGGCGGCAGCGCGCGAGGGCCGCCTGATCGGCGATCAGGCGGTGATGCTCGGCGACTTCGGCCTCGCCAAGGACGTGGCTGCCGCGTCGGGTTTCACGCTGGCCGCGGGCACGCCGGCCTACATGGCCCCCGAGCAAGCACGAGCGTCGGACAACATCGACCGGCGCGTCGACGTGTTCGCGGCGTCGGCCGTGCTCTTCGAGCTGCTCACCGGAGCACAGGCGTTCGCCAGCGGCACGCTCTCGGGCGTGCGCCGGCGAGAGGGGTCGACGACGATCCCGCAGCTGGCCGACCGCCGCGACGGATTGGACCCGGCGCTGCAGACGATCCTCGAAGCCGGGATGGCGACCGATCCCGATCTGCGCACCGGATCGGCCACGAAGCTCGGCGATCAGCTGCGCGAGGTCATGACCCGCCTGACCGCCCCGAAGCCCGAGGCGCGCAGCCCGGGGACGCTGGTCAGCGCCGCGCCGTCACAGCTGGCTCCGCCGCCGTCGGCGAGCCGGCCCTCGCTCCAACCGGTCGGCGCGGCCGGCCGGGTGAAGGACCTGATGATGATCGCCCGCGGTGCGGCGATCGCGCCGCAGGGTCTGTCCCTGCTCGACGCCGCGGACGTCCACCTCACGCGGCCATTGGTCGTGACGGCCGTGACGAGCGGCTTCCCGGAGTCCTTCAGCGCGGCGTGGGCACTGCTCGGGCTGCGGCCGGCACAGCAGACGGTCGTGGCACTCGCCGGGTCGAACGTGACGATCCGCCGCGGCCTCGAGACCGTCGGTGTCGTCTCCGTCGGAGACGCCAGCGTGGGCGTCGGCGTCGAGTTCGACGACCGCGGCGACGTGCTCGTGTCGGGTGCGCCAGGAGGCGCGCTGCGCGGTGGCCGACCGCGCGCCGAACTGAGCGTCGACTCCCCCGGGCGCCGTGACATCGACCTGCAGATCGTGCCCGACCTCGACCTTGCGCCCGAGGAGGTCGCCGACTGCGACCTGCTGGTCACGTTCGTCGACGACGACGCCGACGGTGCTCGCCCTACAGCGTCCAAGGCGGTCGAGGTCCTGAAGCCGGCGCCGGCGGGCCCGATCGTGATCGAGACGCTGGTGATCACCGGAGCCGGGGGGCCGGCAACGGCGAGCGCGGTCGTCGCGTCGCTGACCGCGGGGACGACCGTGCTGACCGACGCCGAGGTGATGTCGAGCGCGGCGCTGTCCCGGTTGCGAGCGCTGGCCGAGGAGTTGGCCGAGCAGCGCGGCTCGGTCGTGCGCGCCGCGGCCGGCCTGGCGCTGCTCGTCAACGCCGCCCAGCACGCGGCGCCGGGCCCGGCGCGCACGAAGTTGTTCGAGGAGATCGACAACACCCGCATCGAGCTGCCGATGCTGTCGGAGCTCGACGTCTTGCGCGACCTGGCGGCGGGACGGCTGCTCCTACCCAAGCCGGTCCGGCGGATCGTGCGGCCGCTGTTCCTTCACGCCGGTGTCACCTCGCGGCTCGGCATCGATCGCAACAGCGACGAACGCCAGGTGCAGCAGGCGGTGGAGCGGGTCAGCGGCGAGCTGCGCACCCTGGAGAACACCGGCAGGGTGCCGTTCACGGCGCGCAAGGCCGTCCTGCTCGCCCAGCAGTCGCTGGACCGCATCCACGCCGAGCTCGCGCCGTACCTGTAGGTGCCGGACGGCGTGGGGCCTGGTCGCGCTCCCGCCGGGTGTCAGAACCTCCTGCTCACAGCACCTGGACGACCGGAACAGGCTTCTGACACCTCCACCGAGCGGGTGCCGCCGCTCGCCCCACGGTGTCAGAACTTCCTGCTCACAGCACCTGGACGACCGGCGCAGGCTTCTGACACCTTCAGCGCGGGGGTACCAGCCCCTCGTGTGGATCCGGCGGTGCCAGCCCGTCAGATGGCGCCTTGGAGGTCCGCGGCGGTGAGGGTGTTCTCCATCAGGCAGGCGATCGTCATCGGGCCCGTGCCGCGCGGCATCGGGGTGATCGCCCCGGCGATCGACTCCACCGCGTCGAAGTCGACGTCGCCGACCAGACCGGCCTCGGAGCGGGAGATGCCGACGTCGATGATCGCCGCACCGGGCTTGACGTGGTCGGCGGTGATCATCCGCGCCTGGCCAGCCGCAGCGACGATGATGTCCGCGTCGC
The DNA here is from genome assembly GCA_964565705.1 of uncultured Ilumatobacteraceae bacterium. Taxonomy (GTDB): domain Bacteria; phylum Actinomycetota; class Acidimicrobiia; order Acidimicrobiales; family Ilumatobacteraceae; genus CAZMGD01. Next base: position 1,489 of record CAZMGD010000082.1, on the reverse strand, counting down.
GACAGAGGCCGACCAGGTCGTGCGTCCGGCTGTGGGCCATCGTCACCGTGGCGTCGACGCCCTTGCGGGCGAGGAGCAACGACACGGGCAGACCGACGAGCGTCGAACGGCCGATCACGACCGCTCGCTTGCCGCTCGTCGCCACGCCATAGCGCTCCAACAGGCGCATCACGCCGAGCGGGGTGCAGGGCACGAGTCCGGGCACGCCGCGCACGAGCCGGCCGAGGGACAGTTCGGTGAGGCCGTCGACGTCCTTGTCCACGGGTACGAGGCGCAGCACCGGCTCCGGGTCCAGGCCACCGGGCAGCGGCAGCTGCACCAGGATGCCGTGCACCGACGGGTCTGCCGCCAGACCCCCGACCAGGTCTTCGACCTGGGCCTGCGACGCGGTCGCCGGCAGCGTCTCGTTGCGGCTCACCAACCCGGCCTTCGCCGCCTGGGTGTGCTTGCCGGCGACGTACTTCTGGCTCGGGCCGTCGTCGCCGACGAGCACGGTGGCCAGGCACACCGCAGGGTTGCCGAGCGCCTCGATGCGGCGGCGCACGCCGGCGACCACCTCATCGCGGAGCGTGATGCCGTCCATCAGGATCGCGCCGCCGGGCGTACGGGTGAAGTCGGTGGGGGTGTCGGTCTCGGTCACGCGGACCGGACGCTACCGCGACCCCTGCGAGCGGCCTAGCCTTGCCCGGCCAGTACGCAAGGAGCCTCACTACATGACCGATCCGACCTCGACCGACGCCAGCAACTCCGAGTCGCCCACGCCGACGATCGCACCGGCGACCGGCAAGCTCGGCGTGCTCACGGTCGGCCTTGGCGCGGTGGCGAGCACGCTGATCGCGGGCGTCGAGCTCGTGAAGCGCGGCCTCGGCCTGCCGATCGGGTCGCTGACGCAGATGGACACGATCCGTCTCGGCAAGCGCACCGACAACCGCCATCCGCTGATCAAGGACTTCGTACCGCTCGCGTCGCTCGACGACATCGTGTGGGGCGCCTGGGATCCGTTCCCGGACGATTGCTACGTCGCCGCGACCCGCGCCGGCGTGCTCGAGGGCGGCAAGCACATCGAGCAGGTCGCCGAGGTGTTGCGCGACATCCGCCCGATGCCCGCCGCGTTCGACCGGTCATACGTCAAGAACATCGACGCCGACAACACGAAGGGCAAGATCTCCAAGCGGGCGATGCTCGAGGCGATCCGCGAGGACATCAACACGTTCCGCGACACCAACAAGCTCGACCGCGTGGTGATGCTCTGGGCGGCCAGCACCGAGATCTACATCGAGCCCGGCCCGGCCCACATGGACATCGAGTCGTTCGAGGCCGCGATCGACGCCGACGACCCGACCGTGGCTCCGTCGATGCTCTACGCCTACGCAGCGATCCTCGAGGGCGTGCCGTTCGCCAACGGTGCGCCGAACCTCGCGGTCGACACACCCGTGCTGCGCCAACTCGCGACCGATCGCGGCGTCGCGATCAGCGGCAAGGACTTCAA
>CAZMGD010000081.1:13446-19778 GCA_964565705.1 uncultured Ilumatobacteraceae bacterium | reverse complement strand
CATGTGGTTCTTCGCCCCGCCGAGCGCCTGCACCCGCTTGCCGTTTCGCGTGCCGGTCTCGTACACGTACTTGGCGATCGGAGTGGATCCCACGAAGCTGACCGCGGCGATGTCGGGGTGCTCGAGGATGCGGTCGACGGCGACCTTGTCGCCCTGGAGGACGTTGAAGCAGCCGGCCGGCAACCCTGCCTTGGCCAACAGCTCGGCGATGAACAGCGACGCCGAGGGATCCTTCTCGCTCGGCTTGAGCACGAACGTGTTCCCACAGGCGAGTGCATTTGCAAACATCCACATCGGGACCATCGCCGGGAAGTTGAACGGCGTGATGCCGGCGACGACGCCGAGTGGCTGGCGGATGTTGTAGACGTCGATGCCGGTCGAGGCCTGCTCGCTGAACCCGCCCTTCAACAGGTGGGGCACTCCGCAGGCGAACTCGATGTTCTCGAGGCCGCGGGCCACCTCGCCGAGCGCGTCGCCGAGCACCTTGCCGTGCTCGGCGGTCAACAGGGACGCGATCTCCTTGGCGTTGGCCGACACGAGCTCGCGCATCGCGAACAGCACCTCGGAGCGCTTGGAGAGGCTGGTGGCACGCCAACCGGCGAACGCCGCCTTCGCCGATGCGACCGCGCGGTCGACCTCGGCGACGTCGGCGAGGTCGACGGCGGCCGCGACCTCCCCCGTCGCAGGGTTGAACACCGGGGCACTGCGCCCCGACGTCGACTCGACGACCGCTCCGTCGATCCAGTGCGAGATCCGCTTCGTCATCGTCGTCTCCTCAGACCAGGTACTGCGACAGGCCGCGCTCGACGAACTGCCCGTGGCCCTTGCGTCCCGTGTAGGTGTCGTGTTCCATCACCACGAGGCCGCGGGAGATCACCGTGTCGACCTTGCCGTCGATCACGTAGCCCTCCCACGACGAGTGGTCCGTGTTCATGTGGTGCTTGGCGTTGATGCCGATGTGGGTCTGCGTGTCTGGATCCCACACGACGACGTCGGCGTCGGAGCCGGGGGCGATGATGCCCTTCTTCGGATACATGCCGAACATGCGCGCCGGCGTGGTGCTGCACGTCTCCACCCAGCGCTCCAGGCTCAGCTCGCCCTTGACGACGCCCTGGTAGATCAGCTCCATGCGGTGTTCGATGCCCGCCATGCCGTTCGGGATCTTGGAGAAGTCGCCCCGGCCGAGCTCCTTTTGGTCCTTGAAGCAGAACGGGCAGTGGTCGGTCGAGACGATCGCGATGTCGTTCATCCGCAGCCCGCGCCACAGGTCGGCCTGGTGGTGGTGCGTGTCGTGCGGCGAGCGGATCGGGGGTGAGCACACCCACTTCGCACCCTCGAAGCCGGGCTTGGCCAGCGTCTCCTCCAGCGTCATGTAGAGGTACTGCGGGCAGGTCTCGGCGAACACGTTGCGCCCGGCGTCGCGCGCCGCCGCCAGCTCCTCCAGCGCGTCGCCGGCGCTCATGTGGACGATGTACAGCGGAACGTTGCCGGCGACCTCGCTGAGGACGATCGCCCGGTGTGTGGCCTCGCCCTCGAGCAGTGCCGGCCGCGTGTAGCTGTGGTACTTCGGGTCGGTCTCACCGCGGGCCAGCGCCTGCTGCACGAGCACGTCGATGGCGATGCCGTTCTCGGCGTGCATCATGATCGTCGCCCCGCATTCGTTGGCCGTCTGCATCGCCCGCAGGATCTGACCGTCGTCGCTGTAGAACACGCCGGGGTAGGCCATGAACAGCTTGAAGCTGGTGACGCCCTCGTGCTCGGTGAGGTAGGTGATCGCCTTCAGGCTCTCCTCGTCGACGCCGCCGACGATCTGGTGGAACGCATAGTCGACGGCGCAGTTGCCGGCAGCCTTCTCGTGCCACTTGGCCAGCCCGTCGATCACGTTCTCGCCGTAGCGCTGCAGCGCCATGTCGACGACGGTGGTGACCCCACCCCACGCGGCGGCGATCGTGCCGGTCTCGAACGTGTCGCTGGCCTCGGTGCCGCCGAAGGGCAGCTCGAAGTGGGTGTGCACGTCGATGCCGCCGGGGATGACGTACTTGCCTCCGGCGTCGATGACCTGGTCGAGGCCCTCCTCGGTGAAGTAGCCGGCAGCGGCGACGGCGGCGATCGTCTCGCCGTCGATCAGCACGTCGTTGACGTGGACACCCGTGGGAGCGACCACCTTGCCGTTCTTGATCAGGATGCGAGCCATGTCAGTTCCTCCTCGTCCCCCTGGCGTTCTCGGTCGGCTTCTGGTCGCCAGAGCGACCAATTTCCGACCGAGAACTTTGGGTCATTCGGCGACCAGGTCGTCGTAGGCGTCGGGGCGGCGGTCGCGGTAGAACGCCCAGCGGTCGCGGACCTCCTTGATCTTGTCGAGGTCGAGGTCGCGCACGATCAGCTCCGGCTTGTGGGCGTCGCCGACGTCGCCGACGAACTTGCCCTCCGGGTCGACGAAGTAGCTCTGCCCGTAGAAGTCGTCGTCGCCGAGCGGCTCGATGCCGACCCGGTTGATCGCGCCGACGTAGTACATGTTCGCCACCGCGGCGGCAGGCTGCTCGACGCGCCAGATGTACTCCGACAGTCCGCGGCTGGTGGCCGACGGGTTGAACACGATCTCGGCGCCGTTCAGGCCGAGCGCTCGCCAACCCTCGGGGAAGTGACGGTCGTAGCAGATGTACACGCCGACCTTGCCGACGGCGGTCTCGAACACCGGGTACCCGCCCGTGCCGGGCTTGAAGTAGTACTTCTCCCAGAAGCCCTTCACCTGCGGGATGTGCTGCTTGCGGTACTTGCCGAGGTAGCTGCCGTCGGCGTCGACGACCGCCGCCGTGTTGTAGTAGATGCCCGACTGCACGATCTCGTACATCGGCAGCACGAGCACCATGCCGAGCTCCTTGGCCAGGCTCTGGAAGCGCTGCGTCGTCGGGCCGTCCGGGATCGGCTCGGTGTAGTCGTAGTACTCCGGCTCTTGGACCTGGCAGAAGTAGGGCCCGTAGAACAGCTCCTGGAAGCACATGACCTGCGCGCCCTGCGCCGCGGCCTCACGCGCCGCCTCCTCGTGCTTGTCGATCATCGCCTCTTTGTCGCCCGGCCAGTCGGTCTGCAGCAGCGCCGACTTCACGATGTTCGCCACGGTGGATCCCCTTCACCTCGTTGCGTCGAAGACGGCCGATCGTAATGTGACACCTCACAGTGGACAATGACTCTATTGTTACCGAACAAAGCTTCTCTGTCCCGAAACAGGCGTCCATGGCCAGCAGCACCCCCAACCTGATCGAGGCCTCGGTGACCGACCGCAGCGCCAAGGGGATCGCCGCCGCGATCGCCCGCCTGGTGTCGAGCGGAGCGATCCCGGTGGACACCCGGCTGCCCACGGTGCGCGAGGTCGCTCGCCGCCTCGGCGTGTCGCCGACGACGGTCAGTGAGGCCTGGCGGTCACTCGCCGCGGTCGGCGCGATCGAGGCCAGAGGGAGGCTCGGCACGTTCGTCCGCCAGCCGACCGGGCCCGGCGGGCCGCGCCGCTACCGGCGCGTCACCGAGGGGCCCGGGCACTTCGCGCTGGACCTGTCGACGGGCACGCCCGACCCGGAGCTGCTGCCCGATCTGCGCCCGGTGATCGCGTCCGTGCCGAGCTCCTCGCTCACGACCAGCTACCTCGACCATCCGGTGCTGCCCGCGCTGGAAGCCGCGCTGCGCGAGCGGTGGCCGTTCGATCCGGAGGAGCTGACGGTGGTGGACGGCGCGATGGATGCTCTCGACCGCCTGGCCCAAGTGGTCATCGGACTCGGCGATCGCGTCGTCGTCGAGCACCCGACGTTCCCACCCCTGCTCGACCTGCTCGACCTGCTCGGCGCTGACGTGATCGGTGTCGACGTGGACGACGACGGGATCTCGCTCGACGGTCTGCGCGCCGCGCTGGAGCTGTCCCCGGTGGCGGTGTTCCTGCAGCCCCGGGCGCAGAACCCCACCGGCGTCACGATGTCCGCGCCCCGAGCCACCGCGATCGCCGCGATGCTGGCGAGCACCGATGCGATCGTCGTCGAGGACGACACGTGGGGCGACATGGCGACCGATCCGTTGCGCTCGGTCGGCGCCCACCTGCCAGCGCAGACCGTGCACGTCCGCTCGTACTCGAAGTCGCACGGGCCCGACCTGCGCCTCGCTGCGGTCGGGGGCGCCGGCGAGGTCGTGCGCGCTGCAGCCAACCGGCGCCTGCTGGGACCGGGATGGTCGAGCAGGATCCTGCAATCGGTGTTGCTGCTGATGCTCGACGACCCGAAGGTCGCGGCGTGCGTGGAGCACGCCCGCGACGAGTACGCGCGACGTCGCCGCGTCGTGACGTCGGTGCTGGCCGAGCGCGGCGTGCCGTACACGGGTACCGAGGGCTTCAACCTCTGGATGCGAGTCGCCGACGAGCGCTCGGCGCTGCTGACCCTCGCCGCTCGCGGCGTCGGCGCTGCGCCCGGCGGGCCGTTCATGGTCCGCGGCGACGAGCCGCACCTACGACTCACGGTGGGGCTGCTCACCGGCACCGATGCCGACATCGGCACGACCGCCGAGCTGCTCGCCACCGCCGCCGGCTTCCGCCCGGCGCGAGCCGGCCAGCGCTGAGCCCCGAACCTGGGGGTGAGGTGTGTGATCCTCACCAACCGTTCTTGCGGTCGGATCGCGCCCGGTACGGGCCCGATTCGACCGCAGGTTCGTGGTTGGGGCGTGAGGGGGGTCGGGGGTGGGTCAGCTCGGATCGGGGTCGCCGGACGCAGCGGCGAGGTGGATGACGGTGCTCGGTGCGCTCGGAGCAGTCAGGTCGCCGCTGGCGAACGCCTCGAGGGCGAGGACCCGCCACTTGCGCCGCACCGCGTCGCCACGGCCTGGCAGCGTCGGGGCACGCACACGGACGATGAAGCGGTCGTCGCGCACGTCGGTGACCCCGACGACCACCGGGTCGCCGGCCAGCTCGGGCCCGACCTCGGGGTCCTCGTGCACGGCTCGCCCCAGGCGGGCGGCGACCTGCAGCGCCTCGGCGACGTCGCTGTCGCGATCGATGTGGAGGTCGAGCCACGCCGCCGACTGCTGCGAGGCGTTGCCCACCCGCTGCACGTTGCCGTGTGGCACCACCCAGACCTTGCCCTCGCCGTCGCGCACGCGCACCGATCGCAGCGTGATCTTCTCGACGGTGCCGTTGGCGAGGCCGAGGTCGACGTCGTCGCCGACGCCGTACTGGTCCTCGGCGAGCACGAAGAAGCCGGCGATCAGGTCACGCACCATCGTCTGCGCGCCGAACGCGATCGCACCACCGACGATCGTCGCCGTCGCGATGAAGGCACCGAGCTTGATGCCGAGCTCGCCGACGATCGTGAGCGTCGCCGTCGTCCAGACGATGCCGATGAACGACGCTCGCAGCACCGAGGCGACAGCCCGGCGCCGGGCCTCGGAGCGCGGTTGCGAGGCACCCCGGCCGATGTGCCGGGCGACGAGCCGGGACACCACGCGGTTCAGGATCACGGTGATCAGCCAGGCGACGAGCACGATCAGCAGCACGCGCAGCGGGGTCAGCAGATGCAGCTCGTCGAGGCGTTCCACCCAGGCAGGTTCGTCCGCTACACCCAGGATCGATGGGACCATCCGGGCCACCGTACAAGAGGCCGTCGCGCCGGGTCCGGGCACGTGTCCTCGGTCGCCGCGGCACGGCCATAGGGTGCGGCCATGCGAGTGCCGCTGTCGATCGTGGATCACCTCCGCCGCGCGGAGCTGCTGTACCCGGAGCGCACCGGGGTCGTCGACGAGCCCGACCAACCGGCTCCGAGCTGGGGGTCGCTGACCTACGCCGACGTCGCCGAGCGGGCGCGCGCCCAGGCCGCTGGCCTCGACGCGTTGGGCGTCGGGCAGGGCGAACGGGTGGCGATCGTCAGCCACAACTCAGCGCGCCTCTACACCAGCTTCTTCGGCGTGTCGGGAAGCGGCCGCGTGCTCGTGCCGATCAACTTCCGGCTGGTCGCCGAGGAGGTCGCCTACATCGTCGAGCACAGCGGGGCGCGCGTGCTGATGGTCGATCCCGAGCTGGACGAAGCGCTGTCCGGCGTGACGGCCGAGCACCGGTTCGTGATCGGCGCCGAGGCCGACGAGTCGCTCATGCGCCGCGACGCCGACCCGTCACCTTGGGCACCCGACGAGGACGCGACCGCGACGATCAACTACACGAGCGGCACGACCGCCCGGCCCAAGGGCGTGCAGCTGACCCACCGCAACCTGTGGATCAACTCCGTCACGTTCGGCTGGCACCTCGGGGTGACCGACCGGGACGTGTACCTGCACACGCTGCCGCAGTTCCACTGCAACGGGTGGGG
>CAZMGD010000081.1:0-13436 GCA_964565705.1 uncultured Ilumatobacteraceae bacterium | reverse complement strand
GTGATCATCCGCAAGATCGACGGCGCCGAGATCCTGCGCCGGATCGACGAGCACGCGGTGACGGTCATGTGCGCCGCGCCCGCCGTCGTCAACGCGGTGCTCGACGCGGCGACGACATGGGTCGGCCCGATCCCCGGCCGCGACCGGGTGCGCATCGTCGTCGCCGGTGCGCCACCGCCGACCCGCACGATCGAGCGTGTCGAGATCGAGCTCGGCTGGGAGTTCATCCAGCTGTACGGGCTGACCGAGACGTCGCCGTTCTCGGTGTTCAACCGCAGCCGCGAGGAGTTCGACGACCTCGACACCGGCGAGCGGGCCCGCAAGCTCGGCCGCGCAGGCGGCCCGGTGATCGGCACCCAGGTGCGGATCTCCTCGGACGGCGAGGTGCTGATCCGGTCGAACACGGTGATGGATGGGTACTGGCAGCAGCCCGACCAGACGGCCGCGGCCATCCACCCGGCGAGCGACGATCCCGACGGCGTGGAGTGGTTCCACACCGGCGACGGCGGCTCGATCGACGAGGAGGGCTACGTCACGATCTCGGATCGGAAGAAGGACGTGATCATCACCGGCGGGGAGAACGTCTCGTCGGTCGAGGTCGAGGATGCGATCTTCAGCCATCCCGACGTCACCGAGGTCGCGGTGATCGGCATCCCCGACGACACGTGGGGCGAGCTGGTGACAGCGCTGGTCGTCACCTGGCCCGGCTCGACGCTCACCGCCGACGACCTGATCGCCTACACGAAGACCAAGCTCGCCGGCTACAAGTGCCCGAGGCGGGTCGAATTCCGCGATGCGCTCGCCCGCACGGCGACCGGCAAGCTCCAGAAGTTCAAGCTCCGCCAGCCGTTCTGGGAGGGCAAGCAGCGCCTCGTCAACTGAGTCAACTGAGGCGGACCGACCGCGCTGCGGTCAGCATCCGGGGGCTGCCCGCAGCGCCCGACACGCGTCGGTCCATTCCGAGCGCCGACGCCATCTGCCGTCCCCGGCCGACCGGATCTCACCGCTGCGCTCGACGGACGTTCTCCAACTGGTCGACGCCGTATCGACGCATCGCAGGATGCGGTGACGCCCAGCACCACGTCGCGACGCGGACGGAGTTGAGGTGACGGGCGGCTCGCACGACGTCGAGGTCGACTCCGACCGTCGCGTCGGCCACGCCCGGCGGGGCGCAGCCGAGGTCCCACTCGATCGGGCCGACAGAAGCCGCCTCGAAGTCGATCACCACGGGCCCGTGCTCGGAGGCGAGGACGTTGCCCTCGTGGGGTTCGCCGTGGATCGGCCGCACGTCCAGCTCCATTGACCGCAGGTCACTGACCCGGCGCTCGTACTCGGCGCGCAGCATCGCCAGGTCAGCGTCCGGCAGCGCACGCATCTGGTGGTCGTCGAACAGCGCGGCGCCGGCATCGTCGGTCGCCGCCCAGAAGCTCGGCAGCGGCTCGAGGTACCCACGGAGCGCGGCGTGGACGGCAGCGAGTGTGCCGGCGTGGTCTGGTGGCGAGACGGGCGCGCCGGTGACCGCGACCCGCCGCCACAGCGAGACCGGGAACCGGCCCGCCTCGAACCAGCCGAGCGGCTCCCCGACGGGGGCGCCCGCGGCATGGAGGTAGCGGGCGACGTCGACCTCGCGGCGCAGCGCGTCGCGCACGACCGGCCGCACGCCGACCTTGGCGATGACTTCATGTGGACGAAGCCACACGACGCAGTTGTTCGTGTCCTGGAGCACGAGCGGGTCCCGGGCGACGAACCCGGCGGTGCTGCCCGCGGCCACAGCAGACTCGACCGCCGACGGGCTCCTCGGCGTCTCCACGGATGGACGTCCTACCACCGCCGGTAGCGTCGGCTGAAGACCCCCGACCGAGGAGCCGTGTGACCACAGCCCTGGCCCCGGCGGCGCTCGTCGCCTCGGGATCCGAGACGAACCACTTCGCTGACTTCCACGTCCCGCTCTGGGCCTGGGTCGCTCTGCTCGCCGTGATCACGGCACTGCTCATGATCGACCTGCTCGTCGTGCACCGCACACCGCACGAGATCTCGCTGAAGGAAGCGGGCATCGAGAGCGCGATCTGGATCGCGATCGGGCTCTCGTTCACGTTCGTCATGTTCGCCTGGCAGGGCAGCCAGGCGGCCGGCGAGTACCTGAGCGGCTACCTCATCGAGAAGAGCCTGTCGATCGACAACGTCTTCGTGTGGGCGGTGATCTTCACCTACTTCGCGGTGCCGAAGATGTACCAGTTCCGAGTGCTGTTCTGGGGCATCTTCGGGGCGCTCGTGCTGCGGGCGATCTTCATCCTCGCCGGGGTGTCGCTGATCCAGCGCTTCGACTGGATCCTGTACGTGTTCGGCGCGTTCTTGCTGTTCACCGCGGTCCGCGTCGCCCGTCACGACGAGAACGAAGTGCACCCGGAGAACAACCCGGTGCTCAAGCTGGTGCGCCGCATCATCCCCTCCACCGACCAGTACGACGGCCAGAAGCTCTTCACCCGCCGCACCGGTGCGCTGCTCGCCACGCCGCTGTTCGCGGTGCTGATCATGATCGAGACGACCGACGTGATCTTCGCCGTCGACTCGATCCCGGCGGTCCTGTCGATCTCGCACCAGGCGTTCATCGTCTTCTCCTCGAACGCGTTCGCGATCCTCGGCCTGCGCTCGCTGTACTTCCTGCTCTCCGGCGTGCAGGGCAAGTTCCGCTACCTCAACCTCGGGCTCGGGGTGATCCTCGGGTTCGTCGGCGTCAAGATGATGATCCACGAGCTGTGGCACATGCCGACGTGGTTCAGCCTCGTCGTCATCGTCGCCGTGCTGACGGTGACGATCGTCGCCTCCCTGATCGCCGACCAGCGCGACCCGAAGGCCCTCGATGCCGACGAGGACATCGGCGCCGCCGACTGATCCAGCTCGTCGCCGAGCTGCCTCCCCGGATCAACTCGGTCATCGTGAGGAGGCACCATGACTGCGAGCCACCGCTACCCGTTCCCGCCGTTGCCGGAGGGCTGGTACCTGCCGCGCACCTCGGCCCGATCCGCACCATCGGCCGCTGGGCCGAGCAGTCCTACGCCGGAGCGTGATCACTCGAGATCCATTGCACGCCGGGGCGCCGGCAGGTAATATTGCGTCCGATGACCGCCACCACCGGCCTCCTCCTTATGTAGCGACGACAGCCACATATCGCTGCCGTCGAAACCTCCTGGCCATTGGCCCAGGGGGTTTCTTCGTTTTCCGGATCAGTTTCTTCCCGCCAGGAGCACCCGACATGCCACCCACACCCGTCACCCCCAAGCCGATGCCGTACGGCCGGTACCAGCCGTTCGTGCCGGTCCGCCTGGCCGACCGCACGTGGCCCGACGTGGTGCTCGACAAGGCTCCGCTGTGGTGCTCGGTCGATCTGCGCGACGGCAACCAGGCGCTGATCGACCCGATGGACCCCGAGCGCAAGCGCCGCATGTTCGACGCCCTGGTGCAGATGGGCTTCAAGGAGATCGAGGTCGGCTTCCCGGCCGCCAGCCAGCCGGACTTCGACTTCATCCGCCAGCTGATCACCGAGGACCTGATCCCTGACGACGTGACGATCCAGGTGCTGGTGCAGTGCCGCCAGGAGCTGCTGGAGCGCACCTACGAGTGCATCGCCGGCGCGCCGCGGGCGATCGTCCACTTCTACAACTCGACCAACCCGCTGCAGCGCGAGGTCGTGTTCGGGCTGGACCAGCAGGGCATCGTCGACATCGCCGTCAACGCCGCTCGCCTCGCCCGCAAGCTGGAGGAGACGGTCCCCGAGACCGAGGTGCGCTACGAGTACTCGCCGGAGAGCTTCACGCTGACCGAGCCGGAGTTCGCGATCGAGATCTGCGAGGCGGTGATGGACGTCGTCGAGCCGACGCCGGAGCGGCCGATCATCCTCAACCTGCCGGCGACGGTGGAGTGCTACACGGCCAACGTCTACGGCGACGTGATCGAGTGGTTCGGGCGCACGATCAAGCAGCGCGACTCGGTGGTGATCAGCCTGCACCCGCACAACGACCGCGGCACGGCCACCGCCGCCGCCGAGTTCGGGCTGATGGCCGGCGCCGACCGCGTCGAGGGCACGCTGTTCGGCAACGGCGAGCGCACCGGCAACCTGGACGTCGTCAACGTGGCGATGAACCTGTTCGCCAACGGCGTCGACCCCGCGCTGGACATCACCGACATCGACGCCCTGCGCCGCGTCGCCGAGTACTGCAACCGCCTGCCGGTGCACCCCCGGCACCCCTACGCTGGCGACCTGGTGTACACGTCGTTCAGCGGCAGCCACCAGGACGCGATCAACAAGGGCTTCGCCGCGCTCAACGCGAAGGCCGCAGCCAACGGCGGCGAGTACGAGACGTGGGGCGTGCCCTACCTGCCGATCGACCCGCACCACGTCGGGCGCACCTACGAGGCGGTCATCCGCGTCAACAGCCAGAGCGGCAAGGGCGGCGTGGCCTACGTGATGAAGACCGAGCACGGCTTCGAGCTGCCCCGCAAGCTGCAGATCGAGTTCAGCAAGACGATCCAGCACATCACCGAGGACTCGGGCACCGAGATCTCCCCGATCGTCATGTGGGAGCAGTTCCAGGGCCAGTACCTGCCCGTCGAGCCGCGCTTCGTGCTGGAGAGCCACGAGCTGCGCAGCGACTCGGCCACCGGCCGCACCTCGATCACCGCTCAGCTGGTCGTCGACGGTGAGCACCGTACGATCACCGGCGAGGGCAACGGGCCGATCAGCTCGTTCGTCGACGCGGTCGCCAAGGGCGTCGGCGTCGAGGTCGACGTGCTCGACTACGCCGAGCACTCGATGGGCCACACGTCGCAGGCGACGGCGGTGTCGTACGTCGAGACGAGCGGACCCGACGGCCGCGTGCTGTGGGGCGTCGGCGTCGATCCGAACACGGTCGCGGCGTCGCTGCGGGCCGTCCTGAGCGCGGTCGAACGCCACACTCGTTGAGGATCGGTCCCGTCGAGGACTGTGGCAGGCTCTCGGCGTGACCGGTGTCCAGCTGCGCGCCAAGGTGTTCCCGTTGGGGTTCGCGCTGTATCTGTTCAAGCCGCAGGTGTCGATCAACGGCGCACCGCCGTTCTCGGCGCAGTGGGGCGAGAACGAGATCCCGCTCCACGCCGGGCGCTACCGGATCGACTGCTGGTACAACTACCTCTTCGGGCCAGCCAACCGCGGCAGCATCGTCGTCGACGTGCCCGCACATGGCACGGTGCGCCTCGTGTACCGCACGCGGTGGATGGTGTTCCTGCCCGGCAAGCTCGCCGTGGAGCCGACCACCGGCGGTGGCGCGCCGCAGGTTGCGGGCGCACCGCTGCTCGCGCCCCCGACGCTGGCCAGCGCGCCGCCCGCCGGCTGGCTGGCGGATCCGACGTCGCGCCACGAGCTGCGCTACTGGGACGGCCAACGGTGGACCGAGCACGTCTCCACCCGCGGCGCAGCGGGCGTCGACCCGCTCGCGTGAGCGCGCGGGCGGCTACGGTCGAGGCCGCCTGAGCAACGACAAGGACGGAACGACATGAAAGTCACGGTCGACTTCGACGTGTGCGCCTCCACGGGCAGCTGCATGCAGGTGTGCCCCGAGGTCTTCGAGGTGCGCAGCGACGGCTACCTGTACATCCTCCAGGAGGAGCCCGGCGAGGAGCTGCGCGACAAGGTCAACGAGGCAGCCGATCTCTGCCCCACGGGAGCGATCACCGTCGAGGGCTGAGGTGGCGCTGCACACCAAGCTCGCCACCGCGTGGGAGCGGTCGGAGTCGATGCTGTGCGTCGGCCTCGATCCCGATCCGGCACTGATGCCCGCCCCGCTCGCCGGGGCCCCCGACGCGATCGAGCAGTTCTGCTGCGCGATCGTCGACGCCACCGCCGACCTGGTCTGCGCGTTCAAGCCCCAGATCGCCCACTTCGCCGCCGAGCACGCCGAGCACCAGCTCGAGCGGGTGTGCGAGTACATCAAGCACACCTGCCCCGACGCCGTCCTGATCCTCGACGCCAAGCGCGGCGACATCGGCTCGACCGCCGAGCGCTACGCCCGCGAGGTGTTCGACCGCTACCACGCCGACGCGGCGACGCTGAACCCCTACCTCGGCACCGACGCCGTGCGTCCGTTCCTGGAGCGAGGCTCGGCGTTCATCCTCTGCCGCACGTCGAACCCGGGCGGCGCCGACCTGCAGGACCTCGACGTCGGCGGTCGCCCGCTCTACGCCCACGTCGCCGAACTGGTCGCCACGCGCTGGAACCACATCGGCGACTGCGGCCTGGTCGTCGGCGCGACCTACCCGGAGGAGATGGGCCGGATCCGCGACGTCGCCGGCGATCTGCCGTTCCTCGTGCCGGGCATCGGCGCCCAGGGCGGCGACATCGCCGGGACCGTCGCCAACGGCGCCACACCCGACGGCTGGGGCCTCGTCATGTCCTCGTCGAGAGCGATCCTCCACGCCAGCCAGGGTGACGACTTCGCCGACGCCGCGAGAGCCGAGGCCGAGCGGACGCGAGACGCGATCAACGCCGCCCGCTGACCCCACCCTTCGTTCTCGGGAGCAAATCGGGTGCTATTGCACCCGATTTGCTCCCGAGTTCACTGAGCGCTCCAGAAACCCCGCTTGTCCTCGAACCAGTCGCCGATCGTGTCGATCTCGGGGTCGGGCAGCGGGGTCACGCCGCGCTGGGCGATGGCGGCGTCGAACAGCTCGGGCTGATCGCCCCAGCTGCGGAAGTCGCCGTTGGTGATCTCGAGGAACGTCGTGCCCTCGTCGCCGGCGACGATCGGGCCGAACGCGGCACCCAACGGCAGCTCGATGTGGGTTCCGGCCCGGCACCAACGGTCACCGAACCACGCGCCGCCGGCGATCACCCACACCAGGTGGTGGCCGAAGTGGCCGTGGCGGCGGCACACCATGTCGGGGTCGTACTCCATGTAGGCGGTCATGAAGTCGGGCCGGGCGATCGGCCACTTCTCCCGGATCGCGGCGACGGTGCCGTCGGCGTTGCGCTGGCGCTTGACCTCGGTCCAGACCAGGTCGTCCACCGACGTGAACGTTGCCTCGACACCCTCGACCTTCCACGTCCGTTCCGCAGCGCCCCACTCCGTGCGGGGGTCGACCCACCACTCGGGCAGCACCAGCGGCGGGTCGGGAAGCGGCGTGACGCCGCGCTCGGTGATCTCCCGCTCGTACATCTCCGGGTGATCGCCCCACCCGCCGAAGTCGCCGAAGCTCAGCTCCCAGCACGTCACGCCGTCGGGCCCGGCGACGATCGGACCGAACGACGCACCGAGCGGCACCTCGATGTGCGTGTTCGCGGTGCACCACCGACCGCCGATCCACGCGCCACCGTCGAGCACGTACACGAGGTGGTTGCTGCGGTGACCGTGGCGGCGCACCACCATCCCCGGCTCGTAGTGCACGTAGGCGGACAGGAAGTCGGGCCGCATCGCCGGCCACTTCTCGCGCACCACCGACTCAGAGCCATCGGCATTGCGCTGGCGCTTGACGGGCGTCCACTCGATGTCGTCGACGTGGTGGAACACGGCCTCCACACCCTCGACCTTCGGCGACCCGGTGGCGGTATCCATGCCACCCAGCCTCGCGCTGCTTCGTTCTCGGGAGCGATCCGGGTGCTCCAGCACCGGATTTGCTCCCGAGAACGAAGGGGGTCAGGCGTGCAAGACGTCGACGGTGATGATGCCGGGGGCGGCGCGCAGGGCGTCGACCGTCGCCTCGTCGACGGGGGCGGTGGGGGCGATCAGCATCACCGCGGTGCCGGGCTCGGCAGCCCGGCCGACGTCCATGTCGGCGATGTTCACGCCGGCATGTCCGAGCAGCGTGCCGACGGTGCCGATCACGCCCGGGCGGTCGTCGTTCTTGACGACGAGCATGTACTCGGCCGGCGGCAGGTCGAACGTGTGGTCGTCGATCTCGACGAGGCGCTGCTCGCCACGGCGTCCGGTCAGGGTGCCGGCGACGGAGTGCCCGCCACCGCGCAGGGTCAGCAGGTTGACGTAGTCCGCCGACGTGCTGGTGTTGACCTCGCGGATCTCGACCCCGCGGCTGGCGGCGAGCTGTGGCGCGTTGACGAACGTCACCGGCTCGTCGCTGATCCAGCCGAAGAAGCCCTTCAGCGCCGACAGGCCGAGGATGCGCGTGTCGTACCCACCGATCTCGCCCTCGGCGCCGATCTCGATCACCGGCGGCAGCTGCCCGAGGAGCGACGCGAAGATCCGCCCGAGGCGCTCGGCGAGGGGCAGGAACGGGCGCAGCGTCTCGTTGGCCTCGGCGGCGCTGACGTTGACGGCGAACGGCACGAACTCGTCGGCGAGCGCGAGCTGCACCATGTCGGCGATCGTGTCGCCCGCCTTGTCCTGCGCCTCGCGGGTGCTGGCGCCGAGGTGCGGGGTGACGACGATCCCGTCGAGCTCGAACAGCGGTGACTCGGTCATCGGCTCGCTGCTGAACACGTCGAGTGCGGCACCGGCGATCACGCCGTCGCGCACCGCTTCGGCGAGCGCGTCCTCGTCGACGATCCCGCCGCGAGCCACGTTGATCACGCGCAGCGACGGCTTGGCCTTGAGCAGGAGGTCGCGGCCGATGATGCCGGTCGTCTCCTTCGTCTTCGGCAGGTGGATGGTGAGGAAGTCGCTCTCGGCGACGACCTGATCGAGCGACAGCAGCTCGACGCCCATCTGCCGGGCCCGGTCGGCGGACACGAACGGGTCGTAGGCGACGAGGCGCATCCCGAAGCCCTTGGCCCGGTCGGCGACGAGCTTGCCGATGCGTCCGAGTCCGACGACGCCGAGCGTCTTGTCGGCGAGCTCGACACCCTCCCAGTTGCTGCGCTCCCAGCGGCCGGCCTTGAGCGCGGCGTGAGCCTGGGGGACGTTGCGGGCCTGGGCCAGCAGCAGCGCCATCGTGTGCTCGGCGGCGGAGATGATGTTGCTCTGCGGGGCGTTGACGACCATCACGCCCCGGGCGGTCGCCGCGGCGACGTCGACGTTGTCGAGGCCGATGCCGGCCCGGCCGACGACGACCAGCTCGTCGGCGGCGGCGAGCACCTCGGCGGTGACCTGGGTGGAGCTGCGGATGATCAACCCATGGGCGCCGACGATCGCGCCGAGCAGCTGCTCGGGCGACAGGCCGAGCTGCACGTCGACGGTGTGACCCGCCGACCGCAGCCGGTCCAGGCCGCCGTCGGCGATCTCTTCGGTCACCAGGATGCGAGACATGGCCCACATGATGGCGGCGGGGGCCGGAGACCGGCCAACGAGTTGACGAAATGTCTGTCACGCCCCCAGTAGGTTGCGCGGCCATGGCGCAGCGGGCCGTCGAGCTGACCTCGGTGGAGCGGTGGTTCGTGCAACGCGGGGTACCGCACTTCATCGACCACTACGACGCCAGCACCGACATCTGGACACGGGCCACGCCCGTCCTCGTCGTCGCCTACCTCGCCGGCGGGTTCAACGCGCTCGACCTCCAGCGCTGGACCTGGCAGCGCAACGTGCTCGTCGCGCTCGCCGTGCTCGCGATCCTCGTCGCGACCTGGGCGGTGGCCAACGTGCTGCGCCGCCGGCCCGCGCTCAGCCGCCCGCGACGCATCGGCTGGCCCGAGCTCGTGCTCTTCGTCATCGGCCCAGCGATCCCACCAGCGGTGTTCGGCCAGGGTGGCGACGCATTCCAGTCGATCGTCACCGGCATCGCCGTGCTCGCCGCCATCTACCTCGGCACGAGTTACGGCATCGTGCCCCTGCTCCGGTGGGCGTGGCGGCGCAGCCTGGCCCAGCTGGCGCTGCTCCTCGGGCTGGTGCTGCGGGTGCTGCCACTGCTGCTGCTGTTCACGGCGTTCCTGTTCATCAGCTCCGAGGTCTGGCAGGTCGCCGGCACCCTCACCGGCATCCCCTACGTCGCCGTGCTGCTCCTGTTCTTCCTGCTCGGCGCGTTCTTCGTGCTGTCGAGGGCCCCCAAGGAGCTGGCCGGTCTGGCCCGGTTCGAGACCTGGGACGACGTGCGGACCGGCCTCGGCGACGACCAGCCGATCGTCCCGGGCCAGCTCCCGGCGATCGGCGAGCCGCCACCTCCCGACCTGACCTGGCGAGAGCGGCTCAACGTCGGCCTCGTCCACCTGTTCCCCCAGGCGGTGCAGATCACGTTCGTGTCCGTGCTGCTGACCGGGTTCTTCGTCCTGTTCGGGTTCCTCGCCATCCCGGAGGAGATCGTGGCCTCGTGGACCGGGCTCGCCGACGTGCACGTCTACGCGACGTGGACCGTGAGCGGGCGCGACCTCGTGCTGAGCGAGCCGCTGCTGCGGGTCTCGGGGTTCCTCGGTGCGTTCACCGGGATGTACTTCACCGTCGTGCTCTCGACCGACGCCACCTACCGCGACGAGTTCGCCGAGGACGTCGCCCCCGAGGTGCGCCAGGTGCTCGCCGTCCGCTGCGCGTACCGCGCCGGTGTGGTTGGGTAGGGAGGTGATCTCGGATTGGTTGCACCTGGAGGAGGTGGAGCTGCGGCGCATCGCGTTGCCGCTGGTCTCGCCGTTCCGCACGTCGTTCGGCACCCAGACGTCGCGCGACGTCCTCATCGTGCGGGCGCTCACCTCGGCCGGTGAGGGCTGGGGCGAGTGCGTCTCGCTGTCGGAGCCCCTGTACTCGAGCGAGTACGTCGACGGGTCGCAGGACGTGATGATCCGCCACCTCCTCCCCCGCCTGTTCGGCCGCCCGCTGGCCGCCCACCTCGTCGCCGAGGAGCTCGAGCCGGTCCGCGGTCATCCGATGGCCAAGGCCGCGGTCGAGATGGCGGTGCTCGACGCCCAGCTGCGCGGACAGGGCGTGTCGCTGGCCCACCACCTGGGCGCGGTGCGCGACCGGATCCCCTCGGGCGTGTCCGTCGGCATCTTCGACACCACACCGGCGCTGCTCGACGCCGTGCGCGCGTACCTCGACGAGGGGTACGTGCGGATCAAGCTGAAGATCGAGCCGGGCATCGACATCGAGCGCGTGAGCGCGGTGCGCGACGAGTTCGGCGACATCCCGTTGCAGGTCGACGCGAACGCCGCCTACACGCGCGCCGACGGCCGCCACCTGGCCCGGCTCGACGAGTTCGACCTCCTGCTGATCGAGCAACCGCTCCCCGAGGACGATGTCATCGGCCATGCCCAACTGGCGGCGGAGATCGAGACGCCGATCTGCCTCGACGAGTCGATCCTCTCAGCGCGCGGAGCGGCGGACGCGATCGCGATCGGGGCCACGTCGATCGTCAACGTCAAGGCGGGTCGGGTCGGCGGCTACCTCGAGGCCCGGCGAGTGCACGACGTGTGCCGGGCCAACGGCATACCGGTGTGGTGCGGCGGGATGGTCGAGACCGGCATCGGCCGTGCGGCCAACGCGGCCCTTGCTGCGCTGCCCGGCTTCACGCTCCCGGGCGACGTGTCGGCGTCGAGCCGCTTCTGGGCCCGCGACATCGTCACCGAGCCGATCGAGGTGGTCGACGGCCACGTCGCGGTTCCCACCGGACCAGGCCTCGGCGTCGAGATCGACCTCGACGTGCTCGACTCGGTGACGACGTCGGTGGTGACGGTCGACGCCGACGGCGCCCACCCGTCGCAGCGGTAACGTCGCCGCCATGGCACACCCGTTCCTGAGCGACGAATGGATCGAGGCGGCGCGGGAGATCCGGGCCCGCCACGCCGGCGACGACGTCGAGGTGCCCGACATCCCGATCCGGATGAACCAGGTGATCACCGACGTGCCCTTCGGCGACGGCATCGTGCACAGCTACCTCGACACGTCCGCCGGCGCGCTCGTGCTGGAGCTCGGCGAGCTGGACGAGCCGGACCTGACGGTCACCACCGACTGGGAGACGGCCAAGACCGTGTTCGTCGACCAGGACATCGCGGCGGCGACCCAGGCATTCCTCCAGGGCCGCATCAAGGTGCAGGGCGACATGATGAAGCTGATGCAGATGCAACTGTCGGTCGGCGCCTCACCCGCAGCCGCGGCTGCCGCCCACGAGTTGCGAGACATCACGGCCTGACCCCCACCGTTCTTGCGGTCGAATCGCGCCCGGGAAGGGCACGATTCGACCGCAAGAACCTCTCGAGAGCGGCTACTTGGCGAGGTCGGCGGCGGCGGCGGCGAGGTCGGCGACGGTCCAGGCCTCGTTGCGGTGCACGGACGGACCGCTGACCCACGTCTGCATCTTCGTGATCGTGCCGCCATGCACGTAGAAGGTCTCCCCGTTGAAACGGCACGACTCGCTGGCGAGATAGGCCACCACCGGGCCGACGTTGGCCGGATCCCACTCGTCGAAGGTGCCCTCCGACGGGCGCATCAGGTCCTCGAGCCCGGGCGCCGACAGCGTGAGGCGGGTGCGGGCCGCGGGCGCGATGCAGTTGCTGCGCACGTTGTAGCGAGCGAGCTCCTTGGCCACGATCTGGCTGAACGTGGCGATGCCCGACTTCGCCGCGCCGTAGTTGCTCTGACCCGGGTTCGCGAACAGGCCCGACGTGCTCGACGTGTGCACGATGTTGCGCGGGCGGCCGAGGCCGGCCTTGTGCTGGGCGCGCCAGTAGGCGCCGGCGAAGCGGGTCGGCGCCGAGTGTCCCTTCAGGTGGACGGCGATCACCTGGTCCCAGTCGGCCTCGGTCATCGTCACGACCGCTCGGTCGCGCAGGATCCCGGCGTTGTTGACGAGGATGTCGAGCTCGCCGAACGCGTTGAGCGCGCACTGCACCAGCCGCTCGGCACCCTCCCACGAGGCGACGTCGTCGCAGTTCGCGATCGCCGTGCCGCCCTCGGCAACGATCGTCGCGACCGTCTCGTCCGCGGCGCTGAGGTCGGTGCCCTCACCGGCGTCGGACGTCCCGAGGTCGTTGACGACGACCTTGGCCCCCTCGCGGGCGAACAGCACGGCGTACTCGCGACCGAGGCCCCGTCCCGCCCCCGTGATGATGGCGACGCGACCATCGAGTGATCCCATTGACGACTTCCCCCGATGGCGGATCCTGGTGGCTGCTCAACCTACCCAGCGCCGGGCGCGCGACCGAAACCGCGGCTCAGCCGGCCGGCGCCGCCGGTTCGGGATAGACCAGGTTGACGGTCGCGCCGCGCGGATACATGTTGCCGGTGATCGCCGGCTGACCGTCGATCAGCACCTGGGCCAACCCCTGGGTGCTGTCGCCGGCGACGACCCCGACGGTGAAGCCGCTGGCCGTGAGCGTGGCCTGGATGCCCGCGAAGTCGAGGCCGCCGAGCTCGGGGAAGGGGATGAGATCTTCGCCCTTCGACACGGTGAGCTCGACGGATGTGTCGCGCGGCACCTCGGTCTTGGGCGGGATGCTCTGGGCGATGACGTTGCCGGCGGGCTGGGCGACGTCGTCGGTCACGAACACCTCGATCACGGTGTAGGTGAGCTGTCGCTCCGCAAGGGCTGCGGCG
>CAZMGD010000080.1:0-19794 GCA_964565705.1 uncultured Ilumatobacteraceae bacterium | reverse complement strand
ACGTGCAGACGTCCGGGAGGTCGCTGCACGTGGTACTTCAGCTTCTGCGAGCGCTCGTTGGCGCCGTATCGATCGCGCATCGAGATCGCCCAGATCCGTCGAGCGACGCGGCCGAGCACCGTGTACTCGGGCTCCATCCCGAACGAGAAGAAGAACGACAGGTTCGGCGCGAAGTCATCGATGTGCATCCCGCGCGCCAGGTACGCCTCGACGTAGGTGAACCCGTTGGCGAGCGTGAACGCGAGCTGGGTGATCGGGTTCGCGCCCGCCTCGGCGATGTGGTACCCGCTGATCGACACCGAGTAGAAGTTCCGGACCCCGTGGTCGATGAACCACTGCTGCACGTCGCCCATCACACCGAGCGAGAACTCGGTCGAGAAGATGCAGGTGTTCTGCCCCTGGTCCTCCTTGAGGATGTCGGCCTGGACGGTGCCGCGCACGGAGCGCAGCGCTCGGTCGGCGATCGCTGCCCGCTCCCTGTCGGTCGGTTCGCGCCCCTCTGCGTCGGTGAACCGATCGACCTGCTGGTCGATGACCGTGTTGAGGAACATGGCGAGGATCGTCGGCGCCGGGCCGTTGATCGTCATCGAGACCGACGTCGTCGGATCGCAGAGGTCGAACCCCTCGAACAGGCGTCGCATCTCCTCGAGCGTGCAGATCGACACCCCCGAGGTGCCGACCTTGCCGTAGACGTCGGGGCGCTCGTCGGGATCGAACCCGTAGAGCGTCACCGAGTCGAACGCGGTCGAGAGGCGAGTCGCCGGCTGGCCCTCGGCGAGCAGGTGGAAGCGGCGGTTGGTGCGCGCCGCGTCGCCCTCGCCGGCGAACATCCGCGCCGGTTCCTCACCCTCGCGCTTGAACGGGAACACACCGGCGGTGAACGGGAAGGAGCCGGGCACGTGCTCGCTGCGCAGCCACCGCAGCAGCTCACCGTCGTCACGCGTGCGCGGCAGCGCGACGCGCGGCACCCGCGTCCCCGACAGCGACGTCCGGAACATCTCCCTCGCGTTCTCGGAAGCGTCGGGCCAGGCGTCGAGGAGGGCGCGGCTCTCGGCGTCGAGCTCGGCGTCGAGGCGGTCGGCCACCGCCTGCACCGCGCCGCTGGCGGGATCGTCGCCGAGGAGCGCGACGGTCTCGAGCGCGTGCCGCCGCCGCGACGCGATCGCCGCCTGCTGGACGGTGACCGCGTGGTGGTCGCGGACGGTGGCGGCGATGTCGGCGAGATAGCGGCTTCGAGCGCCGGGCACGATCGCCTGGGTCGCCGATGACGACTTGGACGTGACCAGGCGAACGCCGCCACCGGCCGGCGCGAGCCCGTGCTCGGCCAGGCGTGCTCGGAGATCCTGGTACAGCGCGGTCGTGCCGTCGTCGTTGAACCGCGATGCGATCGTTCCGAACACGGGCAGGTCGTCGGGGGCGGTGCCGAACAGCTCGCGGTTGCGGGCGAACTGGCGCCGCACGTCGCGGAGGGCGTCCTCGCCGCCGCGGCGGTCGAACTTGTTGATCGCCACGACGTCGGCGAAGTCGAGCATGTCGATCTTCTCCAGCTGGCTCGCCGCGCCGAACTCCGGCGTCATGACGTACAGCGACACGTCGACCAGTGGCGTGATCGCCGAGTCGCCCTGCCCGATGCCCGGGGTCTCGACGACGACGAGGTCGTAGCCCGCAGCCCGGCAGGCCGCGATCACGTCCGGCAGGTGGGCAGGCAGCTCGCTCGCCGATCCACGGGTGGCGAACGAGCGGAAGAACACGTTGGGCGCGTCGATCGAGTTCATCCGGATCCGGTCGCCGAGCAGCGCCCCACCTCCGCGACGCCGCGTCGGATCGACCGCGAGCACGGCGACGCGCAGCTTGTCCTCGTCGTCGAGACGCAGGCGCAGCACCAGCTCGTCGGTCAACGACGACTTGCCCGCGCCGCCGGTACCCGTGATGCCGAGCACCGGCACCTCGCGAGCTCGCGCTGCTTCGCGCAGCGAGGCGAGACAGGCATCGTCGAGCCGGCCGGCTTCGATCGCCGTGATCGCCCAGGCCAGCTCCCGTTCCGATCCGCCGAACACCCCGTCGAGGTCTGGTGACCGCGCTGCGCTGAGGTCGACGTCGCACTCGCCCACGAGCGTGTTCACCATGCGGGCGAGGCCCATCCGCTGCCCGTCCTCGGGCGAGAACAGGTGGGCCACGCCGTACGCGTGCAACCGCGCGATCTCGTCGGCGACGATCACGCCACCGCCACCGCCGTACACCCGGATGTGACCGCACCCCTCGGCGCGCAGCCGGTCGAGGAGGTACTCGAAGTACTCGACGTGCCCGCCTTGGTACGACGAGATGGCGACGCCCTGCACGTCCTCCTGCACCGCGGCGCGCACGACCTCGTCGACGCTGCGGTTGTGACCGAGGTGGATCACCTCCACACCTTGCGACTGCAGGATGCGACGCATGATGTTGATCGCCGCGTCGTGCCCGTCGAACAGGGCCGCAGCGGTGACGAAGCGCACCGGGTGAACGGGCACGTGCAGGTCGCCGTCGCTCACCGTCATCCCCGACCTCCAGCTGGATACTTGAACGTCCAAGTAAATCTAGCCGCGAACTCGGCTCCCGCCAAGGGCGCGGAGGCGGTCAGGCCGGCGCGACGACGGGTTCGTGGTCCGGCGTGGCGTCCGACTCGGGCGGCGGGGCACCGACGGACTCACGCTCGGCCTGGGCGTCGCCGTACAGGTACGACGTGCAGACGCCGGCGATCGGCGACAGCAGCGCGTCGGTCACGACGATCACCGGCGTCAGCACCCAGAACGGGGGCCTGAACAGGATCAGCACGATCAGCCCGATCACCGTCGAGATCAGCCTGGTGGCCAGCAGGATCAAGCCGATCGTGACGGCCGTGTGGAACCAGCGGCCCTTGGTGAGCACCCACGAGCGGCGCAGCGCGCCGCGCAGCCCATGGCCCTGGATCATGATGACCTGTGGGGTGAACGCGAACCGCACGAGCACGAACACCGCCACCCACGCGAGCACCACCAGGAACGAGCCGAGGATCGCGATCAGCATCGTCAGGACGTAGACGCCGAGGAGCGGGAGCACCCGCTTCCAGACCGCCCCGATGGAGCGCGCCGCCGAGGGCCGCGTCCCCTGCGAGAGATCCTCCAACGTGTGCACGACCGTGGCGTTCACGAACGAGTACCCGAACGTGCTGCCGAGCATGGCCGCGAGCACGGCGACGATGAGCGTCGAGGAGTCGGGGTCGCCTTCCGTCAACGGGCGCACGAACGGCAAGAAGCGCAGCAGCATCGCGAGCACGCCGGGCACCAACGTCACGAGGACGGCGATCGCGCCGATGGCCATGAACGTCCCGGGCGCGCGGCGGAAGGCTCGGGCCGACGTCCGGAGGATCTCGCCCGCGCGGCGGCGGGCGATCAGCGGCACCGGATTCGTCAGGTCCCATGTCGTACGGCGCAGCAGGAACGCGACGAAGGAACCCACGATGGCGAACAGCAGGATCGTCTTGCCTGGGTTGCTCGCCAGGCTGATGACCTGGTTCGAACCCCAGCCGACGACGTTGCAGAACACCTCGACGAGTGCGCCCGACTGGGTGGTGGCCGACGGCACGACCACGCTCGACGAGCGCAGGTCGTCCTGCCAGTCGAGCGGCTTGCTCCAGCGCTCCTTGCTCGCCGGGCCGGTCGGGCCGTTGTACGGACCCGCCTGGCGCTCGCCCCAGCGCCCGGCGAACGCGAGCCACGCGTAGGGATCGTCGGAGCCGCTCGGCGCGCCGGGCAGCAGCTCCACGGTCACGGGCACCCGGTGCTCGGAGTCGCTGGTGTTGTCGCAGCCGAAGCCTTCGGAGCCGCTCGTGCCCATGTGCAGGTCGGAGCCGTAGTAGCTGGCGTGCGACCCGACGGACGGGTACACGAGGATGTGATCGCCGTCGAGCGTGACCTTGTCCGAGTCCCACGATGCACGCTCGCCACCCTCGTGCTGGGCGAAGCCGATGGCGCTCGGCACCATCGTCAACGCCTGCTGCGGCGTCGCTGCGTCGAAGACGAGCTGGATGCCCTCCCAGTCGCCCTCGTGCTTGTTGTTCCAGTCGTTGTAGTACCAGTAGAACCAGTACTCGACGACGATCTGCCCGGGCCGATCGGCCTGCGTGAGGACATGGGCGTAGACGGTCGGCTCCAGGTCGCGCTCGTAGCGTCGGGCGTCGCGCTCGTAGATGCACCCCGGCTCCAAGGCGCCGCCGGGGAAGTCGAGGTAGAAGCCCTCCCCCAACGCGTAGAGGTCGGCGGCCGTCGGTGCCCACTTGACCACCGGGTTGTCGGTGCCCACCTGACGCAGCGCGACCTGCGGGTTGCCGAGCACGGCCTCGACGTTCATCGGGAGGAATCGTTCGCCGTCCTCGGCGCACTCCTCCGGCACGTTCGTGAGCATCGCGACCGGCGCGAAGCGTTCGGCGAGCTGACGGGCGGCGTCGTCGTCGAACGATTCGGCGTGTGCCGGCGATGCACCCCAGGCGACCAGCGTGAGGACGATCGCGACGACCACGGCCAGCCGGCTGCCCACACGCCCTCCCATCGACCGTGCACTGTACGCGGCTGCCCCGCGACGGTACGGCTCTCGGCTCAGCCCTGACGCTGGGGTTCAGGGCCAGGGCTTGGCGGCGTACTCGTCGCGCAGCTTGAACTTGAGCACCTTGCGCAGGGTCTCGTTGCGCGGCAGCTGGTCGACGACCTCGAGCTGCTCGGGGAACTTCTGCTTCATCAGCTGGGCGGCCGACAGCGTCTCGACCATCTCCTCGAACGTCAAGTCGTCCTGCCCGGGTGCGCGCTCGATCACCGCGCACACCCGCTCGCCGCGCTCCCGGTCCGGCAGACCGATCACGGCGACGTCACCGACCTTCGGGTGGGCGTAGAGGACGTGCTCGATCTCCTGGGCGGAGATGTTCTCGCCCTTGCGGATGATCACGTCCTTCAGCCGGCCCGTCAGCACGACGTGGCCGTCGGGCCGGATGTGGCCGAGGTCGCCCGTGCGGAACCACCCGTCCTCGTCGAAGCCCGCAGCCGTCGCCTCGGCGTCGGTGTACCCCTTGAACACGATCGGACCCTTGAGCCGCACCTCGCCGTCCGCGCCCGCGGCGGCGACGCTCCCGTCGTCCTTGACGATGCGCATCTGGAGGCCGACGACGGGCTTGCCGACGGTGTGGGCCAGTTGATCCTCGGTGTCGTGCGGCGACCCTTGGCAGATCATCGGGCACTCGGTCATGCCGTAGCCGTGGCACGCGTACACGCCGAACTCGCGCTGCACCTCGAAGAACACCTCGGGCGGCATCGCTGCCCCGCCACCGGACATCTTGCGCAGCGACGGGATGATCGGCACATCCGGCTGCTTGCGCTGCTCGTTGAGGTACAGCTGGTAGAAGGCCGGACCGCCGCCGACCATCGTGGCCCCGTGCTTGGCGAGCACGGGCACGGCCGTCGCCGGGCTGAACGCCTCGAACAGGATCGCCGGGAAGCCGGCGATCAACATCGTGCCGAAGTAATCGGGCCCGGCGATGTGCGAGAACGGGAACGCGATCGAGCCGACGTCGTCGGGCTGCATGTCCATCGCCACGGCGAGACCGTTCGCTCCAGAGATCAGGGTCCGGTCCGTGTGCTGCACACCTTTGGGGTTCGAGGTCGTGCCCGACGTGAAGTACACCCAGCGGATCTCGTCGCCATCGGTCGGTGCGGGCGCCAAGGTGGACGGATCGCCGTCGGGCAGGTCGGCGAACACGTCGACGATGATCGGCGGCTCGGCGAGGTCGGCGACGAGCTCCGCGACCATCGCGCCGTAGTCGAAGTTGCCCCAAACGCCCGGCACGAGCACCGCCTGGGCCTGCGTCGCGCCGATCGCGTACCCGACCTCCTTGTGCCGGTACAGGTGCAGGATCGGGGTCTGCACCGCGCCGAGGCGAGCGAGCGCGAAGCTGGCCAGGATCGCTTCGAACCGGTTGGGCAGCTGCCACGTGACCCGCGATCCGGCGCCGATGCCCATCGCCGCGAACCCCGCCGCCGCCCGCTCGGCACGGTCGGAGAACTCGCGACAGGTCAGGGTGCGGTCGTCCTGATCGATGAGCAGGGGCGCGTCCGGCGTCGCCTGCGCGCGCAGACGGACCAGCTCCCACAGTGTCGGCGCGTCGGCCAGCGATTCAGTCACTCGATCCCTCCGGGACGATGGTGTCGGTCGGCCTGGAAACATAGGGCCGAAACGACTCCCGTGCCGACTTCACCCGATTGGTGTGGTGACATTCGGCGGGCCCATCGCCTAGAACTTGGGGTGGGCGTCCACCACCGAACGAAGGAGCCAGCAGGATGGCGACGAGCCGAACGCGCACCCGAGGCGGCATCGCTGTACTCGTCACCCTGTCGGTGGTCGTGGCCGCATGCAGCGGCGACGACTCCTCCGACGAGGCCACGACGACCACCGCGGCCGCGGTCACGACGCTCGCTCCGTCGGGGACCGACGCCCCGGCGGAGACGACGGCGGCACCCGAGCCGGAGGGTCCGGCGGTGCTGACCGTCGGCTACCTGGCGCCCGGCGTCGGGTTGCTGGGGGCGTTGGCCATCGGCCAGGAGCGGGGGCTGACCCTCGCCGTGGACGAGATCAACGCCAGCGGCGGCGTGCTCGGGGCTCCGATCGCGACCGTGCGCGCCGACGAGTCGGCGACCGAGGCGATGGAGACCACGGTGGACTCGCTCACCGGTCAAGGCGCCAACGTGCTCGTCGGCCCGGTCGGGTCGGCGTCGGCGGCGAGCCTGCTGCCGATCCTCGCCCAGCGCAACCTGCTGACCTGTTCGGCGTCGGCCACGTCGGTGAACCTGACCGCTGCCGTGGACACGACCCGGCCCCTGACGTTCGTGCGCACCGCGCTGCGCGACGACTACTTCGCCTCGATCGTCGCCGATCAGGTGGCGGCGCCGGTCGGCGACACACCGCCGCCCGCGTCGGTGATGATCGTCGCTCGCGACGACGTCTACGGCAACGACTTCATGGCGGGGCTTTCCGCCGAGCTGACGACACGCGGCGTTGCGGTCACCACGCTCACCTACCCCGCCCGCCGCGTGCAGTTCCCGGACGAGGCAGCAGCGGTGGCCGCGACCAACGCCGACAAGGTGGTGCTCGTCGCCTACGAGGAGGCGCCGCAGCTGGTGTCGTCGATCGTCAACGGCGGGTACCCGGCGGATCGGATCGTCGGGCTCGACGGCATGCTCGTGCCGCGCCTCGCCGAGCAGACCTTCCCGACGGATCCCAACGTGGCGAACGGGCTCACCGTGTACGGCCCGACCGGCGACCGGGCGCTGATCAACCGTCTCCGCCAGGTGCAGGCCAGCCAGGACCAGGTGTCCTACGGACCGCAGATGTACGACTGCGTGATCACGCTCGCGTTGGCGGCGATCGCCGCCGGATCCGTCGAGCCCGCGTCGATCGCCGCCCAGATCGGGCCGGTGACGGCTGGCGGTCGGACCTGCTCCACGTTCGCCCACTGCGTCGAGCTCCTGGCCGCCGGCGAGGACATCGACTACGACGGCACCACCGGGCGCCTGGCGATCGACGTCGACGGTGACGTGACGACGGAGCGGATCACGACGGCACGTGTCATCGACGGGCAGCTCCAGCCAGTCTCATCGCAGGACATCGACCTGACGAAGATCCGCGCCAAGGAGTTGTTCGCATCCGCTGTGTTCACCGCCCAGCTGCAGCAGGCGCTGAAGTTGCTCGGCTTCTACGACGGCGAGATCACCGGCATCTACGACGACGCGACGCGGGCGGCGGTGGCCGCGCTCCAGACCTCGCTCGGACTGCCCGCCACCGGCGAGTACGACGAAGCGACCGATGCCGCACTGCGCGAGCGCCTCGGCGGCGCCGTCGGCACGCTGTCGACGGCGATCTCCCAGGTGCAGCAGGCGCTGACCGACCTCGGCTTCTACACGGGTCCGATCGACGGGCGCTGGAGCCAGGCCACGATCGATGCGGTCCGCGCCTTCCAGACCGAGCTCGGCGTGCCCGCGACCGGCGTGCTCGACGTGGCCACGATGCAAGCGATCCACCAGCGCGGCGTCGAACAGGGCGTCGAGAGCGTCCCGACGACCACGACGACGACCGAGGCCCCGACGACCACGACGCAGCCACCGGACACACCGGCTCCGGAGACGGCACCGCCCGACACCCCGGCTCCGCCGACCGCGGCGCCGACCGCGCCGCCGACCGCGGCGCCGCCGACCGAGCCGCCCACGACGACCACCGTGGCCCCGGAACCGGAACCCGATGACGACAGCCTCTACGCCGTCCTCGGCGCCGACCCTCGGTTCGCCACCTTGATGGAGCTCGTCAACCTGGTCGGAGCCGACGACGAGCTGCAGCGCTCGATCCTGACCGTGTTCGCACCGACCGACGACGCGTTCACGAAGATGCCCGCTGGCGAACTGGACGCCCTGCGGAAGGACCCGACGAAGGCCGCAGCGCTGCTGCGCGAGCTCGCCCTTCCTGTCCACTACAGCTCGGCCAACCTCCCGAGCGGCGACCAGCGGACGGTCAGCGGCGGCACCGTCGCGATCACGAACGACGGGGCCGGCAACATCACCTACGCCGGTGTGCCGGTCACGCTCCCCGAGCTGACCGCCGTGAACGGCACGATCTTCCCGCTGTCGGCGGTCCCCGCGCTCGGCTGATGGACGACGGGTACGAGCTGGTCGACGCTCCGCCGACGCTCGAGGAGTACCTGCGGTTGCGGCGTGAGTCGGGGCTGTCGCCGAAGACCGCCGCCCAGGGGGCGCCGGTGCTGGCCAACTCGTGGTGCTTCGTCCACGTTCGGCACACGGCGTCCGGTGAAACGGTGGCGATGGGCCGGGTGATCGGCGACGGCGGGTGGTACTTCCACGTCGCCGACATGGCCGTGCTCCCGAGCCACCAGCGCCAGGGGCTCGGGCGGATCGTGCTGCAGCAGCTCCTCGATCGCATCCAGGCCGAAGCACCCGACACGCCGTGGATCACCCTCCTGGCCGACCCGCCCGGCGTGCGCCTCTACGAGCAGATGGGCTTCCAGCCCACCGCCCCCGGCTCCGTCGGCATGTCCTGGCACCCCCCGGCCTGACGGCATGGGCGCGGCGCCAACCGGAACCCGGGAGTCTGCGCGCCCATGCGGGCGGTCACCAGAGTTGGTCGACGTAGGTGTCGGTGCCGACGACCGTGCGGAGGAACGGGGCGACGAGGCGGGTGCGGGCGAGGCCCTGGGCCTCGACAGCGTCGGTGTAGGTCCGCAGCCGATCCAGGCTGGCGCGCACGTCGCCGTTCACGAAGAACAGCTGCACCAGTCGCTCCGGGCCGCCGGCGCGGCTGCCGAGGTCCATCGGCTCGTTGCGTTCCGCGTTCTCGCCCTCGTGCGGTGTCCACGAGGAGGCGTTGTCGATCGTCGAGCCGGCGAGCAGGCCCGGCAGCAGATCCTGCGACAGCCGGGCGTGCAGGTCGGCGGCGTCGCCGTCGTTGGCGTCGAACCAGGCGATGACGATGCCGTCGTAGCCATGGTCGAGGGCGAGCTCGATCGGCACCGGATCCTCGTCGCGGTACATCGCAGCGATGTGGTCGAACAGCACCGTGTGGGCATGGGTCCGCTCCGGGAAGCCGCGGTGGTTCGAGTACAGCCAGCGCACCTGCGTGCGCGCCCAGTCGTTGTGGTCGTCGTGGTGACCGAGCTCCTCCCAGTAGATCGCCACGTACGAGCCACGGTCGATCGGATCAGCGACCTGCTCCTCGCCGTCCGACCAGCGCAGGTCCTTCATCTCGCGCGTGGCGACCCACCGGCTGCCGGCGAACAGGAACGGCCCGATCATGCAGCCGGCGTAGAAGTGGTCGCGCTCGTACCAGCGGTTGTACGCCTGCTCGAACCCGCGATGCGGGTCGACCATCGTCAGCAGCATGCTGCCGACCTTGACCGGGTAGTCGCCGACCCCGCCGGCATCGAGGGGATAGCCATGAGTCATGTCAGCCACCCTGCCACCGCCCCGTCACCACCGACGGGTCGAGGCGTGCGAGCGCAGCGAGCGCGATCTAGATGTACCCGGCGGGGTGGAAGCTCCAGCGCATCGCGTCGGCGCGTACGCGCCGGCCGCTGATCGCGGTCGGCAGGATCAGCCGCCAGGCGTCGCGCTGGGTGGTGATCATCGGGTAGCTGTCGACGTCGATGCCGGGCGACACCGCACGCAGGTGGCCGCGCACGAGGACGCTCCACCCACCGTCGTGGCCGGGATCGAGGCCGTCGATCTCGAAGCCGACCGCCTCGCCGACGTGGTCGAGGCTGTTGCCGACCCGGGTGCGCATCGCCAGCACCGGTGCACCGTCGAGCTCGATCAGGCGGTAGTTGACCGGGAGCGCGATCGGGCATCCCTCGTGCACGACGGCGATCCGGCCGACGTCATGGGCCGCGAGGAGCGCGATGCACGCCTCCTCCGGGAGCGGGATCAACGTCGCACTCATCCTTCGACCGACCACTCGACGGCGAAGTCGTCGTCCTCCCGCTGGACCGTGGTGAACCGCCGGGCGCTGAACGCGCTGACGTCCAGCACCAGCCACAGGAACCGCCCGTCGCCGAGCCACGGCTGCGGGTCGGGAAGGGTCGGATCGGCGTACGTGTGGCGCAGCTCGCCGCGGGCGATCACGCTCCAGGCGCGGCGCTCTTCCTCGTCGATGTGATCAGCCTCGAACGAAGCCGGACCCTGGTAGGCGGCGAGGAGACCCGACGGCGACGTGCGCATCACGATCCGGGGGGTGGCGTCACCGGTCAACACGAAGTTGACGGGCAGGGCGAGCGGTGTGCCGTGGTCGATCACACACAAGCGGCCGACTCTCGTCGAACGCAGCAAGGTGGTTGCCTCCCACGACGGCACGAGGGTCTGGTGGACGTGCGTGGCGGTCATGACTCCAGTAAGCACCGATGCGAGTCGCGATGCCAGGGGCGAAGGTCCCGCGCGCGACGGTGCCCGGCCGAAGCCGGGCACCGTACGGGTGGGAAAGGTTGCTGAGGTCAGCTGGCGACGTTGGGCGTGCGCATCCGGCGCAGGTGCCACACTCCGGCGACCACGAGGACCAGGGCGACAGCGGCGGCGACGAAGAGGACGATGGCGGCGATGCCGGCGATCGTCCCGATGGTCGACCAGGCGAAGGCGGACAGCAGCAGGCCGCGGAGGGTCTCGCCCTTGAACAGCGTGTTGCGCTGGGCCGTCACCTCATCCGCAGTCGCCTGCAGCTCGTCGATCGTCGCTTGCGGCTCGCCGGCGGCAACGGCCTCGGCGACCGCCGCGTTCGCCGCCCGCTCGACCGCGCCGAGCTGCGAGTAGGTCTGGCCATCGGCGACGTTCTGGAGGTGGCCGTCGATGTAGCTGGCGTAGGCCTCGGCCTCCTTGCCCGTGTCGACGAACTCCCCGGCGTAGGGCAGCAGGTCGGTGCGGCCCTCATTGGTCAGCGCCTCGGCGGACGGGAACGTGATCTGCTGCGAGCTGAGCTCATCGGTGACGTAGTCGTTGGCGAAGTTGCTGCCCCAGGTCAACAGACCGCCGGCGACGGCAAGCACGACCGCGGCGAGCAGGCCGAACCCGATGAGGATTCGATCGACACGGGTGCGGGTGATGACGATGGGCTCGGCGTCTGCCGCCGGTACGGCGGCTGCTGGTGGCGGCTCGGCCATGGTTGCGGACATCTCTGGTTCCTCCTCTGAAGTCCTCGAGAGGAACGTACGACGACGACGTCCGGGAGTGCCCGAGGCCTTGGTCCTCAGTCCTCGGGACCTTTGGCCCGGCGGTCGGCGAGGCGGGCCGCGTACACGGCTGCCTCGGTCCGGCGGTGCATGCCCATCTTCAGCAGCAGGTTGGAGACGTAGTTCTTCACGGTCTTCTCGGCGAGGTACATCTGCTCACCGATCTGGCGGTTGGTGAGGCCTTCGGCGAGGTAGGTGAGGATGCGCCGCTCCTGCGCGCTCAGCGACGCCATCCGCACATCCTCGGCCGGCGGGTTGCGGAGGCGGTCGATGACGCGTGCGGCAGCGAGCGGGTCGAACAGGTTCTCGCCGCGGGCGACGCGATGCACGCTGGCGACCAGGTCGTTGCCGCGGATCTCCTTCAAGACGTAGCCGGAGGCCCCGGCGACGATCGCGTCGAACAGCGCCTGGTCGTCGTCGAACGACGTCAGCATCAAGCAGCGCAGCTCGGAGTCGCGCGACCGCAGCTCGCGACAGACGTCGATGCCGGTGCCGTCGGGCAGGCGGACGTCGAGCACGGCGACGTCGATCTCCAGTGCGAGAGAGCGGGCCACGGCCTGCTCGACCGTCCCCGCTTCACCGACCACCTCGATGTCGTCGTCGGCCTCCAGCAGATCACGGACGCCGCGCCGCACCACCTCATGGTCGTCGACCAGGAACACTCGGATCATCGCAGGGCGCGCCTCGCAAGCTCGATCGGACGGTCCGGCCAGAGTACCGTCACGTCGTGGCGCGTTTCGCTCATGCCGGCGTCGACCAGATGCGCCACCTGCTCGACGCGGTGATGGCCGTGACGTCGGAGTTGAGCTTGCCCGGCGTGCTCCAGCGGATCGTCACGGCGGCGACCGAGCTCGTCGATGCCCGCTACGGCGCCTTGGGCGTGCTCGATCCCGACGGCACCAGGTTGATCGAGTTCGTGACCACCGGGGTCACCCGGGCCGAGCGCGCACTGATCGGTCCCCCGCCCGAGGGTCACGGCATCCTGGGTCTGCTGATCCTCGACCCGCAGCCGCTGCGGCTCCCCGATCTCACCCGTCACCCGGACAGCTACGGGTTCCCGCCGAACCATCCGCCGATGACCACGTTCCTCGGGGCGCCGTTGCGGTTGCACGACACCGTGTTCGGCAACCTCTACCTCACCGAGAAGATCGGCGGCGGGGAGTTCACCGACGAGGACGTGGAGATGGTGGTCGCGCTCGCCGCGGCGGCAGGGCTCGCGATCGACAACGCTCGCATGCACGAGGTCGCCGGTACCCGGCTGCTGCTGGAGGAACGGGCGCGCATCGCGCGCGACCTCCACGACGACGTCATCCAGCGGGTGTTCGCGGCGGGCATGTCGTTGCAGACCACGAGCCGGCTCACCGACGACCAGCGCATCCGCGATCGACTGGAGATGACGCTGGCGGATCTGGACACGGTGATCGCGCAGGTGCGCAACACGATCTTCCACCTCAACCGCGATCCGTCCAGCGGGCCCAGCCTCCGGGCCGACGTGATGGCGCTGTGCACCGAGACCGGGCGGTCGCTCGGCTTCGAACCGCGCTGCCAGTTCACGGGACCGGTGGACTCCGCGGTCAGCGGCGACGTGGCCGAGCACTTGATGCTCGGGCTGCGCGAGGCGTTGTCCAACGTCGTGCGCCATGCCGGCGCGAGCGCGGTGACGGTCGACGTCGAGGTGGCGCACGATGCGCTGACGCTGCGGGTCGTCGACGACGGACGAGGCGTCGGCCCGAGACCGCCGGGCGCCGGTCACGGTCTCGCCAACCTCGCCGCCCGCGCCGAGCGTCTCGGCGGCTCGTTCTCGCTCGAGGTGCCCGACGGTGGGGGCACGGCGCTGGAGTGGTCGGTGCCGCTGACCGGCTGAGCCGTCACTCGCTCGCCGCGACGCGGTGCGATCGATCCCTGCTCGGCGCCGCGTCAAACCGCCGGCTCCGGTGCGCGACGGCGAGGATCGCCCGCGTAGCGTCGCCGCGGAGGGGAGGTGCGATGACCGACGGGCGTTTCGCGGGCAGGGTGGTGATCGTCACCGGAGGGGCGAGCGGCATCGGTGAAGCGACGGTGCACCGCTTCGCGGCCGAGGGCGCGGCCGTGCTGCTGGTCGACGTCGACGAGCCGGGTGCTGCACGCGTCGCGACCGACGTGGCCGCATCGGACGCACCCGGCGAGGTCGGTGTGTGCATCGCCGACATCTGCACGAACGACGCCATCGAACGGATGGTCGACGATGCCAGGTCGCGGTGGGGACGCCTCGACGTCGTGGTGAACAACGCGGTCAGCCCCGAGGTCGGGCCGCTGCTGTCGCACTCCGAGGAGGGCTGGCAGCGAACGTTCGACTCGAGCGTCACCGCGGTGTGGCGGTCTGCGCGCGCGGCGGTACCCGTGATGGCGGCCAACGGCGGGGGCACGTTCGTGAACCTGTCGACGAACGCCGCCCTCGCCGCCGTCCCCGGCCTCGGTGCGTACGGTGCGGCGAAGGCGGGCGTGATCCAGATCAGCCGCCAGATCGCGGTCGAGTGCGCGGCGCAGGGCATCCGCTCGAACTCGATCACGCCCGGCGTCGTCATGTCCCCGGGCATCACCTTCCTCGTCGACCACTTCGGCCGAGCACGTGTCGAGGCCGACCTGCCGGGCGGTCTCGGCGAACCTGCCCAACTCGCCGCCGTGGTCGCGTTCCTGGCGAGCGACGATGCCTCGTACGTCAACGGGGAGAACGTCCAGGTGGACGGCGGATGGTTCGCGAAGCGCAGTCCGGGAGGCCTCACGTTCGGCATGCCGTAACGACCCGATCCCGGAAATATGGGGTTTGCGTCACCGCATGTGATGAGATACGTGTCCGGGCGCCGAAGGTGCTGCCCGGGAGGAGACACCAACACACATGCTTGCCTACGACTATCCCCTGCTCGGGTTCTTCTGGAGCATGCTGATGCTCTTCATCTGGATCGCGTGGATCTTCCTGCTGATCCGGATCTTCGCCGACATCTTCCGCAACCACGAGTCGAGTGGCATCTCCAAGGCGCTGTGGACCATCTTCGTGATCATCGTGCCGTTCCTCGGCACGCTGATCTACCTGATCGCCAACGGCCGCCAGATGGCAGAGCG
This sequence comes from uncultured Ilumatobacteraceae bacterium, assembly GCA_964565705.1. GTDB lineage: Bacteria > Actinomycetota > Acidimicrobiia > Acidimicrobiales > Ilumatobacteraceae > CAZMGD01. The sequence continues at coordinate 4,922 of CAZMGD010000080.1, read as the reverse complement.
CGACATGAGGTCGGCGCAAGCCCAGCAGCAGGCCATGGACAACTACATCCGCTCGACCGCCGGCTCGTCGACCGGCACTGCCGACGAGCTCGCCAAGCTCGCCGGGCTGCGCGACTCGGGTGTGCTCACCGACGCCGAGTTCGCGGCCCAGAAGGCCAAGCTGATCGGCTGATCCGCTGATCCGCCGGTGGTCGCCCGCGCCTGCGGGCGGCCACCGGCGCAGTCACCCGAGCCGCTCGTCGCGCAAGGCGCTGCGACGCACCTTGCCCGCGTCGTCGCGCAGTGGCTCGTCGACCAGCTCGAACGATCTCGGCACCTTGTAGCCGGCGAGCAGCGTGCGCACGTGCGTCCGCAACGCATCGGCATCTGTCGGTTCGGTCGCATCGACGATCGCGTGGACGCGTTGACCGAGGTCGCCATCGGGCAGTCCGATCACCACGGCGGAACGAACCGCCGGATGTGCCTCGAGCGCCGCTTCGACCTCGGCCGGGTACACGTTGGCGCCACCGGTGACGATCATGTCGGTGCGCCGGTCGGCGAGGTACACGTAGCCGTCCTCACCGATCGAGCCGAGGTCGCCGTAGGTGCGCCAACCGTCGCGCTCGACGATCTCCGCCCCGAGGTACCGATGGCTGCCGGACGCCGGCGCGCGGAAGTGGATCTCGCCGACCTCGCCGGGCGGCACCTGGTTGCCATCGGCGTCGAGCACGCACACCCCGTCGTGGGCCCGGCCGACCGAGCCGGGATGCTGGAGGGCTTCGCGGCCCGTGATCTTGAGGCCGCCGTGCTCTTCCGTGCCGCCGTAGCCCTCGACGATCCGGTCGGGCCCGAGCCAGCGGATCCACTCCTCCTTCAGCCACGGCGACCATGGCGCACCGGTGCTGAAGATCATCCGCAGGCTCGACAGGTCGAACGAGTCGCGCACCGACGGGTCGAGCCGCCAGATCCGTTGCGTCATCGTCGGCACGAACTGCACGAACGTGACCCGGTGCTGCTCGATCAGGCGCAGCGCCGACGTCGCGTCGAAGCGTTCCATGACGACGATCCGGCCGCCGCCGAACAGCGCCGCCGCGGAGAAGATGAACGGGCCCTGGTGGTACAGCGGGCCGGGCACGAGCACGACGTCGCCCGGATCGACGCTGGTGGCGGGCAGCGTGACATCGATGGTCGCCGGCAGTCCGGCGACGATCAGCTTGGGCCGGCCGGTGCTGCCGCCGGAGCCGATCGCCTTCCACGGCTGCACCGGTGGCGCCGTCGGGAAGGTCGCTGCGTCCGGGGCGTCCGGGCCGGCCGTCGGCCAGCCGAGCCCGTCGCCTTCGTCGGCGGCGACCACCAGTGACGGCCGAGCGAGGTCGAGCAGAGCCTGACGTTCCGGTGCCGGCAGCCTCGACGACACCGGGAACGGGGTTGCACCGGCCTTCCACACGGCGAACACGACGGCGTAGAAGTCGATGCCGTTCGGGAGCACGATCGGCACGATGTCGCCTGGACGCAGCCCGTGCTCCACGTACGCATGGGCGAGGCCGTTCGACCGCCGCTCCAGCTCGGCGTAGGTGATCGAAGCGTCGCCGCAGACGATCGCGATCCGATCAGGTCCGGCGTCGGCGTGGACCCGCAGCGCGTCGCCCATGGCGACGATCTGCGTCTCGTCAGGCGTCATCGATCCCCCGCTCGATCAGGAGTCGGAGCATCCCGATCCGATCAGCAGACACCCAGCGGCGACCACGAGCGCGTGCGGTCCTCTCCCACGAATCACCGTCCGACCCCCTGTTCCCCACCGACCGTACCGAGCGGTCGGGCTCCGGACCGAGCCCGGGAGGGAGCAATCGAGTGGAGCTGAGGGGAATCGAACCCCTGGCCTTCGCCATGCCATGGCGACGCTCTGCCAACTGAGCTACAGCCCCGAGTGCGGCGTCGAACGATACACGTCCACCCACGCCGTTGAAACTCGCCCCGTGAGCGTTCCTGCGGTCAGATGGGGCCCGAACCGGGCGCGATCTGACCGCAGGTTCGGGTGGGGAGGGGCGGGCGGGCTGGTTCAGTCGTCGGTCGGGGGGTGCCAGTCGAGGATGGGGACGTCGCTGTAGAGGCGCTCGATGTTGTAGAAGCGGCGCGTCTCGTCGGCGAAGACGTGCACGACGACATCGCCGTAGTCGATGAGCACCCACTGCTGCTCGGACACCCCCTCGACGCGGACCGGGCTGCGGCCGACGCGCTCGCGGACCTGGTGCTCGACCTCGTCGGCGATCGTCCGCACGAGGCGCCGGTTGGCCGCGCTGGTGACCACGAACAGTTCGGTGATCGCGAGCACCTCGGCGACCGAGAGCACGATCGTGTCGAGCCCCTGCTTGTCGTCAGCGGCGCGGGCGGCGACGAACGCCACCTCGCGAGTGTCGTCGTCGGCCATCAGGCTCCCACCGTCGTCTCGGTCGTCGTGGATGTGGTGACGTCGTTCTCGTCGATGGTGGTGCGCGGCGAGGGCACCGACTCGAGGGTCGGCGTCGATGCGCTCGTGCGCTGGTCGGCGAAGTCCTGGCCCAGGGTGATCTGCACGTCGATGCCCTCCACCGGCTCGGTGACCGTGCCCACCGTGTCGACGCCCAGCGCCTCGGCGTACAGCTCGGCGAGCGGGCGGGCCGCCTCGGTGGCGGCGAGCACCACGGTCTCGGCGGGCGGCGCGTCGGACGTGTTGATGATCACCATCACGTTGGCACCGTTGTACGCGAGCAGGGCGACGGCGTCGCGCGTGACCGTCCAGTCGCTGAACCCCGAGGTCAGCGCGATGGACCCACCGTCGAGCACCGCCGACGCCGCGCTCGGCGCCACGGTGGCCACGACCATGATCGTCTCGGCGAGATCGACCTGCAGCAGATCGGCGCCGGTCGGGTTCTCGGCCGCGGACGTGAGCGGTGTCGCCCCCATCTGCCAGTACTCGACCGGGCCCGCCCACAGCGCGTCGGTGAAGTCGGTCAGATCGGTCGGCGCGCCGTCCGTGAGATCGACGGGCGTGAGACCGGGTAGCCCGTCACCCACGGCGTCGCTCACGGCGCTCCAGACCGACGCGGTGGCTGGCATCCGGGTCGTCTCCGACTGCCCCGCGACCGACGCCAGCAGCACCGACGCCGCCTGCTCCGGCGTCAGCTGCTGCTCACCAGCAGGGACGATCACCTCTGTGTCGGGAACCGTCGCGGTGGTCGTGGTGCTGCGCCGTGACGTGGTCGTCGACGTGGACGCTTCGACCGGCGTCGGCGGCACCTCGGCGGTCGGCTCGCCCTGCACGACCTCGTCGGCCAGATCGACCTGCAGCTCCCCCACCGGCGCGAGCAGCGCAGCGAGCTGCGCCTGGTCGACCTCCTGGGCCACGTCGACGTTCACCACCATGACGGACTCGAAGTCGGATTCGAGCTGCTCCAGGCCGCCCTCCGCGTACGCGTCGGCGAGCCGCCGACGCGTACCGTCGCTCGCGGTGATCGAGGTGCCCACCGGCACCGACACGACGCTGCCACCTGCGCCGCCGGGTGCTACGGCCAGCATCGCGAGCGTGGTGAGCTGACCCTGCGCGTCGACGCCGGCGAGCAGCGCCGTCGGCGTCACCGGGATCTCGGCGGCGGTCGAGGTGACGTCGTGGGCCGCTTCCGAGTCGCGGATCGCGCGCCACGCGGCGACACCCAGCACCGGGATCGCGGCGACCACGAGCAGCCCCGCGGCGAGTGCGTACCAGGTGCGGCGGTGTCGGCGGGCGGCGATCGCCGTCACAGGTGGGCGCTCACCGGTGCTCGCTCCGCGCTCACTGCGCGAGCCCCAGCACCCGCGCGTCCGTGTAGAGGCCACGGGCGCGGATCACGTCGAGGACGGGATTGGTGACGAGATAGTCCAGCGGCCGGCCGTCCCCGATGCGAGCGCGCAGATCGGTGCTCGACACCTCGAGACGTGGCACCTCGACCCGTAGCCACTCGAACCCCGAGGGCAGCTCGACCGGGGCGCCGGGCCGGTCGACGACGACGAGGTGGCTGTTGGCGACGACCTCGTGGAAGCGCTCCCACGTGGGCAGCCCGGCGGCGGCGTCGTCGCCGACGATCGTGAACAGTTCGGCAGACGGGTGCAACGCGCGCAGCGCGGTCAGCGTGTCCGCCGTGTAGCTGTTGCCGCCGTGGTCGATCTCCAGACGGCTGGCCGTCAGGCCCTCCACGCCCTCGACCGCCGCTTCGACCATCGCGAAGCGGTCTTCGGCCGGCGTGATGCGGCGCCCGCCGTCCTTCTGCCACGGTACGTTGGCGACGATCATCAGCACGACGTCGAGCTGGAGCGCATGGCGGACGTTCACCGCGGTGACGAGATGGCCGACGTGGGGCGGATCGAACGTGCCGCCGAACAGGCCCAGCCGGGTGGGCCGGGCGCGGTGGACAGCGGTCGGGGGCACGGCGGCGCAGTGTAGTCGTGCGACCCCTGGCCGGCGCGGCGACGACGTGACGACAGTCATCCCCGCGCGGGGCGATTTCGAGCTGACAGGAATCGCCGGATGGGCTACTATCACCTGTCCCCCAAAATTCCACCCCCACTCAGACGAAAAGACACATGGGCGGGCCTTACCAGGCGGTCGGTGGAATCGACACCACTCGTGCCCAATGGCACATCGGGGTACGGAATGCCCGCCCAAGACGAAACGGTTGTTTGACGCATCATGAATGATTCCATCGGTCTCTATCTCAACGACATCGGCAAGGTCCCGCTGCTCAACGCTGAAGACGAGCGCGTCCTGTCGAAGGCGATCGAAGCCGGCCGCGAGGCCCAGGCTCGCCTCGACGCCGGTGAGCGGGCCAAGGCGCTGAAGATGGCGGTCGCCGACGCGGCCGCCGCCAAGGACCGGTTCATCCGGGCCAACCTGCGCCTCGTCGTCTCCATCGCCCGCCGCTACCCGCTGC
>CAZMGD010000079.1:0-19843 GCA_964565705.1 uncultured Ilumatobacteraceae bacterium | reverse complement strand
GCAGGAACGCATGGGGGATGGGGGGCGTGGGGGGAGGTGGGTCAGGTGTGGTGGAGGCGAAGGCCTGGGCGCGGCCAGTGACAGGTGAGGACACGGCCGGTCGACGAGGCGGTGATGTAGGCGGTGCGGAGGTCATCGCCGCCGAAGCAGATGTTCGTCGTCATCGCTTCTCCGGGCACGGCGACATGCTCCACGGAGCCGTCCGGCCGGACGAGGCAGAGACCATGGTTGATCGCGGCGATCACCACGGTGCCGTCGGCCTCGACCGCGAGCGAGTCGAAGTGATCGGGCGTCGCGGCGACGACCCGCTGCGGGCCGTCCACCTCGCCTGGCCCCGTGATCGTCCACGCGAGGAGGCGCCCCGTGGAGGTCTCGGCGACGTACAGCGTGGATCCGTCTGGCGACAGCCCGATGCCGTTGGCGCCCAGCATGCCGCGAGCCACCAGCCGGACGACGCTGCCGTCGGCGGATGCGTAGTACACCGCGCCGCGGTCGTACGTGCGGGCATCCATCCGGCCGAGATCGGTGAACCAGATCCCGCCATCGGCGTCGACCACGATGTCGTTGGGCGCCAGGAACGGCTCGCCGTCGCAGTCGTCGGCGAGACGGGTGAGGCCGCCCGTCGCGAGGTCGATGCGGTCGACCCACCCTCGCGCTCCGGGCACGCGGGTGCTGCCGTGCTCGTCGACCGGGATGCCCAGCCCGTTGCGCTCCGACCACGGCAGGCCGCCGTTGTTCACCACGATCAGGCTGCCGTCAGGAGCGAGCGCGCTGCCGTTGGCGCCGCCGCCGACCTCGGCGAGCACGCTCGTCGCGCCGTCGGGGGCGATCCGCCACACCCGCCCGAGGCGCACGTCGGTCACGGCGAGGTCGCCGTCGGGCAGCACGGTCGGGCCCTCGGGGAACCCGAGTCCGGTGGCCAGCTCGCGCATGGTCGATTCGGTCATCTGTCGCTCCTTCAGCGCCTGCGCACGAGCTGGCCCGGCCGGGCGCCGGTGTCCTGGTCGTTCACCGTCACGGCCTGCCCGGCGACGTAGGTGCGCACGTAGCCAGACGCCCGCTGCACGATCCGTGCCGCACCGGTCGGGAGGTCGTGTGCCACCTCCGGTGGTTGTAGTTGCAACCGTTCGAGGTCGACGACGTTGAGGTCGGCCCTGCGGCCGGGTTCGATGACACCGCGGTCGGCGAAGCCGTAGAGCGCGGCAGGGATGCTCGTCATCTTCGAGACGACCAGCTCGAGCGGCACGGTGCCCGACGCGCGGTCGCGGGCCCAGTACGACAGCATCGAGGTGTAGACCGAGGCGTCGCAGATCAGCGAGCAGTGCGCACCACCGTCGGCGAGGCCGAGCATCGTCGTGTCGTCCTCGAGCATGGCCTTGATGTGCTCGGTGTTGCAGTAGGCGTAGCCGTTGAGCGTGAACAGCACGAGCTGCCGCCCGTCACGGTGCAGATAGGTGTCGTAGCAGACCTCGTCGAGGCTGCGGCCCTCCCGCTCGGCGAGCAGGCCGAGGTTCTCGTCGCGCGCCGGCTCGTAGTTCGGCGGGTCCGACATCGGGAACAGCTTGTGACCCATCATCGAGATGAAGCGACCGAGTCCGGTGTCGGTCCGCTCGGCGAGGATGCGCGCCCGGCGCTCGGGCTGCGCCAGCTCGCGCACCCGCTCGTCGAGCGGCAGCTGAGCGATCTCGTCGTAGCTCGGCCGACCCTCGAACTGGTGCCGGGTGCTGAACCCGAGCAGCAGGCTGAGTGGGCGACCGGCGATCTGCGGGGTCAACCTCGCGCCGGCGGCCGTGGACTGGTGGACCCACTCCAGCACGTCGCGCCACAGGTCGGGGCGGACTTCGTTCTGGGACAACGACATGGTGGTCGGCAGTCCGGTGGCGAGCGAGATGCGGGTGAGGCGGTCGACCTCCTCGCGGTACCCGCCGGGCACCTCGCCGATGCCCTCGGCCGACGTCGACTGGATGACCCCTCCGCCACCGGCGGCCACTCCGCGGGCGATTGCGAACAACTCCTCGTCGGCCGCCGCCGTGCCCGGCAGCGACCGGCCGTCCTTGGCCCGGTGCGACGGGAGACGGTTGGTCGAGAAACCGACCGCGCCGGCCCGGATCGCCTCCTCGGCGAGCTGTTCCATTCGCTGGATGTCGTCGGCGGTGGCGGGTTCGTCGTCGGCGCCGCGCTCGCCCATGACGTAGGTGCGCAGCGCACCGTGGGGGAGCTGGGCGGCCACGTCGAGTGCGCGGGGGAGCTGCTCCAGCGCGTCGAGGTACTCCGGGAACGTCTCCCACGACCATCGGATGCCCTCGTGCAGCGCTGTGCCGGGGATGTCCTCGACGCCCTCCATCAGCTGGATCAGCCACTCCCGGCGGTCGGGGTGCACGGGGGCAAAGCCGACGCCGCAGTTGCCGAGCACGGCGGTCGTCACGCCGTGCCACGACGACGGCGCCAACCGGTCGTCCCAGGTCGCCTGGCCGTCGTAGTGGGTGTGCGTATCGACGTAGCCAGGCGTCACGACGAGCCCGGTGGCGTCGACGGCCTCGGCCGCGTCGCCCTCGATCTCGCCGACCCGAACGATCACACCGTCGCGCACGGCGACGTCGGCGACGCGTCCCGGCGCGCCCGTTCCGTCGACCACCAACCCGCCGCGAATGATCAGGTCGTACACGTTTCCCTCCTCGCCCGATGCACCACCGGGCGTTGCCGACAGTACCGGTGCGGGACGCGTGGCCCCGAGCCGACCCGACCGCACACCGCGCCGAGATCACCCAACCCTGGTGCCGGCCATCCTCAACGGCGCCCAGCAGTACTGGCGCGCGGTGCGGGGCCGGCCGATGACCGACGCCGAGGTCTGCGGGCTGGTCGCGATCATCGTCGGCCCGCGCTGACGCCGCGGCAATGATGGGGCCGGTGGGTGCGGTGGAGCGGTCGTGATGCGGTGGGTCGGTGGCCGCCGCCGTGCGCTCTTCCACCATCCGGCGCAGTACATCGTGGCCACGTTCTTCGGGACCGCCCTCGTCGGTTCCGTGCTGCTGATGCTGCCCGTGTCGACCACGTCGGCGGCGAACGCGCCGTTCGACATCGCCTTCTTCACGAGCTCCTCGGCGACGTGCGTGACCGGTCTCACCGTGGTCGACACGCACACGTACTGGAGCGGGTTCGGTCAGGTCGTGATCCTCTGCCTGATGCAGGTCGGCGGTCTCGGAGCGATGACGCTCACGGCGCTGCTGGTGCTCGCGCTCAGCCATCGGCTCGGCATCCGGCGGATGGTGCTCGTGGCCGCGTCGACCGGCACGCTGCAGCTGGGTGACGTGAAGTCGCTCGTTCGGGCGGTGGTCAAGATGACGGCAGCCGTGGAGGCCATCGTCGCGGTCGCGCTGTTCCTCCGGTTCTGGATCAGCCACGACGAACGGATCGGCCGGGCGAGCTACCTCGCCGTGTTCCACTCCGTGTCGGCGTTCAACAACGCTGGGTTCGTGCTCTTCGACGATGGGCTCGTCCAGTACCAGCGCGACACCGTGCTGCTGATCATCATCGCCCTCGCGGTGTTCGCCGGGGCGCTCGGCTTCCCGGTGTGGCGCCAGCTCGCCCGGCAACCCCGCCAGCCACGGCGGTGGGACCTCCACACCAAGATCACGGTGCTCACCTCGGCGGTGCTCGTCGCCGTCGCCTGGGCGCTCTTCTTGACGTTCGAGTGGGGCAACCCGGACACGATGGGTCCGCTGTCGAGCGGGACCAAGATCGTCAACGGCTTCTTCCAGAGCGTCGCGTTCCGCACCGCCGGCTTCCACTCGCTGCACGTGGCGGCGATGGACGACACGTCGCACCTGGCGACGATGGTCCTCATGTTCATCGGTGGCGGCAGCGCCTCGACGGCAGGAGGCATCAAGGTCACGACGTTCGCGGTGCTCGGCTGGATCATGTGGGCCGAGGTCCGCGGCGACCGCGACGTCAACGTGTTCGGCCGCCGCCTCCCGACCGACGCCCAACGCCAGGCACTGACGGTCGCCCTGCTCGCCGTCGGTGGTGTCGTCGGGTCCACGATGCTGATGCTCGCGCTGACACCGTTCGAGCTCGCCGAGGTCGTGTTCGAATCCGTCTCGGCGCTGGGCACCGTCGGTCTGACCACGGGCATCACCTCGGCACTGCCGATCCCGGCCAGGCTGGTCGTCATCGCGTTGATGTTCGTCGGTCGAATCGGACCGCCGACGCTGTTCGCCGCGTTGGTGCTGCGCAACCGCGAGCGCCTGTACCGCAATCCGGAGGAGAGGATCATCATTGGCTGATCGACCCGTGAAGCAGTGGGGGTTCCGGCAGCGGAAGGTCTTCGCCGACGTCGCGTCGGGCGAGTCCGTCGCCGTGCTCGGGCTGGGCCGCTTCGGCGGCGCGATCGCGTCGGAGCTCGTCCGCCTCGGCTACGAGGTGCTCGGCATCGACCGGTCGGAGGCGGCGGTGCAGGAGTACGCGCCGATCGTGACGCACGTGGTCCAGTCCGACATCGCCAGCGCCGACGCGCTGCGTCAGCTCGGTGTCGGCGACGTGAGCCACGGGATCGTGGCCGTCGGATCCGACCTCGAGGCGAGCATCCTCGCGACCGCCGCCCTCGACGAGCTCGGCGTTCCCGAGATCTGGGCGAAGGGCATCAGCAAGCGGCACGGACGCATCCTCGAACGGGTCGGTGCCCATCACGTGATCTACCCCGAGCACGACATGGGTCACCAGGTGGCCCACATGATCGGCGGCAGCATCCTCGACTGGTTCCAGCTCGACGAGCACTTCGCGATCGTCGAGACCTCGGTGCCCGACGAGCTGGTGGGCCGCACCCTTGGCGACGCCGGCGTGCGAGCGCGCTACAACGTCACGATCGTCTGCGTGAAACCCGAAGGCAAGTCGTTCACCTACGCCACACCGGAGACGGTGCTCACCAAGGGTGCCCTCCTCGTCGTCGCCGGCGAGACCGCGGCCGCGGAGACCTTCGCCCGCCTCCGTTGACGCCCATCACAGAGTTCCGCCGGGGCGGGCGCCGGTGCCGGCGCCGTCCAGCCACGTCGGTGTGCCACCGACGATCGTCGCCCGGAAGCCGGCTGGTGGGCGGGTGAAGCGCCAGCTGCCGTGCGGCACGTCGTGCACCTTCGTCTCCTGACGCAGCTCGATCTCGTCGAGTGCGAAGACCGCGAGGTCGCCGGCCTTGCCGGGCGCGATCACGCCCCGGTCGTGGAACCCGAAGAACTCGGCGGTGCGGCCGGTGAGCGCGTGCACCGCCTCCTCGATCCGCAGCTGGCCGGTGTCGCGCACGTAGCGCGTGTAGAGGTACACGTTCTGGCCGGCGCCGCAGAACAGCTGGAGATGGGCTCCGGTGTCGTTGATGTTCGTGAGCGTGCGCGGCTCGCGCAGCAGGGCGACGACGTCGTCCTCGTCGAGATCGTCCGGTGTGCCGATCAGCGATGAGCCGATGCCGTTCGCCAGCAGCCACTCGGCCAGCGCGTCCGACACATGCAGATCGCGCTCGCGCGCGTACTGCCCGAGGCTGATCCCGGTCGGGCCCGTGCCGTTCTCGGAGATGGCGAAGATCAGGCTGTCGGGTCGGTCGACGCGGGCGGTCACCGACTTCGGGCGGTCCTCCCAGTCGTGTCGCGCCCGGTCGCGCCATGCCGGGTCGGCGAGCGTCGCCAGCTTGGCGTCGGCGGGCCCGTTGATCATGTCGTTCCACGCCGGCACCCGCTGGAACACGATCGAGCGCTCGAACCCGAAGAACGGCTCGAGCGGCTTGAACACGACGTTCGGCCACCAGTCGACTCCCTCGGCGCGCACCCGCTCGTGGAGGTCGCGCGCCGGATCGCGCTTGGCGCGGTCGAGGAAGTCCGTCGGGATGCCCGGCCATTGACCGCGCACGCCGGCCTCCCCGCACAACCGGGCGAAGCGCTCGGAGTCCGGGATGAAGTGCTCCGGGTCGTTGAACCGGGTGATCACCTGGAACGTGCGGCCGGGGTACCGAGCGAGCACGGCGAGCAGCGCCCGGTACTCGTCGTCGGAGGCGAAGAACCCGGGCACGAGGCGCAGCGTGCGGTCGCGGTCGAAGTGGTTGGCCGACAGGCCGAGCGCGCCACCGCGCAGGCCCTCGTCGAGGACCGCGCACATCCGGGCGATCTCGTCCTCGGTCGCCGCCCGCTCCCACGCCGCCGGCCCCATGACGTACGTGCGCAGGGCGAGGTGGCCGAGGTAGCCGCCGACGTTCACCGAGGTTCGCTGGCCGGCCACCGCCCGCTGGTACTCGGGCCAGCGTTCCCACGTCCACGGCAACTCCTGGTGGAACGCTTCGAGGGGCAGGTCTTCCAGGAAGCAGAGCAGGTCGACGATCTCGTCGCGCTGCTTGCCGGCCAGCGGCGCGATCGAGTTGCCGCAGTAGCCGAACACCGCGCTGGTGTTGCCGTACGCGGGCAGTGGGTCGAGGTCGGGGTTCCACCACATCGCGCCGTCGACGTGGGTGTGGGTCTCGATGATCCCGGGCGTCACGAACGCGCCTCCGGCGTCGATCTCGCGCTCGCCGTCGGGTGCGAGGTCGGGCCCGATCTCGGTGATCACCCCAGCGCGCACGCGCACGTCTCCGCGCACCGGCGCCGCGCCCGTCCCGTCGACGATCGTCCCACCGCGAACCAGCACATCCGACATGCGGCCAGCGTATGGCGACGTGCCCGTTCGGGCAGACCCGGCGGACCTGTAGCCGAGGGTGTCCGAGATGCCTCTGTTCGCCCGAGCCGGCGTGCGCCGCGCTCGTCGAACCTGGAGGTTCCCATGACCAACAACCGCACCATGGACTCGGCCGTCCGCACCGCGCTCGCCCGGGCGCTGACCGACCGCTCGATCTCCGACGCCGACATCAAGTCCGTCACGGCCAAGGTCGAGAAGCTGTCCGAAGCCGCCGAGATCCGCCGGCTGGACAAGAGCGCCTACGGCATCTGGATCGACTACCTCGTGCCGCGCGAGCAGTGGGGCAAGGTCGTCGGTGGCATCTTCGGCAGCGACGTCGTGATCAACCGCTTCGAGGGCTTCCCCTGGGGACTGCTCGCCGACGACCTCATCCACCTCAAGGTCGAGGTGGCGTTGGACGAAGTCGCCGGCATCGGCTGATCCGATGGCGAACGGCTTGCTGACCCAAGGGGTGGTGCAACTCCACCCGACGCTGGCGTGCAACCTCCGGTGCGCCCACTGCTACAGCAGCTCCGGGCCCGGTGCCGGGCACGGCATCCCGGTCGCGACCCTGCTCCGCGCGCTGGCCCCCCTGCAGCGTGAGGGCTACGAGGTGGTCAGCATCTCGGGCGGCGAGCCGTTCGCCTACCGCCGGCTGGACCAGCTGGTCCGGGGCGCTGCGGAGTCGGGATGGAAGGTGCACCTGATCACCAACGGCACGCTGGTCGATGCTCGCCGTCTCGCTCCCGTCGCGCCGTACCTCTCCGCCGTCGCGGTCAGCCTCGACGGCGGGGAGGCCCGCCACAACCAGGTGCGCGGCACCCGGCGGGCGTTCGCCCAGGCGCTCGCCGGGATGGACGCGCTGGCCGCTGCCGGACTGCGGTTCGGGGTGGCGATGGCCGTGTCGGATCACTCCCTCGACGACGTGCCCGACGTGTACGACACCTGCCTGGCGCACGGCGCGTCCCTGCTGTCGCTGCGCCCGCTCGCCGCGCTCGGCCGCGCGGTCGATCTGGATGGTGCCGTGCTGAGCGACTCGGGCATGGCCCGGTTGTTCCTGGCCGCGCAGCTGCTCGACAGCGTGGATCCCGACGTCCGAGTCCGCACCGACGTGACGCCGACGGCGTGGATCGTCGACCGTCACGCCGGCTTCGACATCCCTCGCGGGCCGAACGATCGCTCGCTCGCCGACATGATCAACCCGCTGATCGTCGACGAGCGGGGCCTGCTCTTGCCGCTGGCCCACGGCGTCGACCCGGGTCTCGCGCTCGGCCACGTCGGCGACGTGCCGTCCGCGCTGGCCGCGGCTCGGGCGTCCGGGCTCGCCCCCCAGGCCGACGCCGTCGACCGGACCTTCGCCGGGCTCGATCCCGAGCGAGCACGCTACGTCGACTGGTACGCCGAGTTCGCGGCGGTGGCCCAGGCCACCGCGGCGGTGGCCCAGGCCACGGGCCAGCCGGTGGCGCTGCGCTCGGCGTGAGTCAGCGGACGACGGCTCCCCTCGCCGCCGCCCGTCGCAGCGCGTCCGCGCGGGCGCCGAGCGACGCCCGCAAGCGATCGCCCTCGTCGGCCGGGTACGTGAACGCGTAGAGCTCACCGTCGCGGATCGCCACCAACGCAGCCGCGGCGACGTTCGACGCATCGATCCCGACGCCGGGCGGCTCGGTACCCATCGGCTCGGCAGCGCGCGGCCCGCGCGCCGCGGCGCGGTGCCGCTGCGAGTCGAGGATGCGGCTCTCCACGTTGCCGGGGATCAGCACGGTCACGCCGACGTTCGTGCCGGCGAGCTGCTGATCCAGCGCCTCCGACAGCGACAGCACGGCGCTCTTCGAGGCCGCGTATGCGGTCAGCGGCGCCGAGCCCTGGAGGGCGGCGACCGAGGCGGTGTTGACGATGTGCGCCGGCCGGCCCTGAGCCAGCAGGAGGGGGAGGAACGCACGCACGCCGTGCACGACGCCGAGGAGGTTGACGTCGAGCACCCACCGCCAGTCGTCGACGGTGGTGGTGGTCACGTCGCCCCAGATCAGCACCCCGGCGTTGTTGCAGACGACCGACAGGTTGCCCGCGGCGAACGACTGGGCCCGCTCGGCGAGCGACTCCATCGCCGCCTGATCCGTGACGTCGACGGCGACGGCGAGGCCCCGTCGTCCGAGCGCGGCGACCTCCGCCGCGACCCGCTCGGCGTCGTGCGCGTCGATGTCGGCGAGGACGACATCGCACCCCTCGCCGGCGAGCCCGAGGGCAAGGGCCCGTCCGATCCCGCTGCCGGCACCCGTGACGACCGCGGTGCTGCCGCCGAGCGCGATCAGACCCGTGCCTCGTCGCGGCGCGGTCCCGCCTGTCCGCGGAACGCGTTGCTCATCGGGCGGACCACCGGGAGGTGCGCCGGCTCGGACGTCAGCTCCTCGACGCTCGGACCGCCGATCGACGCCGCGACCTCGACGAGTCGCTGCCGGTCGAGGCCGAGGAGGTCGATCGCGTTGTCGCCGGCGATCATCCTCGCCTCTGCGTGCGGCAGCCCGGCGAGGGTGTGGCGCAGCGAGAGGCGGCTGATCGCCTCCTCGTCGTCGGCCACGACGTGGAACGTGCCCTCCGTGTGGGGGTAGTCGCGGCCCCACAGCACGTTGCCCGCATACCCGCCGTGCCAGGCCTCGTTCGCCATGTGCTTGGACAGGAAGCTCGAACCCAGGAACACGTGCTCGGTCATGTACTCGCTCGGCAGCCGCTGCAAGCGTGGTTCGTCGCCGCCGCCGAAGCGCAGGTAGACGGCGTCGAGCTCGGCGAGCGTGTTGAGCCACCATCCCTCGTACTGCTCGGTGATCACGAGGCGCAGCTCGGGATGGCGCTCGAACACTCGGCCGTGGATCAGCCACCACACCGCCCGCCGCGCCAGCCAGCCACCGCACTCGTAGACGAGCAGGTCGCGCGAGCCGGGGCCGTCGAAGTAGTTCATCGCCCCGGCGTTGCCCGAGTGGGTGTGCAGCGTGAGGCCGGCGTCCTCGACGGCGTCCCAGAACGGTGCCCAGTCGGGGTGGTTGTACGGGAGGTGCCCGGGACGCCCGGGCGGTGGGAAGTTGATGCCGACGAGCCCGGCCGACGCCGCCCACTCGACCTCGGCGACGGATGCATCGATGTCCCAGCTCGGCACGTAGGCCAGGCCGAGCAGGCGCGTGGGATCGGCGCCGACGAAGTCGGCCAGCCACCGGTTGTAGATCCGGTATCCGACCGCGCCCAGCTCGAGGCCGTCGGCGGGGACGGCAGCCAGGCCACCCGCGGGGTTGGTGACGAACGGCAGCGGCTCACCGTTCATGCTGAAGTGGTACAGCACCTCGGCGGCGACGCCCTCACGATCCATGTCGCCGAGCCGGGCGTGCGGATCGTGATGCCCGGCGACCTCCATCTCGGGGTACGGCGGCACCAGCTCCCCGGGTGCGGCGGCGGCGAGCGCGGCGCGGTGGGCGACGACGAACTCGTCGAAGCGATCGAGGTGCTGCGCAGGGCAGTACGGCCGGAGCTGCTCCTCGAGCAACGGCCCGGTGTGGCTGTCGCACGACACCACCGGGACCGGTGCCGAGGTCGATGAAGGGGCCATGCTGTTGCCTCCCTGCTCGCGGGCCAGCGCCCCCCAGCGTCGCCCGGGTGGCACCGTACCGCAGCCGGTCAGTCGGCGAAGACGTCGCGCGAGAGCTGTGTGAAGAATGAGTGGTCGTGCCCCTTGTTGGGGTCGTCCTGGTTGTACTTCACGTGCGGCGAGCCGTCGGGTACGCGCTCCTCGGAGTAGATCGCGCCGACCGGGCAGACGCCGGGCTGGTAGCAGTTCGTGCACGACGTGCACTCGTCGACGTTCACGTACAGGATCGTGTCGGCGAAGATGCCGACGGCATCCGGGTTCGGACTGTGGGTGTTCTCGATCTGCCCGCTGCCCGCTTCGTCCTCGGAGAACAGGATGTTCTGCGCGGGGTCGTACTCGTAGATGCATTGGACCGGGCAGGCATCGACGCATGCACGATCCTTGGTGCCGATGCAGGCCTCGGTGATGATCGCGACTCCGGACATGGCACTCGCCCCTTTCCTCGCGGCTCAGGTTCCGCGACTCGGTCCGACGTTCCCCGGTCGAGCAGATCGCAAGCCTGCAGCCGGGTCGGTCAGCGCATGCCGAGCGCGTCGGGTGGCGCGCTGAACCGCCCGCCGGCCTGGAGCCAGGCCGTGACGACCCGTTCACCGTGGGCGGGGTTGTACACGTCGTCCTGCCGCGAGAACAACCCATCGCCCGCGTACTCCAGCACCGTGACGCACCCGAAGCGGTACACCGCGTCACCGCCGGTGGGGTCGGGGAAGACCTGCCACGGGTAGTACACGACCCGATTGCCGTCGATCGCCACCCACTCGACCGGGAACCTCATCATCGCCACCGGTGCCATGACCTCGGTGATCTTGGCGCGGATCGCCTCGCGGCCCACGATCACGCCGTAATTGCACTCGTGCCACTCGCAGTCATCGGTGTGGAGGTCGGCCCACCGGTCCCAGTCGCCGGCGTCGCCAGCCGCCACGAAGTCGCGGTACGCGGCCTCGACCTCTGCACGGGGGAACACCTGCTCAGCCATGAGCGGCGATCGTAGAGGTCTCGGCCGGCGCGTCGAACACGACCGGCGCCCCGCCCCTCACTGACGGGTCGCAGCGGCACCAGGTCGGCGATCGCGATCGCAACCGATCGGGAGCGTTCACGGCAGGAGGGTGCGGCTGAGCGGTTGGATCGTGTGGTGCGCCGCCATCGCCGAACCGACCGGGCCCATCAGCGCCTTGTAGCGGCGCCAGCGGCGGTTGAACAGCTGCACGAGCTCGATGTCGTGGGCACCGTCGTCAGCGAGGACGTACCGCTCGAGCTCGGTCTCGGAGTCGTCCCAGTCGCGCAGGCGGCGCCCTGTCAGCGCTGCCACGTCGGCGATGTCGCGGGCGGTCACCTCGGCACCGATCTGGTCGTAGCGCTCGAGGTGGCGGGCCAGCCGGAATGCGATCCGCACCTGGTAGCGCACGAACGGGTCGTCGACCTGGATGGAGCGCAGCGACTGCGACAGGTGCTCGTGGGCGGGCGCCACCGGCGAGACGACCGGGTCGGGGACCTCGACGTCGTCGAGCCCGATGCCGAGGTACTCGGCCAGCGTCTCGACGAAGTGGAGGTTGGTCTCGCTGACCCACTGTGCGTAGGTCATGTAGTCGGTGTCGTGCGTCGGTTGGGCCAGCGGCGCGTGGAACGCGAGCTGGTTCGACATCGTGAAGAACAGGTGGTGGAATTGGATCGCGGCGAGGTCCACCGGCCGCCCGGTCAGATCGGCGTACCGGTCGTAGATCGCACCGAAGTCGCCGTAGGGGATGATCGAATCGCGCATCCGCCAGCCAGCGAGATCCATCATCGGATCGCCGAGATGGCCGAGCTCGAAGTCCATGATCGAGCGGAAGTGGCCGTCGTGGTGGTGGAACTGCCCCGTGTCCCACAGGACCGGCCCCTCGCGATCGGAGTCCGGCAGGCGGTGACGACGCAGCCAGCCCAGCGCGAACTCCAGCAGCGGGTCGGGGCGGACCTTGCCGGCCCGGTAGAGCTGCTCGTAGCGGCGGATGCCGACGTGGGCGGCGTCGGCGGGGGAGTTGCCGCGCACGATGCCGGCATCGACGAACGGCTCGATCGGCAGCTGGTGCAGGCGGGCGAGGGTCTGCACGTACTCGTCGACGACCGTCGCCCGTTCCTGGGGCGTCGTGCCGGCGAAGTCGGCGCGGCCCGGCACCGCCGACATCGCGTAGGCGCGGGGCTCGTCGCACCAGCCGATGACGTGGGGCACCTCGATGCCGTGCTGCTCCAGCAGGCGCTGGAACCGCATCTCGTGGTCGAGCGGGAACACGAGGAACGTGTCGGTGCGCTCGCCGCGCACGACCACCTGCTGAACCTCGCCGCCGCAGTCCACGTCGATGAACCACATCGGCCGCCATCGGGGTTGGCGCGACCACGACACGACCGTGCCACCCATCGTCGATTCGAGCCATCGCATGACCTGGCCGTCGGCGTCGATGGTCTCCACGCTCACGACGCCGCCTTCGCGGTCGGGGTGAAGCGGACGCGCAGGCGCTTCACGCCGCTGACGAGTGGCACGATCTGTGGGTCGAGGTACTCGGGCTCGGTGATCACCTCGATGTCGGGCAATCGCATCAGCAGCTGCCGGAACACGACCGACAGCTCACGACGGGCGAGGTGGGCCCCGAGGCAGAAGTGGGGGCCGGGACCCCCGAAGCCGACGTGGGGGTTCGGGGTGCGGCGCACGTCGAACACGTCGGGATCGAGGAACACGGCCGGATCGCGGTTGGCTGCGCCGTAGAAGAGGATCAGGCGGTCGCCCTCGTCGAAGTCGTGCCCTGACAACGTGATCGGCTTGGTAGCGGTGCGGCGCATGAACGTGACCGGCGAGGCGACGCGCACGATCTCCTCCACCGCGCTCGCCGTCACCCCGTCGACGTCCTCCTGCCAGATCCGCCGCTGGTCGGGGTGCTGGGACAGGAGGTGCATGCCGAGCGACGTCGCGGTGCGCGTCGTGTCGTTGCCGGCCACAGCGAGGAGGATGAAGAACGAGGCGATCTCGCTCGGCGTCAGCATGTCCTCGCCGACCTCGTTGTGCACGAGCGCCGAGGTCAGGTCGTCGGTGGGATTCGCGCGCCGTGCGTCGGAGAGCTCGTCCATCACGGCCGTGAGCGTCATGCCCGCCTCGAGCAGTGCGGTCATCGGCTCGCGATCGCCGAGGTACTCCGGGTCGCCCGCACCGAGGATGACGTTGGTGGCCTCGAGCACCGTCTGGAACTCGCTGCGCGGGATGCCCATCATGTCGCAGATGATCAGCAGCGGGAACGGTTGCGAGACCGTCTCGACGAGGTCGACCTCATCCTGCTCGCAGATGTCGTCGATCACCTGGCTGCAGATCGTCTCCACCGAATCGAGCACCTTGGCCATGGCCTTGGGGGTGAACTCGCGGGCGACGATCGAGCGCTGGCGGAAGTGACGCGGGTCGTCCATCGCGATGAACGATCCGAAGTACTCGACGGCTTCCATCGGCATGTCGATGATCGACGTCGAACCCTTGCCGGAGCAGAAGTCGAGCGGGCGCCGGCTGATCTCGCAGAGCTCGGCATAGCGGGTCACAGCGTAGAAGTCCTCCGATTGACCGGAGAAGCCGTTCTCGATCGTCGCGTGGGTGAACGGTCCGGCGTCGCGCAGCACCGCGAAGTCGTCCATCCGTTCCTGCACCGGACGGCGCCAGAACTCGGGAGAGGCCAAGGGAAGCATCGCCATCATCCTCGCGGACCGAGCGCCGCTCTCAGGTGGCGAAGCCGGCGACGTCGACGATGATGCCGGTCGCGCCGTAGGTGTACACGCAGACCTTGCCGTCGGGGCTCAGCTTGGCGATCACCGCGTTGGGGATCGTGTCGCCGCCGGCGACGTTGAGGTTGGAGGCGTCCGGCAGCGGCGTGCCGCACGGGTAGACCGTGAGGTAGCCGGGATCGCGGGCCTCCGCCGCGGTGACGTTGAGCAGGGCGGTGGTGGCGCCGGCGGGCACGCCGCCACGTCCGGTGATCTGGATCGCGGTGCGCGTCCCGCCTGGCGTGGGGACGCCGGAGGTGCGGCTGTCGTACAGCCGAACCGGATCGACGGCAGCGAACGACGGGCCCACCGTGACGCCTCCGTTGACGTCGACCAGCAACCCGGCCGCCGCCGACGTGTAGACGCAGATCGTGCCGCTCGCGCCGATCCGTCCGAGCACCGAGTTGGCGATCGTCTGGCCGGCGCCGAAGTTCAGGTTCGACGCGTTGGGCGGGTTCGCGCCGCACGGGTACACGGTCATGTAGCCCGGCGCGAGCGCGTCGACCGCGGTGACGTTGAGCAACGCCGCCCCCGCCGCCGGATCGACGCCGCCGGTCCCGGCGACCTGCACCACGGTGATCGACCCCGCCGGCCGAGGCCCGTCCGACTGGCGCGAGTCGTAGAGCCGGAACGGGTTCAGCGGGGCGACCAGCGACGTCGCCGGTGCGAACCCGTTGACATCCACGAGCAGCCCGGCCGTCGTCGAGGTGAACACGCAGACCTTCCCACCGTCACCGACGCGCGCGACCGCGGCGTTGGGGATCGTCTGGCCCTTGCGGAAGTTGAGGTTCGACGCGTTCGGGAGCCCACCGCCGCACGGGTAGACGGTGAAGTAGCCCGGCGCCTGCGGCTCCAGCGCGGTGACGTTGAGCGCGGCGAGCGATGCGTTCGCCGGCACCCCTGCCAGACCGGCGACCTGGATCTCGGTGACCGACCCAGCCGGGCGGGGCCCGGAGCCGGCACGCGAGTCGAACAGGCGGGCCGGTTGCACGGTCGAGATCTCGGTACCGCTCGGGAGCGACGGCGGTCCCGGCGGGACGAAGAGCAGCTTGTCCGGGCTGGCGCAGCACTCGTCGATCTCGCCCTTCGTGGACCACTGGTCGAGCGTTGCCCACACCTGCGCCGGGGTGCTGGTGGGTGCTGCCTGCAGCACGAGCGCCGCGGCCCCGGCGACGTGCGGGGCCGCCATCGACGTTCCCGAGATCGTGTTGGACGCGGTGTCGGAGCCCCGCCATGCCGAGGTGATCTCGACGCCGGGGGCGAAGATGTCGTTGCAGGCGCCGTAGTTGGAGAAGGAAGCGTCGAGGTCGTTGCGGTCCGACGCGGCGACGGTGATCGCCGACGGGGTGCTGGCCGGGCTGGTGTTGCAGGTGTTCTGGGCCTCGTTGCCGGCGGCGATCACGACGGTCACCCCGTCGGCGACCAGCGCGTCGACCCATGCGTTCAGCGTCGCGTTCAGTGGACCGCCGACGCTCATGTTGGCCACGGCCGGTTCCCCTGCGTCGTGGCCCGTGTTGATCACCCACTCGATCGCCGCGATCATGTCGCCGACGGTCCCGGCGCCGTTGCAGTCGAGGATGCGGACCGGCACGATCGTGACCTGCTTGGCGACGCCGTAGGTCGAGCCTCCGAGGATGCCGGCGACGTGCGTGCCGTGGCCCGTGCAGTCGTCGGTGCTGCCCAGCGCGTTGAGGTACGCACCGTCGGCCACCCGACCGGTGAACTCGGTGTGGGTGCGGCGGATGCCGCTGTCGAGGATGTATGCGTCCACCCCGAGCCCGGTCTGCGCGCTCGCGTATGACTGGTCGAGTGGCAGGGTGGTCTGATCGATCCGGTCGAGCCCCCACGGCGGGTTGGCCTGGGCGGCCTCGATCACCTGGTCGGGCTCGACGCTCGTCACGCCCGGCGTCGCCCGGAGCTGCGCGGTCTGGGCGGTGTCCAGCACGGTGACCAGACCGAACAGCGGTCCGTTCCAGACGTCGATGGGCGTGAGCCCGGTCAGCAGCACGCGGTCCAGCGCCGCGGCGTCGTCGACCATGACGATCGAGCGCGTGCCGCTCGCCGCCTGGAGCGAGCTCGGGGCGCCTCCGATCTCGTCGGCGCCCGAGATGGCGACAGGTGCCGTCGCAGGCCCGTCGATGCGCCCGTCGGCCGCGACGGTTCCGGCTGGAACGAGGAGGGCCAACACTGCAGTGCACGACGCGAGCAACGTCGTCCTTCGCATCTGACCCTCCCTGGTCTGCGCCTCGGAGCGACCGTACCAGCTGGTCAGAGCGGTGCGACGTCGACGTCCAGCGGTCCGAGTGCATCGACGGTCTCCACGGCCAGCGACGCGCGCCGTGGGTGCACGCGGGGGATGAGGAGGGAGAGGAACGCGCCGGCGCAGACGACGATCAGGGCGAAGCCGAGCGCTGTCCGCGTTGCGAACGCGAGCGAGTCGGTGAAGATCCGCTCGATCGCCGCCGCGTCCGCGCTGGCGATGCCGCTCGATGGGCGTGCGCTGGGCCCCAGGTCGCGCACCGTGTCGACGGTCCGCTCGCGCAGCGTGGTGTCGAGTCCGGCGCGCCCGATCTCGGACGCGGCCCGGTTCGTGAACTGCACCGTGATCAGCGAGCCGACGACGGCCGCGCCGAACGCGCCGCCGATCTGGCGGGCGGTCGACGATGCGCCGCTGGCGACGCCGGAGCGCTCACCGTTCACCTCGGACAGGATCACGCTCGTCAACTGCGAGCTGGCGAAGCCGATGCCGATGCCGAAGCCGACGAGGCCGGGGAGGATCTGCCAGAACGTGATGCCGGGGTGGACGGCCCAGATGACGAGCCCGAGCGAGATCGTCTCGATGGTCAGCCCCATCGTGATGATCCGCCCGATGGCCATCACCCGGGTCAGGCGGCCCCCGAGTTGGGCGCCGATGATCACCGCGACGCCGATGGGCAGCAGCCAGAGACCGTTCTCCTGCGCCGACAGGTGCACCGCGTCCTGCAGGAACAAGGGCAGGGCGAACAGGAGCGCCAGCTGCCCCATGGCGAGGATGAGCGCCGTCAGCAGCCCGTAGCGGAACGATCGGATCTCGAGCAGTGTGAGGTCGAACAGTGGGTCGGCGTGCTGTCGACCCTTGCGCCGTTCGACGTGCACGAACGCGCACACGAGCCCGGCGGCGGCGAGGATGGCCAGCGGAACGATCGAGATCGGTGCGGAGTCGGGCCAGATCTCGACGCCCGCGACGCTGAACGGGCGCAACGGTTCGAACCATCCGAAGGTGCCGCCGTCGCTCAGGGCGAAGACCATGAGGAACGTCGCCGACGTGATGAGTGCCGCGCCGGGCAGGTCGATCGGGCGGCGGGGGATGCGAGGGCCGGGGCGGATCAGGAGCAAAGCGCCGAGCGCGGCGATCGGGGCGATGATCACGTTCATCCCGAACGCCCACCGCCACGAGTAGTTCGTCGTGAGGAACCCGCCGATCACGGGCCCGAACGCGACCGCAGCGCCGGCGGCCGCGCCCCAGGCGGCGAACGCGGTGTTGCGCTCCTTGCCGGTGAACGTCGTCGACAAGATGGCGAGCGTCGCCGGAGTCATCAGCGCGGCGCCGATGCCCTCGATGACCGCCTCGCCAAAGATGAGCATGCCCACCGAGGTGGACAGCGCGGCGACGAGCGAACCGGTGCCGAACAGGCTCGTGCCGATGATGAACAGCCGGCGATGGCCGTAGATGTCGCCGAGGCGGCCACCGATGATCAGGAGGCTGCCGAACGTCAGCGAGTAGCCCGTGATGACCCATTGCAGCGCCGGCACCGTCGTGTCGAGGTCGCGCAGCATCGTCGGGATCGACACGTTGAGAACGCTCGTGTCGAGGGCGATGAGCACGATCGTCATCAGCAGGATGCTCAGCGTCAGCCAGCGGCGGGGATCGCGGGGGATGTCGTCAACCGCCGCGTCGGGCATCGGTGGGGGGCCGGGGGTCTCCATTTAGCTGTATGATACAGGTATGTTCTCGTCGGCGCTGGAACGGGGGGTCGACCCGCTCGACCCGCTCGATCGACTCGAGGCCGAGATGCTGGCCTTCGTGATCCGGGTCGAGAACGCCGGCCGGCAGTCGCCGATGTACGAGCGGATGGAGCGCGCCGCCTATCGGATCGCTCGGTTGCTGGACGTCAACGGTCCGTCGACGGTCGCGGAGATCGCCCGGTCGCTGGAGCTCGATGCCTCGACGGTCACTCGTCAGGTTGCTGCGATGGAGGCGCGCCAGCAGGTGGTGCGGCGCGTCCACCCCGAAGATCGGCGGGCCTGGCAGATCGACGTGACCGCTGCGGGGCGCGGCGAGATGTCGTCGATCACCGCGCAGCGGCGGGCCCGGTTCGGGCGCTGGGTGGACGGTTGGTCGGTCGACGACGTGGCGCGGTTCGGCGAGCTGATGGGACGGTTCAACGACGCGGTGGCCGCGACGGACTGATCAGCGTCGGGCCGGCATCGGGTAGTGCCGGTCCATCCAGCGCTGGTCCAGCAGGCCGACGGCCTCGCGCTGCACCTGGAAGCGCCAGCGCAGACGATCGAACTCGGCGCGCGCGGCGCGGTACTCGGCGAGCAGGTCCGCTCGATCAGGATCGAGATCGAGCAGCTCACCGAGCACTCGGCAGCGTGCCGACTGCTGCTCGACACGCCTGCCGGCGCGGCTCAGAGCCGACGCCCGCTCCTGATCGAGCTCAGCGCTGACGGCAGCGAACGCCCGCTCGGAATGCTCGTGCGTGGACGGCACGAGCGGCCACGGTACCTGTGGACGAACCCAGGATCTCGCCGGAGTACCTTTCCGTTCGCGACGTGCTCGTGCACACACCCAGGGGGAGAGGGGGTTCGAATGCCCGGCGGGATGAGGCCACGCGTGCTGTTGGTCGGGGTGCTGGTCGTGCTCGCCGCGTGCAGCGGCGACGACGCCGGCGCCGACACCACGACGCCGACGACGAGCACGGCAGCCACGACGACGACCACGAGCACGAGTACGAGTACCTCGACGACGTCGACGAGCACGACGACCACCACCTCCACGACCGCCGCCCCGACGACGACCACCACATCGGTCGAGGATGTGAAGGCCCAGATCGCAGCCGACCTGATGGCGGCGCGACAACGCCTACGTGAGCTGCAGTTCCACCCCACCCTCGACGGCCTGGAAGAGAAGATGGCGACGATTGCCGTCCCGGGATCCGAGTACTACGAGGAGGAGATCAGCTTCATCAAGGATCTTGTTCGCCTGGGCGACGTGGTCCGCTTTGGGGATCCGCCTGTCGACTCGATCGTCGTTGAGGAGGTCGAATTCCAGGGTTCGGAGCCTCTGTCAGCGGCCACCGTGACGATCTGCGACGCGCAGAATCTGGCGCGGGTCACGCCGCCGGAGAACTCGCCGGTAGGAGAGGAGATCGTGGCAGTGGAAGCCCAATTGCTAGCGGTTCGCTATGCAGTGGACGTCGTTCGGACAGAATTCGGATGGGTGCGCAATTCCGCAACACCTCGCGACCTCGAGGCTGGGTTTCCAGGGCAGTCGGCGTGCGATTCGTAGTCGGCTGCTTACTAGCGGTGGCGGTGCTGCTTGCTGTCGAACCGGGTCCCGCTTCCGCTGCATCGGAGGAGTGTGCAACCCGTCTCAACGGGACGCTCTGGTGCTGGGTTGTCGAAGAGCCCCCGACACCCCAGCCGACCGATGGTCCGAACCTCCCGGCGCCCGTGGTCACTTGTAGCTATTCGGCGCCGGGGGAGATTGCGTCGGGG
>CAZMGD010000078.1:0-19849 GCA_964565705.1 uncultured Ilumatobacteraceae bacterium | reverse complement strand
CGGGCGGGTCATGAACGGGCGGGTCATGAACGTGTCATGACCGGACGAGGGCGCCGGGTCGGGCGCCGGTGTCGGCGTCGTGGCGGCGGGTGACGGTGCCGGCCACGATCGTCGCCGAGTAGCCGGCGGATTCCTGCACCAGACGGGCGGCGCCGCCAGGCAGGTCGTGGCGGAACTCGGGGGCGCGCAGCGTGAGGCGATCCATGTCGATGACGTTGAGGTCGGCGCGCAGGCCGGGGGCGACGACGCCGCGGTCGGCGAACCCGTACAGGTCGGCGTTGTTCTTGGTCATCTTGTGGACGACCGTCTCGATCGGCAGCTTGGCCCCGCGGGTGCGGTCGCGGGTCCAGTGGGTCAGCATCGACGTCGGCGTCGAGGCGTCGCAGATCACGCGCACGTGGGCGCCGCCGTCGCCGACCCCGAGCACGGTGGATGGCTCGAGGATCATCTCCCGCACCGGGTCGAGGGTCAAGTCGCTGTAGCCGACGAGCGGTCGCAGCAGCAGCTCGCGTCCGTCGCGCTCGAGCAGCAGCTCGTACATCAGCTCGTCGGCACCGATGCCGCGGCGCTCGGCGATCGCCGCCACCGAGGCGTCGGGGGCTGGCTCGTACTCGGGCGGGTCACCGAGCGGGAAGATCCGGTCCCGACCCATGCCGATGTAGGAGGGCATCGGGTACACGTCGTCCTCGGCGAGGATCGCGGCGCGCACCGACGGCTTGCGGAGCTCGGCGACGAGGTCGTCGAGGGGCAGCTCGGCGAGGGCCATCATCCTCGGGCGGAGGCGGAACGGGTTGAAGCCCTGGAGGCCGAGCAGCATGCCGATCGGGCGACCGGTGATCTGCGGGTGCAGCGGCACGCCGTCGGCGGTGGCGTCGGTGATGATGTCGAGCAGGCGGCGCCAGTCGTCCGGCGCGACGTCGTGCTGCAGGAAGCCGAACGTGATCGGCCGCCCGGTCTCGGCGGCGAGCTTGCGCATCCACGCCACCTCGCGGTCAGGCGCCGAGAGGTCCTCACCCTGGATGCCGGCGGGAGCGAGCTCGAACACGCCGCGACCGACCCTGGCGAGCGCCTGGCCGAGCGCGAACAGCTCCTCCTCGGCGGCGAACGTGCCGGGCACCGGTTCGCCGTCGATCGCCTTGTGCAGGATCGTGCGCGACGTCGACACGCCCACCGCGCCGGCCTCGATCGCCTCAGCGACGATTGCGCCGATCGCCTCGAGGTCGGCGGGCGTCGCTGGCTCGTTGCGGGCGCCGCGCTCGCCCATGACGTAGGCCCGGATCGCACCGTGCGGCGCGAGCGCGGCGACGTCCAAGGCCAGCGGCGAGGCGTCGACGGCGTCGAGGTACTCCGGGAACGTCTCCCACGACCAGCGGATGCCTTCGTGCAGCGCGGTGCCGGGGATGTCCTCGACGCCCTCCATCAGACCGATCAGCCACTCCCGCCGATCCGGTTCGACCGGGGCGAAGCCGACACCGCAGTTGCCGAGCACCAGCGTGGTGACGCCGTGCCAGCTGGTCGGCGACAGGGTCGGGTCCCACGTGACCTGGCCGTCGTAGTGGGTGTGGATGTCGACGAAGCCGGGCGTCACGACCTGCCCGGTCGCGTCGATGACCTCGGCGGCGTCGGCGATGATCGTGCCGACCTCGGTGATGCGCCCGCCGTCGATCGCCACATCGGTCGTGCGCGGCGCGGCGCCGGTCCCGTCGACCACCAACCCGCCGCGGATCACGATGTCGTGCATTCGAGCCCCCAGAGAACACCACGCGCGCCCAGGCCCGGACGCGGGACCACTTTGGCAGAGTCACTCCCTGCACCGCAACGCGTCGCACAATGCAACGCGCTGATGGCCCGTTCTTCGCTCGCGAAGCGTCGGGTGGAGGTGCGTCGAGCCGTTCCTTGCTGTGGGTGTCAGAACTTCAACGGCTGTGATCCAGGTGATCGCTCGTTGAGTTCTGACAGCCGCCGACTTGTCCGAACTCACGGTCAGGTGTGGATGGGGCCGGCGGCGTCTTTGAGGCTGGGGACGTCACGGCCGGTGTGGCGGGCGATGATCTCGGCGCAGATCGACACGGCCGTCTCCTCGGGGGTACGGGCACCGATGTCGAGGCCGATCGGCGACATGAGACGGGCCAGGCCGACGTCGTCCACACCGGCCTCGCGCAGGCGCAGCAGCCGGTTCTCGTGGGTGCGCCGGCTGCCCATCACGCCGATGTAGCCGACGTCGGTCCCGAGCGCGCCGAGCACGGCGGGCACGTCGAACTTCGGGTCGTGGGTGAGGATGCAGACCGCGTCGCGGTGGCCGAGCGTGTGACCGCGCTCCGCGAACACCGGCCCCGGCCAGCTGACGACGACCTCGTCGGCCATCGGGAACCGGCGGCGGGTGGCGAACACCTCGCGGGCGTCGCAGACGGTCACCCGGTAGCCGAGCACCTTGGCGACCCGGGCCAGCGCGGCAGTGAAGTCGACCGCACCGAACACCCACATCGAGGGCGGTGGGGCGAAGCTCTCGACGAACACGGACACGATCTCGTCGGCGGCGAGATCCTCCGGCGTCGCCTGGCCCTCGGTGCCGTAGCGCCGCACCCCGGACCGCCCGGCCTCCAACTCGGCCACCGTGTCGCGGGCCACGACCCGATCGAGGTCCGGATGACCGAGCGTGCCCTCGGCGGTGCCGTCGGGCCGGACGAGCATCCGGTGGCCGATGCCCCGACCGGCGATGACCGACGTGAGCGCGATCGGTTCCTCGGCCCGGATCGCCCGCCGGAGCTCGTCGTAGGTCGTCACCAGTCGAGGGGCTCGATGAAGAGGTGGATCGTGCCACCGCAGGTCAAACCGACGGCGAACGCTTCGTCGTCGCTGTACCCGAACGTGACGAGCTTGGGTTCACCGCTGGCGAGCACGCCGAGCGACTCGGTGACCACCGCCCCCTCGACGCAGCCGCCGCTGACCGATCCGCTGACCTCGCCGCCCTCGCTGACGGCCATCGCTGCCCCCGGCTCGCGGGGCCCGGAGCCCTCGATGTCGACCACACGGGCGAGCGCCACGCGCTGCCCGGAGGCCCGCCAGCGGTCGATGTCGTCGAGGATGTCACGCACACCGCCAGCGTAGAGGCGGAAGTGCAAGGGTGATGCTGTGGAAGATCGTGCTGCGCTCGGGGCGTCGTTCGACGAAGTGGCGACGTCGTGGCGCTTCGGAGTGTGGGCGCCCGCTGCTACTGCGGTTCGGGTGGAGGTGTCGACCCGTGAGGACCCGGCGTCCGTGGTGGTCGCCCTCGACCTCACCCAGGTCGACGGCGTGTGGCGGGGGGCGATCCCAGCGCAGGCGACCCGGGGTGCGGACCTCTACGCGTTCCGGGTCGACGGACCGTGGGCGCCGGAGGCCGGGCATCGATTCGACGTGACCAAGGTGCTGCTTGATCCGTATGCGCTGCAGGTGTTCGTACCGCCGGGCGACCACCGTGCCGCACGCGATCTGGCTCGCCAGCGCGGTGCGGACACCGGGGCGTCCGCACCTCGTGGCGTGCTGCTGCGAGATGCCGGCCCGGCGGTCTCCGGCCACCGGGTCGCGCCGGGCGACGAGGTGATCTACGAGGTGCACACCCGTGGCTTCACGCGCGCGGATCGGCGGATCGGGGAGGAGCGCCGGGGCACGTTCGCCGGTCTCGTCGACCGCCTCGACCACCTCGCCGACCTCGGCGTCACCGTGATCGAGCTGCTGCCCGTGCACGCCGCCGACCCCGGCGAGGGCAGCTACTGGGGGTACATGCCGCTTGCCTGGCTGGCCATCAACGACGCCTACGCGTCCACCGGCGACGGCGCCGCCGAACTGGCCCAGCTGTGCGCCGCCGCCGCCGATCGGGGGATCGCCGTCTGGCTCGACGTCGTCTACAACCACTCCACCGAGGAGGACGAGGTCGGGCCGACCTACCAGCTGCGCGGTCTGGCCGACGGGGACTACTACGTCACTCGCCCCGACGGCACCTACATCGACGACGCCGGCTGCGGCAACATCCTGCGCGCCGCGCATCCCGTCGCATCCGACCTCGTGCTCGATTCCCTCGAACGGCTCGCAGCGCTCGGCGTCACCGGCTTCCGGTTCGATCTCGGCTCGATCCTCGGGCGTGATGCGGACGGCGTGCCGCAGCACCGGTCGGAGCTGTGCGACCGGATCTCCGAGTGGGCGGACGAGCGCGGGATCCGCCTCGTCGCCGAGGCGTGGGACATCGCCAGCTACCAGGTCGGTGACGCGTTCCCCGGCCGTGACTGGGGGCAGTGGAACGACCGCTTCCGCAACGACGTCCGCGGGTTCCTCCGCGGTGAGGCCGGTCTGGTGCGAGCCGTCACCCAACGGGTGCAGGGCAGCCCGGATCTGTTCCCCGGCACTCCGGCGCGCACCGTGAACTTCGTGAACGCCCACGACGGGTTCACCCTGTACGACCTCGTCGCCTACGACCACAAGCACAACGAGGCCAACGGCTGGAACGGCGCCGATGGCACGGACGACAACCGCAGCTGGAACTGCGGGCACGAGGGCGACGTCGGCGCGGACGGCGATGTGCTGGCCCTGCGGGGGCGGCAGATGAAGAACGCGTTCGTGCTGCTGCTGACGTCGGCGGGGCTGCCGATGTTCGTGGCCGGCGACGAGTTCGGCCGCACGCAGGGAGGCAACAACAACGCCTACAACCAGGACAACGAGACCAGCTGGGTGGACTGGTCGCGGCTCGGCCAGTGGGCCGACGTGTACCGCTTCGCGCGCGGGATGATCGCCCTGCGCCGCGGCGCCGGCGTGTTCGGTCGCGCCGCCCCCTGGGGGCCCGACGTCAGCTTCTTCGGCGCGGCCGGCCCGCTCGACGACAACGACTGGAGCCGGTCGCTCGGGTGGCACCTTCACCCCGCGGGCAAGGACGAGTGGGCGGTGGTCGCCAACGCGTGGTGGGAGCCGCTCGATTTCGCCCTGCCCGGCGAGGGCTGGGATCGCGTGGTCGACACGTCCCTGCCGTCACCCGACGATCTGGTCGACACCGACGACGGCGTCGCGGTGGTCGGTGCGACCTACCCGGTGGGTGCGCGCAGCTGTGTCGTGCTGCACCGCAGCGCCCGGCCTGCGCTCGCGCAGCCTCGGTGACCCGTGTCACCACCGCCGACGATGCACAGGTCGCAGCTCTCGGAGCGCACCAGCGTCGGGCCCCCACCCGTTCCTGCGGTCGGATCGCGCCCGAACTGGGCCCGGTTCGACCGCAAGAACGGTGGATTCGGGCGTTCAGGGGACGAGGGCGAGGAGCTCGGTGTCGAGCTCGGCGGTGGCGCAGGCGGCCAGCGCGTCGTTGACGACGTTCATCGTCGCCAGATCGCGGGTGGGGCACGGATCGGGGGGTGCCTCGGTCCACACCAGGGTGGTGTCCAGATCGTCGTCGTGGTGCAGGTCGATCCGGGTCACGACCCCGCCCAACGTGGGGTGCATGCGGCTGGTGCGCGCGGTCAACGGGGTCATCGCCGACGTCGCGGCCTCCACGGACAGCGTCGTTGCGAACGCATACACCCATGCTCCGGCCTGACGGACGACGATCACGTTGCCGGGCCGTACCGTGCCGCACGAGTTGACACCGATGTCGATGATCGGCTCGACGTCCTCGGCGAGTCCGAGCATCGCCACCCGTCCACCGCTCGCCTGATGGCGCCACGCGTCGGCGACCGCGCGCCGGAACGCGCCGGTGCCGAGGTGCAGCACGCCGTCGACGAGGCGGCGCTCTCCGGCCCCCTCGACGAGTGCCAGCGGGCTCCCGTCGTGGGACAGCCGGATCCGCACACCCGGCAGGCTTGCCGCCAGGAGCGCATTCCGGCGGAGTGCGTCGATCGCCACTGCTTGCATGCCGCGAACATACAACATGTGTTAGGTGTACCTCACACTCTGGGGGGCGCAGGCAGTTCGACGAGGTGCGCGAGCATGGATCATGGCCGGTGATCGATCACCCTGGGACCAGCTCCGGGAGGGCGTGCAACTCCCGTTCCTGGACGGGCTCGAAGTACCCACGCTCGTCGAGGTCGAGATCGATGTGCCCCGGCTGCCGCCGATCGTCGACGTCCGCAAGTCAGCGCAGGCGGAGGTCGAGCAGCGCTTCGCGTCCGACGTCACACCGGGCATGACCATCGCCGTCGGCGGCGGCAGTCGCGGGCTCGTCGCCCGAGTCGACCTGCTGGCCGGCGTCGTGGATGGCCTGCGCTCGCTCGGTGCTGAGCCGTTCATCGTCCCCGCGATGGGGAGCCATGGCGGTGCCACCGCAGAGGGGCAGCGCGCCGTGCTCGAGTCGCTCGGGGTGACGGAGGATTCGGTCGGCGCACCGATCCAGCCGACGATGGAGACCGTTGCAGTGGCCCGCACGGCGTCGGGAATGCCGCTGTACCTCGATCGCTTCGCCGCCGCCGCCGATCGAATCCTGCCGGTCAACCGGATCAAGCCGCACACGTGCTTCAAGGGCCCGATCGAGAGCGGATGCACGAAGATGGCGGTCGTCGGGTTCGGCAAGCAGCCGGGGGCCGCCCAGATCCACTCGTGTGGCCCCGTCGAGATGCGCGATCGCATCCTGGACGGGATCGCTGCGCTGCGTGCCACGGGGCGCGTGCTCGGCGGCGTCGGCACCGTCGAGTCGTCCGCGGGCGACGTCGTGGTGGTCGAGGCGCTCGACAGCAGCGGCGTGGGCGGGGAGCGGGAGCGGGAGCTGACCGAGTTGGCCCGCTCACTGGTGCCTGGCCTGCCGTTCGCGGAGATCGACGTGCTCATCCTCGAACAGGGCGGCAAGGACATCTCGGGCACGACCATCGACCCGAACGTCAGTGGGCGGTTCTGGGTGCCGGGACTCGACGACTCGGCGCAGGGTGGACCGAACGTGCGCACGATCGTGCTCCTGTCGATCACCGATGTGTCCGCCGGCAACGTGTTGGGTGTGGGCCTCGCCGACTTCATCCCCGCCTCGCTGGCAAACGGGATCGACTGGCAGAAGACCTACGTCAACTGCTTCACCGCCGGGATCGCCGGCGTTCGCCGCTCGCGGATGCCGATGGTGCTGCCGTCGGAGGAGGATTGCATCAAGGCGGCGTTGTCGATGTGCGGGCGAGGGTTCGACGAGCCGAAGCGGGTGGTGCGCATCGAGTCGACCCTCCACGCGACGCGGGCCTGGGTCAGCGACGCGTTGGTGGCCGATCTCCCACCGAACGTGCGCCCGGTCTGATCAGGGCGGCGGCGCAGCTGCCGGCGGTGCGGCGACCGCGCCGTCCGGTGCCGGCGTGACCGGTGTCGTGTCGGCGGTAGCGCTGTCGGCGGGTGCAGGCGCGGCCGTCGTCGTGGCATCGGCGGCCGTCTGCGCGGCGATGTTGGCGCGGCTGACGAGGATGCTGGTGACGAGCGAGTACGGATAGCCCGTGGGAAGTGCGTAGGGCGTCGGCGGGTCGCCGACCCCACTGATGCGCTCCTCGCCGGGGAAGCCGTAGTTCAGGTCGTCGCGCGCTGCGCTCTCGATGCCGTCGGGGGTGTTGAGCGCGTTCACGTCCTGCTGCAGCTGACCGTTGGCGTGCTGCAGGATCTCGAGCTCGCGCTCGCGGGCCGCGAGCTCGTCGCGCTGGTTCCACCAGCGGCGCACGGGGAGGACGACGAGGGCGGCGACGATCGCGCAGGCGATCGCGGCGGCGATCACGCCGTAGCCGATGCGGATCGGGCGGCGCTCGGCCATCCGGCTGTCTCGGGCGATCGGGCGGCTGAGGTCGCGGAGCGCGCTGGGACGCGGCTTCGAACCGGTCGCGGGAGGTTCGGCCGGGACCGCGCGCAGCGGTCGCGTCGACGGCGTCGCGCTGGAGCGATCGTTGGCGGTCGTTGCCGTGCGCGCCGAGAACTCGACGGCCGTCGCCGGACGACGCGCCGGATTGGTCGGTGCGCGCTGTTCGGGAGCCGCCGGTGCGGTCGCCCCCGGCTGGCCGGAACGCTTGCGGCGTGACGGGCGGGCCGTATCGGGCGAGCGCGCCTCCGAGTCGAGCGAGGATGCCCCAGCGGCGACGATGCCCACGACGGGTTCGATCGGCCGCGGTGTCGGGAGGCTCGGCTGGCCGGGCACGCGTGCGCTGACAGACCGTTGCGACGCCGGCCGCGCAGCGGCGATCGTGGCCGCGAACTGCTCAGCCGGCGGCAGCGTCGCGGCCGACGGCCCGGCGGCGGTGCGCACCTTGGCGACCGGCGCTCGACGCACCGCGCCGGGCCGACCCGGCAGGGGGCGCTCCGGCAGCCCACGCCCCGGCGTGTCGTTCCCGTTGCGCCGCCGCCTCGGGGCGCGCGCGGACGGCGTGGTCTCGCCAGTCACGGGTCGCTGGATGCTCGTCGTACGGTGTCCGCCGGTCATCGGTCCACGATTCTCGCGTGTCGATCACCCGGATCCGCGGCACCCACGACGTCCCCGATGTTCCTTCAGTCCAGGATCGGTCAACCGAGGCTTCGCGAGCGGAGCGAGCTACCCGGGCACGACGTGCGCGGCAACGATCCTGCGCCGTAGCCACCCCTGCGAGCGCAGCGAGCCGCCGCTGGCGGGTTCAGGCGCAGCCGCGAGCGCAGCGAGCCAGCAGCTCGGTCAACCGAGGCTTCGCGAGCGGAGCGAGCTACCCGGGCACGGCGTGCGCGGCAACGATCCTGCGCCGTAGCCAACCCTTGCGAGCGCAGCGAGCCGCCGCTGGCGGGTTCAGGCGCAGCCGCGAGCGCAGCGAGCCAGCAGCACGCCTCAGGAGGCAGCGAGCGCGGCACGGCCGCGGTACTCGGCGGTCTCGCCGAGCGCCTCCTCGATGCGCAGCAGTTGGTTGTACTTCGCGACGCGGTCGCTGCGGCACGGCGCGCCCGTCTTGATCTGGCCACAGTTCGTGGCAACGGCCAGATCGGCGATCGTCGAGTCCTCGGTCTCGCCGCTGCGGTGGCTCATCACGCTCGTGTAGGCGTTGCGGGTCGCGAGCTCCACCGTGTCGAGCGTCTCGGTCAGGCTGCCGATCTGGTTGACCTTGACCAACACGCTGTTGGCGACGTTGCGCTCGATGCCCAAGCGGAGGCGGGCCACGTTCGTGACGAACAGGTCGTCGCCGACGAGTTGCACGCGATCGCCGACCGCCGTCGTGAGCTTGGCCCAGCCGTCCCAGTCGTCCTCGGCCATCCCGTCCTCGATCGAGATGATCGGGTAGCTGTCGACGAGGCGGGTCCAATAGGCGACGAAGTCGTCGCTCGTCAGCACCTTGCCCTCACCGGTCAGGTGGTACGACCCGTCGCGGTACAGCTCGCTGGTCGCCGGATCGAGGGCGATGGCGATGTCGTCGCCTGGCGTGTAGCCCGCCCGCTCGATCGCCTCGACGAGCACCTTGATCGCGTCCTCGTTCGTGGCCAGGTTCGGGGCGAAGCCGCCCTCGTCGCCGACGGCGGTGGCGAGGCCTCGATCCTTCAGCACGGTCTTCAGCACGTGGTAGGTCTCGGTACCCCAGCGCAGGGCTTCGCGGAAGCTCGGGGCGCCGACCGGCATGATCATGAACTCCTGGAGATCGATCGTGTTGTCGGCATGCACGCCGCCGTTGACGACGTTCATCATCGGCACCGGCAGCACGTGGGCGTTTGGCCCGCCGACGTAGCGCCACAGCGGCACGCCGAGCTCGTCGGCCGCGGCGCGGGCGGTGGCGAGGCTCACCCCGAGGATCGCGTTGGCGCCGAGGCGGGCCTTGTTGTCGGTGCCGTCGAGCGCGTTGAGCTCGGTGTCGAGGAGGCGCTGGTCGAGGCCGTCGATGCCCTCGATCGCGTCGGCGATCTCGCCGTTGACGAAGCCGACGGCGCTCAGCACGCCCTTGCCGCCGTAGCGGGCGCCGCCGTCGCGCAACTCGACCGCCTCGTGCTCGCCGGTGGACGCGCCCGATGGCACGAGCGCCCGTCCGAGCGCCCCCGACAGCAGCTCCACCTCGACCTCGACGGTGGGGTTCCCACGAGAGTCGAGCACCTCCCGCCCGATCACCTGCACGATCTCACTCATGCGTCGGAACCTAGTGGGTGGACCCGTTGGGCCCGGAAGGACCGGCGGACGGACGGGTGACAGAAGAGTGGCGCTCACCGGCCCAGGTGACTGGACGACCGGTTCTGACACCGGTGGCAGCGGCGCAAATGCCGAGGCACGGCGGGCGTGGCGAGCCCCTCAGAAGTAGATGATGCTCTCGGCGGCCGCTTCAGCCGCGTCGAGGTCGGCGGTGTAGGCGCCGGTGGAGAGGTACTTCCAGCCGGCGTCGCTGACGACGAAGACGATGACGCCCTCGTCGATCTCGGTGGCGACCTTGGCCGCACCGGCGAGCGCGGCGCCGGCGCTCAGGCCGGCGAAGACGCCACACTCGTTGACGAGGCGACGGACCCATTCGATCGACTCGCGGGGGCGCACGACTCGCTTGCGGTCGAGCAGGTCCTGGCCGTTCCAGTTCTCGAACACCGGCGGCACGTAGCCCTCGTCGAGGTTGCGCAACCCTTCCACCCGCTCGCCGAGCGGTGGTTCGATGGCGATCACCTTGATGTCGGGATTCTGCTCCTTGAGGTAACGGCCGGTGCCCATCAACGTGCCGCTCGTGCCGAGGCCGGCGACGAAGTGGGTGATCTCGGGGCAGTCGCGGTAGATCTCGGGCCCGGTGCCCTCGTAGTGGGCGCGCGGGTTGGCGTCGTTCGCGTATTGGTAGAGGAAGCAGTACTCGGGATGCTCGGCGGCGAGCTGGCGGGCGTGGGCGACGGCGCCGTTGCTGCCCTCGGGTCCCGGGGTGAGGATGATCGACGCGCCGAACACCTCGAGCATCTGGCGGCGCTCGATGCTCACGCTGTCGGGCATCACGATCGTGATCGGGTAGCCCTTGATCCGGGCGATCGCGGCGAGGGCGATGCCGGTGTTGCCCGACGACGGCTCCAGGATGGTCTGGCCGGGGGAGAGGCTGCCGTTCTTCTCGGCCTCCTCGATCATGTTCTTGGCGATCCGGTCCTTCACCGAGCCGAACGGGTTCTGGCCCTCCAACTTGGCGAGGATGCGCACGCGAGGGTTCGGCGACAGCACGCTGATGTCGACCAGCGGGGTGTTCCCCACCAGATCGAGCACAGATTCGTGGATCACGCTTGTCGAGCTCCTCGGGATCGGGCGCGCCGCCGATTGTCGACGGAGCGTGTCGGGATTGTACCCGTGGAGGTTCAGGTGGGCTCGATCGGTTCCTCGGTGATCTCGCCATCGACGATCCGGTAGCTGCGGGTCTCGGGCGCGTCCCGCTTCAGGCTGACGATGACGTAGTGCCACGCGGGGTCGGGCGCCTGGGCCACGTCGGTCGGGCTCGGGAAGGGCTCGGTGTGGGTGTGGCTGTGCACCACCCCCAAGATCTCCCAGCCGTGGTCTTCGGCGTCGATCTCCGCTCGGAGGTGCTCGCGAGGTTCGACCGTGTAGACCATCGCCGACGCTGCCGCGTTGGTACACGGATAGAAGTGGTGCACGTCGACGGTCTCGGTGGTCGTGTCGTTCGGGGCGGGCCCGGCGATCAACCCGCACATCTCCTCGGGGTAGCAGTCG
The DNA here is from genome assembly GCA_964565705.1 of uncultured Ilumatobacteraceae bacterium. Taxonomy (GTDB): domain Bacteria; phylum Actinomycetota; class Acidimicrobiia; order Acidimicrobiales; family Ilumatobacteraceae; genus CAZMGD01. Next base: position 8,265 of record CAZMGD010000078.1, on the reverse strand, counting down.
TAGGCGTGGGCGGCCATCTGGGCCAGCAGGGGCTCGGGTATCCGCAACATCGGTCCGGGACCGTAGCGGTACCCTGGCTGACCCCATGGCCGCCGCGACCAAGTCCACGCCGAACAATCGGGTGATCGCCAGCAACCGCCGTGCTCGCCACGAGTACACCGTGCTCGACACGGTGGAGGCCGGCCTCGTGCTGACCGGCAGCGAGGTGAAGAGCCTGCGCGAGGGCAACGTGCAGCTGTCGGACTCCTATGCCAGGTTCAACCGCAACGAGCTGTGGCTGGAGGGCATGCACATCGCCCCGTTCAAGTTCGCGATCGGCTTCGGCTCGCACGACCCGAACCGCCCGCGCAAGCTGCTGCTGCACCGGGCCGAGGTCAACAAACTGCAGGCCAGGGTGCAGCAGGAGCACGTCGCGCTCGTGCCGCTGCGCCTCTACTTCAAGGATGGCCGGGCCAAGATCGAGCTTGCCGTGGCCCACGGCCGCAAGAAGGCCGACAAGCGCCAGGCGATCGCCGAGCGTGACTCCCAGCGCGAGATCGAGCGGGCGATGGGCCGCGCCCGCAAGGGCCGCGACTGACCCGACGGCCCGGCAGGGCGGCATACGGTGAGTCGGTGCTGCCGAACACGCAACAAGTCCGGGTGCTGGCTGCGAGGGCGCTGGCGCAGTGCGGCGTCGAGGCCGCCGATGGCGACCTGCCGACGCGGACGCCGATCACCGGTGCTGGGCTCGGTGGGTTGCGGCGAACGGACGACATCGACGAGATCGTGGGTGCCGCCGTCGACGCGTTCGCGATCTGGCGGACGACACCGGCGCCGGTGCGCGGCGAGCTGGTGCGGCGGTTCGGGAACATGGCTCGGGAGCACATCGACGATCTGGCCACGCTGGTCAGCATCGAGGCCGGCAAGATCCGCAGCGAAGCGCGCGGCGAGATCCAGGAGGTCGTCGACATCTGCGACTTCGCCGTCGGTCTCTCACGCCAGCTGTATGGGCGATCGATCGCGTCCGAGCGTCCATCGCACCGGCTGACCGAGGCGTGGCAACCGCTCGGGCCGGTCGCCGTCGTCACGGCGTTCAACTTCCCGGCGGCGGTGTGGTCGTGGAACGCGGCGATTGCTCTCGTGTGTGGCGATCCCGTGATCTGGAAGCCGAGCGACAAGACGTCGCTGGTCGCGATCGCGTGCGATGGGTTGTTGCGCAGGGCCGCCGTCTCGATGGACGTACCTGGCGCGGTGACGCAGGTCGTGCTGGGTGGCGCGGAACAGGCAGTGACGCTCGCGGCCGACACGCGGATCCCGCTGATGTCGGCCACGGGGTCGACGGCGATGGGGGAGGCGCTGGCGCCTATCGTGGCGGCTCGCCTCGGCCGGAGCCTGCTGGAGCTCGGTGGCAACAACGCGGCGATCGTCGCGCCGTCGGCCGATCTCGATCTCGCAGTGCGGGGGATCGTGTTCGCGGCTGCGGGCACGGCCGGTCAACGGTGCACCAGCCTGCGGCGACTCATCGTCCACCGATCGGTGGCGGAGGAGTTGCTCGACCGGTTGGGTGCGGCGTACGAGTCGCTGGCGATCGGCGATCCGTTGGCGGACGGCACGCTGGTCGGTCCGTTGATCGGCCTGCCGTCACTCGAGGCGCTCCGAGCATCGATCGCCGAGGCCTCCGACGCTGGTGGCGTGCTCATCGCCGGTGGCGAGCGCGTGTTGGAGGACGTGGCGCCCGAGGCGGCGTATGTGCGTCCGGCGCTGGTGCGGATGCCGTCGCAGACCGCGGTGATGCATCGCGAGACGTTCGGTCCACTCCTGTATGCGGTCGAGTACGACGACCTCGACGAGGCGATCGCGTTGAACAACGCGGTGCCGCAGGGTCTGGCGTCGTCGATCTTCACCACCGATGTGCGCGAGGCCGAGCGGTTCTGCGGGCCGGCGGGTAGCGACTGCGGGATCGTCAACGTCAACATCGGCCCGTCGGGCGCGGAGATCGGGGGCGCGTTCGGGGGTGAGAAGGCGACGGGTGGTGGCCGCGAGGCGGGCAGCGACTCCTGGAAGGCGTACATGCGCCGCGCCACCACGACGGTCAACTACTCGGACGATCTGCCGCTCGCCCAGGGCGTCACGTTCCTGTAGCGCGCCTCAGCGGGGTGGCATGTACATGATCAGCATGTTGTAGAGCACCGAGGGCTTCTCGTTGCCCTTGACGTGCACGGCGATCTCCGTCGTCACCAGGGTGCCGGCGGGGCGGGCCTCCGCCGAGACGAGCCGGTTGCGAGCGTGGATGGTCGATCCGGCGGGCACCGGAGCGATGAACCGCAGGCTGCCGGCGCCGTAGTTGGCGGCGTTGGCGTGTCCCTCGATCGAGATGCCGGCCGTCGGGTTGAGCGCCGGCACCAGCGACAGCGTGAGGAAGCCGTGGGCGATCGGACCGCCGAACGGCGACTCCTTCTTCGCCCGCTCCACGTCGATGTGGATCCACTGGTGGTCGCCCGTCAGGTCGGCGAACTGGTTGATCATCTCCTGGGTGACCACGACCTCTGGTCCCCACTCGCCGAACTCCGTGGACGCGACCGCGTTGAGCCCGTCGATGTCGTCGAACTTGATGGCCATGGTTCTCCCCTTGGGTGACGTGGAGTCGCCAGCGTAGGAAACGAGCAGCGTGCGGGTGCAACCGACCGGTAACCTGGACCACGCATCCAACCAATGGGGCTGACAGGTTTCGACATCAGTTTCGCTGGCCGGACGTGCGACCCGAGTTGCTCAGACTCGTGAAACGGGGCAAACCAAAGAATTGCCAACGAGCAGTTCGCTCTCGCCGCCTGATCTTCAGGTGATCCGAGAGACATCGTGAGCAGCAATGCCACACGGGGCCGATCCACCGCAGCCCGGCAACAGAAGCGGAGGATGACAGTGGGAAAGACCGCTGACGGCAGGAAAGACTGCTGACCGTCCGGAAAGCCGGGCCGCTGGTGCCGAGGTCCGCCTCGGCGCCAACCGACCCGCCGGTGAGGTTGCGTCAGCCTCGAAGTCGGGAATGGTCGTAGCGCGGTCGTCCACCGCCTGATGGACGGGGGTTCGATTCCCCCCAGCTCCACAAAACACCAGGTCAGAGGCCATTTTTGGCCAAGGGCGCAAGATTCCCCCCAGCAGAGGGCACCTCGTGAGGTGCCTCTGACCAGGACCTTCGCAATCGGTGCAGGGGGGTCGATACCCCCGTCCATTCGCGATCTGTCGGACGGAATCAGCGTCGCTTTCGACGTCAGTTTCGGGCAACTCACCCGTCGACAACCAACGTCGTCATCAGATGCCAACGCCCGCATCCCCGGTTAAGCGTGCGACGTGCCACCAAGCGATCGACAGCGACTCCTCCGGTTGCCCACCTGATCAATGATGAACGCGCGCTCAATCGCCGTTTGGGCGGCGCGAGTGCGAGCCCTGTTTCGGATGCATCGGTCGTTTCGCGCCGGTGGCTCGATCTGGTCGTGTCAAACAGTCGCTGGCGCGCCGCGACTGAGACGGTTTGTTTCCGCCTCACCGGTGGGCAACACCGCCACGGACAGTGGGTCTTGACATACCTCCTGGGGGTATGTACAGTACGAACCTTACCCCCCGGGGGTATCATGTTTGCAGACGTGTGCACCAAGCCACACCGCAGGTTTCTCAAGGAGACAGTCCATGAACACCACCACGACCTTCACCGTCACCGGCATGACCTGCGGGCACTGTGTTGCCGCGGTCACCGAGGAAGTGTCCAAGCTCGTCCACGTCACACATGTGGATGTCGATCTGGCCAGCGGTGCCGTGACGGTCGAATCAGATGGACCGGTAGATCCCGTTCAGTTCGCGGCCGCGGTGGATGAGGCCGGATACGAAGTGACGCCATGAACACGGCGGGCAAGCTCGCCGCCTTTGCCGCTGTCGTGGCCGTTGGATTCGGTACGGCGGCGGCGGTCGGGGCGGCGGTGGGCCCGATCGACGTCGGCTCCGACAGCGCTACGCACGACGCGCATGACGGCCCGGACCCGGTCGAGGCCGCAGAACACCCACGAGGTCTCGCGATCGCCGAGGGCGGATACCGGCTCGCCCTGGACGACGCCGTCGTCTCTGGGGGCGAGGCGACAGCATTGGGGTTCGCGATCGTCGCTGAGGACGGGGAAACTGTGACCGCGTTCGATGAGCTGCACGAGCGTCCGCTCCACCTGATCGTGCTGTCGCGCAACATGGTCGACTACCTCCACCTTCACCCGACGATCGACCCGACAGGTCATTGGACCGTCGAGGTTCCAGCGCTCGATCCGGGTTCGTATCGGGTCTTCGCCGACTTCCAACCGGCCGGCGGCGCGAACCTGACACTCGGGACCGACGTCACCGTTGCGGGTGAGGTCGCCGCCGCCGAACTCCCGAAGGCGAGCAACGTCGCAACCGTCGACGGGTACACGGTCACGATGAACGGCACCCCGGCGTCGGGTGACAGCGAGCTGAGCTTCACCGTCGCACTCGACGGCCAAATCGTGCGCACCGACCCGTACCTCGGCGCGGCCGGTCACCTCGTCGCGATCCGCGCCGGCGATCTCGCCTACCTGCACGTGCATCCGAATGCAGACGAGAGCACGCCGGCGGTGACGTTCACGGCCGAGTTCCCGGCGGCGGGCATGTACCGGTTGTTCTTCGACTTCTCCCTGAGTGGCACGGTCCGCACCGCCTCGTTCACTGTCGACATCGCCGACACCGGCCACGGCGGGGGCGGCGCCGTGGACGTCCATGAGGAAGGACACTGAGATGTCGATCGACACGACGCCGTCGGCGGCCGGTTCGCAGATCCAATTGGACATCGGCGGGATGACATGCGCCTCGTGTGCTGCCCGCATCGAGAAGAAGTTGAACCGGATGGACGGGGTCACCGCTTCGGTGAACTACGCGACGGAGAAGGCGAAGGTCACCTTCGCCGACACGGTCACTGCCGATGACCTCATCAGCCAGATCGAAGCGACCGGCTACACCGCCCGGCTCCCACGACCAGCCGCAACCGGCCTCGACGCCACCGACGGGGCAGATGCCTCGATCGAAGACTCCACGGCGTCGTTGCGGCAACGGCTGATCATCTCGGCGGTCCTGGCCGTGCCGGTGATCGCGATGGCGATGATCCCGGCGTTGCAATTCGACGGGTGGCAATGGCTGTCCCTCACCCTCGCGGCCCCCGTTGTCGTTTGGGGGGCATGGCCGTTCCACCGGGCCGCCTGGATGAACCTGCGACACGCCGCAGCGACCATGGACACGCTGATCTCGGTCGGGACGATTGCCGCGTTCGGGTGGTCCCTGTACGCGTTGTTCCTCGGTGATGCCGGGGAACTGTCGATGCGACACGGGTTCTCGATCCGACCCGAACGAGGGATGGGATCCAGCCAGATCTACCTCGAGGTCGCGGCCGGGGTGACGGTGTTCATCCTCGCCGGCCGTTATTTCGAAGCTCGCGCCAAGCGACGCTCCGGCGCCGCGCTCAAAGCGTTGCTCGAACTCGGCGCCAAAGACGTCGCCGTCCTACGCGACGGGGCCGAGACCAGGATCCCGATCGACCAGCTGGTGGTCGGTGACCGGTTCGTGGTCCGACCCGGCGAGAAGATCGCCACCGACGGCGTCGTCGAAGACGGCACCTCGGCCATCGACGCGTCATTGCTCACCGGCGAAGCCGTCCCCGTCGAAGTCGCACCCGGAGATCCGGTCACCGGCGCAACCGTCAACGCCGGCGGCCGCCTGGTCGTGCGAGCAACCCGCGTCGGGGCCGACACCGCGCTCGCCCAAATCGGCCGGATGGTCGAAGACGCACAGACCGGCAAAGCCGACGTCCAACGCCTCGCCGACCGGATCTCGGCGATCTTCGTCCCGGTCGTAATCGTCCTCGCCGCTGCCACGCTCGGGTTCTGGTTGACGGCCGCTGCGACCAACTCGGCGACCACGGCGTTCACTGCAGCAGTGGCCGTGCTGATCATCGCCTGCCCGTGTGCGCTCGGCCTGGCAACACCCACCGCGCTGATGGTCGGCACCGGCCGAGGCGCACAGCTCGGTGTGATCATCAAAGGACCCGAGGTCCTCGAGTCAACCCACACGATCGACACCGTCGTGCTCGACAAGACCGGCACCGTCACCACCGGCAAGATGGCCCTCGTCGACGTGATCACCACCGCAGGCACCACACCCGAAGGAGCATTGTTCCTCGCCGGTTCGCTCGAGGACGCTTCCGAGCACCCAATCGCACGAGCCATCGCCGCCGCAACGACCGACCGGGGGATCGCACTTGCGGCGGTCGAATCGTTCGCCAACACCGAAGGCCTCGGCGTCCAGGGTGTCGTCGACGGTCACGCGGTCGTGGCCGGCCGGGAACGATTCCTCGACGAATGGTCCATGCACCTCGACGACACTCTGCAGGCTGCACGCGACACCGCCGAGGCGGCCGGACAGACGCCGATCTTCGTTGGCTGGGACGGACAAACCCGAGCGGTGCTCGTCGTCTCCGACACCATCAAAGCCACATCCGCCGAGGCCATTGCTGGTTTGCGTGCGCTCGGACTGCGACCGGTCTTGCTCACCGGCGACAACCAACGCGCAGCCCGCGCGGTCGCCGCCCAGGTCGGCATCGACGAAGTGATCGCCGAAGTTCTCCCGCAGGACAAGGTCGACGTCATTCGGCGCCTCCAGTCAGAAGGCCGAGTGGTGGCGATGGTCGGTGACGGGGTCAACGACGCCGCCGCGCTCGCCCAAGCCGACCTCGGCCTCGCTATGGGCACTGGCACCGACGCCGCGATCGAAGCGAGCGACATCACCCTCGTACGTGGCGACCTGCGTGCCGCCGTCGACGCGATCCGACTGTCGAGAGCAACGCTGCGAACGATCAAGACCAACCTGTTCTGGGCGTTCGCCTACAACATCGCCGCACTCCCCCTTGCGGCTGCCGGATTGCTGAACCCGATGCTCGCCGGTCTGGCGATGGCGTTCTCCAGCGTGTTCGTCGTCTCCAACAGCCTCCGCCTGCGCCGCTTCACCTCCACCAGCGGCGCACCGATCATTCGCGACTGACAACACGGTCCCCGGACGTCATTTTGGGATCGGTCGCGACCACGCGCAGAGTGCTGGCCGCGACACCGATCAGACCCCTTCCCGCGGTCAGCGCCGACGGCCAGCATCGCTGAACTTGAGATGACGGCCCCAGGGCCGATGTCGCGTTCGCGGTCGCGGGCCGAGGAGGTCACACGACTCTTGACATTATACCCCCTGGGGGTATATTAGAGACATGACCGAGCACTCCAACCACCAGAGCTCTACAGGCAACCTCGCCACCACTTCCGGTCCGGAAACAGCCTCGGGCCAGCGAGGTGACACCGACCTCGACACGCCGCACGGCGGCGCGCACACCGACCATGGCGGTCACGACATGCACGCCGGCCATGGCGGGCATGACAAGCACGCTGGACATGACCCGGAGGTGTTCCGCCGGCGGTTCTGGCTGATCCTGCTGGTCTCGATCCCCGTGGTCGTGACGAGCGAGATGATCATGGACTGGTTCGGCTACGACCTGTCCGGGGTTGCGTGGGTCGGCCCGGTGCTGGGCTCGTTCGTGTTCTTTTGGGGCGGTTGGCCGTTCCTGAAAGGAGCCGTGGACGAGATTCGCGATCGGGCTCCGGGGATGATGTTGCTGATTGCCATGGCCATCACGGTGGCGTGGGCGTCATCGATGGCGTCGAGCCTGGGTTGGTTCGATCTCGAGTTCTGGTGGGAGCTCGCTGCGCTCGTGACGATCATGCTGCTCGGGCACTGGCAGGAGATGAAGGCGATCGGTCAAGCCCAAGGCGCCCTCGCTGCCCTCGCCGCGCTGCTCCCCGACGACGCCGAAGTAGTCGAAGGCGGTCAGATCTCCACCGTCGCGATCAGTGACCTCGCCGAGGGGCAGCTGGTCCTGGTCCGGGCGGGGGGCCGGGTTCCGGCAGACGGCACCATCGAAGACGGCGAAGCCGAACTCGACGAATCGATGATCACCGGCGAATCCAAGCCCGTCGCCAAAGGGGTCGGGGACCGAGTGGTCGCCGGCACCGTCTCGACCGACTCATCGATACGGGTGCGGGTCTCCGCAGTCGGCGACAACACCGCCCTCGCCGGCATTCAGCGGCTGGTGGCCGAAGCACAAGCGTCCAACAGCCGCGCTCAGGTGCTTGCCGACCGGTTCGCCGGCTGGCTGTTCTACATCGCCACGGCCGCCGCCGTGATCACGTTCATCGCCTGGTCGAT
>CAZMGD010000077.1:13659-20214 GCA_964565705.1 uncultured Ilumatobacteraceae bacterium | reverse complement strand
CACGAACACCTCGATCACGGTGTAGGTGAGCTGTCGCTCCGCAAGGGCTGCGGCGGATCGGTCGAGCGACACGTTGACCATGTCGGGCATGACGCGCGGTGCTGGGCCGTTCGACGGCACGATCTGCACCGCGGTGCCCTTCTGCACCATGTCGCCGGCGACGAGCTGTGGCTGGGCGGCAACCGTCCAGCGCAGTACGGCGCCCTGCGGCACCGCCTCGTCGTACTCCGCGGCCTGGACCTCGGGCGTCAGTCCGGCCTGGGTGACCAGCGCCGCCGCCTCGTCCACCGTCGTGCCGCTGAGGTCGGGCAACGGCGTCGGTGGCGGGCCACTCGACACGACGATGGCGAACGGGTCGCCCTCTTTGACCTCCACACCGACGTCGGGATCGGTGCGGATCACGTGGTCGATCGGCTGCACATCGCTCTGCTCCGTGGTGACCGTGACCTCCCAGCCGTTGCCGGCGATCTGGTTCTGGGCCTCGCCGAGCGTGAGGCCGGCCAGCGGGGGCACGGCGAACGATTGCGTGCGCATCGACCGGGTGACGAGCAGGGCGCCGATCGCGACGATGGCGACGAGGGCGGCGGCGCCCAGCGCCCACCAGATCCGGTGTGACCGACCGGCAGGCTCGGGCGCCTCGTCGTCGAACAGCACCGGCTTGGCGACCGCGCCGGTGGCATCGCGCGGTGCCGGTGGGGGCAGCGGCGCACCGCTGGGGACGGCCGCCGGTACCCCGACCAGGGTCGGGACGACCGCCGGCTGCTCACTCGTCGGCGGGGCCTGCTCGCCGACCACGGGGCTGGGCACGATCGGTATCGGCGCCGGCCGATCGAGGTTCGCTGCCGCGTGCATCAGCCCGCGCCCGAGGTCGGCGGCGGTGGAGCGTTCGGCCGGGTCGGGTCGGGCGGCGTGCTCGAGCGGCGACGCCAGCGCGCCGTAGTCCGCGGACACCGGCAGGAGCCGGCCGACCCGGTTGGAGAGGGTGGCGGTGGTCGAGTCGCCGACGAACGGGACGTTGCCGGTGATCGCCGCGACCAGCGTGAGCGCCAGCGAGTAGATGTCGGTCGACGTCGTCAGCGCCTGGCCCTGACCTTGCTCGGGCGACGCGAAGCGGGCCCGATCGAGGTCGACGGCGGTCGGCTCGCGCCACACCACGTCGGCGAGCAGGGCCGAGAGCCCGACGTCGGCGACCTTGGGCACACGGTTGGCGTCGAACAGGACCGAGCCGGGGCGGATGTCGCGATGGACGATGCCGGCCCGGTGCAGCTGATCGAGGCCGCGGCAGGCCGCGAGCCCGACCACCAGGGCCTGGGCCGGCGACAGCAGCCGTCCGCGATCGACGATGTCCTGGAGGCTGCCACCGGTGAGCTGCTCGGTGGCGACGTAGAGGTACGTCCGATCGCCGACACGCTCGGCCCCGAAGCCGAGCACCTTGCTCAAGTTGGGGTGGTCGAGGCTCATCGCCTGACCCATCGTCGCGTGGAAGCGGTCGACGAAGACCTGGTCGTCGGCCATGCCGGGGTGCAGCAGCTTGACGGCCACCGCCGCACCATCGCGAACGTCGACGCCGGTGAAGACAGCCGACGTCGCGCCGCTGCCCCGGCGGGCCAGCAAGCGGTAGCGCCCTCCGATCAACCGACCGGTCATCGTCACATCTCTGGAAGCCACGGCGCGTCAAAGCTACTGGCGCCCCGGCCGGTCCGGGCGGCGCGCGTCACGCTCGGTGACGGGAGGATCCTCGATCGGGCGGGCCACAATGTGCGCCGTGCTCCGGCGGATCAAGCAGATCAAACTCGAGCGGCTGATCGTCAGCTTCGTGTTCGCCGCCGGCGTGACCTTGATCGTGCTCGGGGTCCTGTGGTCGCGCACCGGGCGCGACGCGCTGCACTACCCCGACGCGATCGAGTCGACCTCACCGGCCCCGAACGACCGCCAGGTGCTGCGCGAGACCTCCCTCGAGGTGCAGCTGGAGAAGGGGTACGGCGCCCGCCTGACCGTCGATGGGGTGGCGATCCCGACGATCGACCTGGACTCCTACCTGCAAGGTGCGGGCAGCCCCCAGCCGGGCGAGCAGATCCAGCTGCCGGCGAACGCGATCTACGATCAGGCCAACGCGACGATCACGTTCCAACCGTCGGAGGACTCCGTGATCACCGAGTTCCGCCAGGGCCTGCACGTCGCCACGGTGACCTACTGGAAGCTGGTCGAGGGCGAGGACCACGCCAAGTCGTTCACCTGGCAGTTCGAGGTGCTGTAGCCCTACGCCGGGGGCAGCTCGCCGGTGACCAGGAGGTGCTCGAACCCCACCGCGTCGAGCACCGGGATGCCGTGCTGCTCGGCCTTGGCCAGCTTCGATGCTCCGGGCTCCGCGCCCACGACGACGGCGAACGTCTTGGCCGAGACGCTGCCCGGGCTCTTGCCGCCGCGCACCTTGATCGCCGACTCGGCCTCCTCGCGGGTGTAGCCGTCGAGCGTGCCGGTGACGACGACCGCCTTGCCGGCCAGCACCTGCGGCTGGTGCTGCGCCTCCAGCCAGACCGCCGGCACGTTGTCGAACGCGACGCCGGCGCGGCGCAGCTTGTCGACGAACTCGCGGTTGTCGGGCACCGCGAACCAGCGGACGATCGAGGAGGCGATCGTCGGGCCGACGCCGTCGACGCTGGCGAGATCGGCCTCGGTCGCCTGCTCGATCGCGTCGACATGATGGAACACGCGGGCCAGGGCCTCCGACGCCGCCGGGCCGAGACCGCGGATGCCGAGCGACGTCAACACCTTCGGCAGCGGGCGCTGCTTGGACGCGTCGATCGCGGCGACGAGCTTCTGGGCGCTCATCGTCGCGAACCCCTCGAGCGTGAGCAGCTGCTCGACCGTCAGCGAGTAGATGTCGGCCGGGTCGGCCACCAGCCCGGCGTCGCTGAGTTGAAACACCGTGCGCTCGCCGAGGCCCTCGATGTCCATCGCCCCCCGGCTGGCGAAGTAGATGATGCGCTGGTCGCGCTGGAACGGGCAGCCTGGGTTCGGGCAGCGGGTGTCGGCCTCGCCCTCGGGACGCACGAGCTCGGTGCCGCACCCGGGACACGTCGCCGGGAACGTCCAGGGTTCGGCGCCGTCGGGCCGCAGCGACAGCACGGGCCCAACCACCTCGGGGATCACGTCGCCGGCCTTGCGCACCACGACCGTGTCGCCCGGCCGGACGTCTTTCAGGCGCACCTGGTCCTCGTTGTGCAGCGTCGCCATGCCGACCGTGGAGCCGCCGACGAACACGGGCTCGAGCACGGCGAAGGGCGTTGCCCGCCCGGTGCGACCGATCGACACCTGGATGTCGCAGAGGAGCGTCGTGCGCTCCTCCGGCGGGAACTTGTAGGCGATCGCCCAGCGCGGCGCGCGCGACGTGAAGCCGAGGAGCTCGCGCTGGGCCAGGTCGTCGATCTTGGTGACGACGCCGTCGATCTCGTAGGCGAGGTCGTGGCGGTGCTCCTGCCAGTGAAGGCAGAGCTCGGCGACCTCGGCGAGGGAATCGACGACGCGGATCTCGGGGTTCACCGGGAAGCCGAGGGAGCGGAGGAACTCGAGCGTGTCGCTGTGGCTGGTGAACGCCGGGCCGCCGACCACCTCGCCGAGCTGGTAGCTCCAGAACGCCAGCTCGCGCTGGGCGGTGACCCGCGGATCCTTCTGGCGCAGGCTGCCGGCACCGGCGTTGCGCGGGTTCACCGGCACCGGTTCGGGCTTGCGGCCGGCGGCGATCCGACGCTCGTTCTCCTCCTGCTTCGCGGCCCGCAGCGCGTCGAAGCTGGCGATCGGCATGTACACCTCGCCGCGCACCTCCAGCACGTCGGGCACCTGATCACCTGCCAGCCGGTCGGGGATCGCGGCGATCGTCGCCACGTTCGCCGTCACGTCCTCGCCGACGCTGCCGTCGCCACGGGTGGCCGCCTGCACCAGGCGCCCCTGCTCGTAGCGGATGCTCATCGCCAGCCCGTCGATCTTCAGCTCGCAGACGAAGCGGGCGGGCGCACCCTGCAGCGCTTTGGCGACGCGCTCGCTCCAGGCCGCCAGCTCGGCCTCGGACATCGCGTTGTCGAGGCTGGTCATCGGCACCCGGTGCACGACCGGCGCGAACGTCGTGACCGTCGCCGTGCCGGCGATGCGCTGCGTCGGCGAGTCGGGCGTGATCAGGTCGGGATGGGTCTCCTCCAGCGCCCGCAGCTCGCGCACGAGGGCGTCGTAGTCGGCGTCGGCGATCTCGGGCGCGTCGTGCTCGTAGTACTGCGCGTCGGCGCGCAGGATGCGCTCGCGGAGCTCCGCGGCACGCCGGGCCGCGGCCTCGGTCTCGTCGGGGATCGCGCCGTCTACCACCCGAGCGATCATAGGCAGGGGGTGTTCGGTGGTTCCCGGGGTCAGCGGGCGACGGTTTGGATGCCCGTGATCGACACCAGTTCGCCGAGCAGGGCGAACACGCGCTCGGCGACCACCTCGCTGTGCAGGGCCAGGCCGCAGGCCGGGGAGTACATCGCCTGGGCGAGCATCTGCTGGCGATCGACCCCGCGCTGCACGAGACCCTCGTGCACCACGTTGAGGTGCGACCACAGCAGGCGCGGGGTGTCGATCAGCGGCCCGTCGGTCGGGATCGCGCCCCAGATCACCCAGCCGCCGGAACGCAGGAAGCGGCTGATGTAGCCGGCGATGCTGACGACGAACGGGCGCGTTGGTATCGAGAGCACGGTCGGACCGGCGGCGATCAGCGACGACCAATCGGGTGTCGCGCAGCAGTGCACACCGGTGGCCGGCGCGTCGGGACCGACGGTCTCGAGCGGGGCCAGCGCACCCGACAGCAGGTCGATCGCCTCGTCGGTCGCCAGCGGGAACGCCCGCGACGACAGCTCCTCGGCCATCGGCTCGTCGAGCACCACGAGCTGCGCGCAGCCCGGTAGCTCCTCGGCGATGGCTGCCCGCAGCGCGCCGACGTGCGCTCGGACCGCGGCGCCGGCGACGGCGAACGCCAAATGCGGTTCCACGCCGGCGTTGACCAGCGTCAGGCCGAGCGTGAGCGGCCCGGTGAACTGCCACTTCACGGGCCCCCGCCGGCCTCTCGCTGCCGCCAAGAACGCCCGCAGCCCACCGAACGAATCATGGTCGAGATCGGTGGCGACCGGTGCGGCGGGATCGAGCCGGGCGACGTCGACCGTGATCGCCCCGTAGGGCCCGACCGACACCCCGTTCAGGCCGACGAGGGCTTGGGCGATCATCCCCTCCGCCGGCGAGCGGCGCGGCAGCGTGGGCACGAACGGCAGCTCGGGCGCCCAGCGCAGGGAGAACTCGGCGGCCTCGTCCGCGTCTCGGTGCGGGAGACTGCCCACGCCCGTGGCAGCTGCGGTCAGGAGTGCTGGGTGCACCAGGTTCGGGATCCTCACGAGTGGTCGAAGTGCCACCGTCGTATCACCGCGCCTCGGGCACACACGATCCGGAACGACGATGTCGGAGGTGGGCGCGGCCGGCGCGATCCACCATCCTGTCGGCGATGGATCCGCATCGCTCGACGGCCGGCCGCCGGCTCGGCCCGCTCCTGCTGTGGCTGCTGCGCGCGTGCTGGGTGGTGCAACCCGTGGCGATCCGGGCCTACGGCGACGCGCTCGACGGCCGGTCGGCCGCCGTGCAGTGGACGGCGGCGATCGGCCTGTGGGCCGGATGGGGGCTGGTGATCGTCGCCCTGCTCGTGCCGGCGACATCGACGCTGACCATCGCCCGGATGGCGGTGCCCGCGGCCCTGGTCACGTCGGTGTGGGCGTCGCTGGCCGGCGGCGGCGGCGTCGCCGGTGCCTCGGTGATCGCCCTCGCCGCGGTGTGCACCCTGCTCGTCGCTAGCGGCGACGTCGGCCAGGTCTTCGTCCAGGCCTCGGCCTACGGTGCCGAGCAGCGGCTGCTGCTGCGGCCCCCGCCGCCGTGGCTCGTGCTGGTCGTCGTGACCTGGGCGGTGACCGTGGCCGGGGTGCTGGCCGGGCCGCTGCTCGTCGCCGCTGGCCGCTGGTGGCTCGGCGTGCCGGTCACGATCGCCGGCGCGCTGCTCGCCTGGCAGGGCGGCCTGCGCGCCCATCGCCTGTCGCGCCGGTGGCTCGTGTTCGTCCCCGCCGGGGTGGTCGTGCACGACCAGGTCGTGCTCGCCGAGCCGTACCTGTTCCGCACGATCGACGTCGCCCGCATCGGCGTGGCGATGGCCGACACCGGCGCAGCCGACTTCACCGGCGGCGCGCTGGGCCCGGCGATCGAGATCGCTCTGCGCGACCTGACGACGATGGTCTCGGCCCCGACCCCGTCGACACCCCAGGGCAAGGCGTTCCACGTCCGGGCGATGCTGGTCAGCCCCACCCGCCCTGGCCGGGCGCTCGAGGTCGCGGCCACGAACCGCCTCCCAACCTGACCCGACGCGATCCGGTGTCAGAAACCTGACGCTCACCGCCCAGGTCAGCGTGCTCGAACGTCTGACACCCCGGCCGCGACTCGGGCCGACGCGATCCGGTGTCAGAAACCTGACGCTCACCGCCCAGGTCAGCGTGCTCG
>CAZMGD010000077.1:0-13559 GCA_964565705.1 uncultured Ilumatobacteraceae bacterium | reverse complement strand
GTCAGAAACCTGACGCTCACCGCCCAGGTCAGCGTGCTCGAACGTCTGACACCCCCGGGTACCTGATCACGTGGCGATACCGCCGCCGAGGACGTAGGTGTCGGACTGGTCGTAGAACACGACGCTCTGCCCGGGGGCGATGGCCCGCTGCGGCTCGCGCCAGGACACGACCACGGTGCCGGCGACGGTGTCAGACGTCACCGTCGCCGGATGGGACCGGCCGTGGGCGCTGCACTGCACCAGCACGTCTCCCGCCACCGGCAGGTGACCCCACACGACGTCGCCCACCCCCATCGACCGCCGCAGCAGGTCGTCGGCGCCGCCGACGACGACCGTCGCTGAGGCGTGGTCCACGCCGACGACGTAGCGCTTCGCCGGTGCGCCGGCCAGGCCGAGGCCGCGGCGCTGGCCGAGCGTGACCAGCTCCAGCGCGTCGACCTCACCGACGTGTGCGCCCGCGGTGTCGACGACGCTGGCTCGGCGGAACGGGATCCGGTCGCCGAGGAAGGTCTCCCGCCCGCCGGTCGACGTGATGAAGCACACGTCCTGGCTGTCGGGCTTGGCAGCGGTGCGCAGACCGAGCGCGCCGGCCATCGCCCGAACGTCGGTCTTGGTCCGGTCGCCGACGGGGAACAGCGTCCGAGCCAGCTCGTGCTGCGGCAGCATGTGCACGACGTAGCTCTGGTCCTTGGCCGCGTCAGCGCCGCGGCGCACCCGCCACACGCCGTCGGCGCACTGCTCGGTGCGGGCGTGGTGGCCGCTGGCCACAGCGTCGAAGCCGAGCTGTGCCGCCCGCTGCGACAACCGCTCGAACTTGAGGTGGCGGTTGCACTCGACGCAGGGGTTCGGGGTGGTCCCTGCGGCGTGCGCAGCGACGTAGGGATCGACGACGTGGCGGTGGAAGTCCTCGGTGAAGTTGAACACGAGGTGGTCGATGCCGAGCTGCTGCGCCACCCGGCGCGCATCGTCGACGTCGGCGACGCTGCAGCACCCGGTGTCGCTCTCGCCGCCCCACAGCCGCATCGTCACCCCGGTGACGTCGTGGCCCTGTTCCAGCAGCAGGGCGGCCGCGACCGACGAGTCGACCCCGCCCGACATCGCCACCAACACCTGCACGGCATCGAAGGCTACGGCCGTCGCCGGCCGCTGGTCAGCGACGAAGCCTGGCGACCGCGGCTGCGATCGCATCGACCGCCTGGTCGACGTCCGCTTCGGTCGTCGTGTGACCCATGCTGAGGCGCAGCGACCCGATCGCCCGCTCGGGGGGCACGCCCATCGCGTCGAGCACGTGCGATCGCTCCATCGCCCCGCTCGCGCACGCCGATGCCGCGGACGCGCACACGCCGCGCTTGTCCAGCAGGTACAGCAGCGCCTCGTTCTCGACGCCGTCGATGCAGAGGTGGACGATGCCGGGCACGGCGAGCTCGCCTGGCACGGTCTCGACGACGCCGCCGATCGGCCGGAGCCCGTCGAGCAGGCGCGCTCGCAGCCCGGCAATGCGTTCGCAGTCCGCGGCGCGCTCGGCGTCGGTGACCCGCAGCGCCTCGGCCGCGGCGACGATCCCGCCGACGTTGTGCGTGCCGCTGCGCCGATCCCGCTCCTGCCCGCCGCCCTGGATGAGCGGGGCCAGCTCGGTCCCGGCGCGGATCGCGAGCACGCCGACGCCCTTCGGGCCGCCGAACTTGTGGGCGCTGATCGACAGCAGGTCGACGTGCGACCACAGCCCACGCAGGTCGAGCCAGCAGGCGGCCTGGACGGCGTCGGTGTGGATCGCCGCGGCCGGCAGGAGCCGGCGCACGACGGCCGCCGCGGCGGCGAGCGGTTGCACGACACCGGTCTCGTTGTTGACGGCCATGATCGACGCGATCGACACGTCGGGCCGGGCGACGAGCAACGCTTCGAGGACGTCGAGGTGCACGCGCCCGGACGCGTCGACCGGGGCGACGACGCCGCCGGCGTGCTCGACGACGTGCAGCACCGCGTGGTGGTCGACCGCGGAGCACAGCGGCACGCCGCCGTGGCGGGCGAGCCACCCGGTGATCGCCGCGTTGTCGGCCTCGGTGCCCCCACCGGTGAACACGACCTCACCCGGCTGGCACCCGATCGCGGCGGCGACGACGTCGCGCGCCTCGTCGATCGCGAGGCGGGCGTCGCGGGCCAGCCGGTGCGACCCCGACGGGTTGGCGAAGCGCTCGGCGAAGAACGGCACCATCGCCGCGACGGCCTCCGGTCGCATCGGTGTCGTCGCCGCGTGGTCGAGGTAGGCGATGCGCTCAGGCACGTTCACCGAGGCCCGCTCAGGTTGCGTCGCTGGTACCGCGAGGCGACGCACAGCAGGTACGCCTCGGGGTGCACGCGCGGGTCGCGGCCCACACCGACGACAGCAGCCAGCGAGTCGGCGATGTCGGCGCCGAGCCGGGCGCGGGCAGCGGGCGTCAGCGTGCGCACCCGCAGCAGGAACTCGCGCACGAGGTTGTAGTGGGCGTCGGTCAGCGGCGACGGGTCGATCGCCTCGGCGTAGCGCTCGTAGCCGGGCGGCACCGAGAACCACCATGCCGTCGGGTGCAGGTACCGGGGTGGCTCGCGAACGACGATCGTGCCGGCGAACAGGTCGCCGACGCTCTGGCTGCGCGGCGTGCCGAGCACGAACAGCACACCGGTGATCCCCCCCGGTGGTATCAGGTGGTCCACCAGACCACCCATCGTCCGCAGGAGCGCGTGGCGGAACACGATCGGTGCGCCCTCGGTCGTCACCGCCCGCAACCCGAACGCGGCCTTGCCGACCGTGCGCCCCTTCATCAGCAACTGCACCACGACGGGGTACACGAGCAGCGCGACGAACAGCGACAACGCCACGAAGATCTGGGCCGTGCCATCGCCGGCGCCGGACAGGGACGCGGCGAGGATCGACACGATCAGGACCCAACCGGTCACCACGACGACGGCATCGAGCAGGCCGGCCAGCAGGCGGGAACCGACGCCGGCCGCCGGCAGCTCGATCAGCACGGCTTCGGGGGTCACGATCCCCTCGGTGAGCGCCGACGTGCCGGGGCTCAGTGCAGCCGCCTGCGCGCTCATCGACGCGTAGCGTACGTCGGCGATGGACATCGACGCGTTCGTGGCGCTGCACCAGGGGGACTGGTACCGGCTCGACGTGTTGGCGCGAGCCGCCCGCAAGCCGTCACGGCTGCCGCCAGAGGATCTCGACGAGCTCGTCCACCTCTACCAGCGCGTCGGCGGGCAGCTCGCCCAGGCCCGCGTCGCCTACGCCGGCGACCAACCGCTGGTGACCCGGCTGACGATGCTGGTCAACGACGCGCGGACCGCGCTCTACAGCGAGCGCACGACGAACCACGTCCGCGCCGTGCGGGTGATGCTGA
The DNA here is from genome assembly GCA_964565705.1 of uncultured Ilumatobacteraceae bacterium. Classification (GTDB taxonomy): domain Bacteria; phylum Actinomycetota; class Acidimicrobiia; order Acidimicrobiales; family Ilumatobacteraceae; genus CAZMGD01. Next base: position 10,179 of record CAZMGD010000077.1, on the reverse strand, counting down.
CCGAGACCTTCCCCCAGGCGGTTCGCCACATCCGCTGGTTCATCCTCGCCGCAGCCGGGCTGACGTTCGTGCCGTGGGCCGTGTTCCAGATCTGGCTGTCGATCTCACCCCGTGCGTTCGACGTCAGCGCGCCCGAGGCGGTGCGCCAGGCCTACATCGACCACCAGTTCGAGGACTACTACTCCTCCAAGCCCGCCTCGCAGTTCGCCACCGAGGTGTTCACGAACAACGTGCGCGTGGCGGTGCTCGCGTTCGCGCTCGGCATCTTCGCCTGCGTGCTGACCGCCGTGCTGCTGGCCTACAACGGCGCCAGCGTCGGGATCGCCGGCGGGCTGTTCACCCACGCCGGTCAGTGGGACCGGTTCTGGGGGCTGATCCTGCCCCACGGCCTGCTCGAGCTGTCGGCGGTCGTCGTCGCCGGCGCCGCCGGGCTGCGGATGGGGTGGTGCATCATCGACCCGGGCGACCGCCGCCGGTTCGCAGCCGTCGCCGAGGAAGGCAGGCGGATGGCCGCGGTGCTGCTCGGTCTGGTCGTTGCGTTCTTCCTCGCGGCGATGATCGAGGCGTTCGTGACGGGGCGTCCGTGGCCGACATCGGCCCGCGTCCTGATCGGCGTGGTGGTGTTCGTCGCGTTCTGGGGCTTCGTCGTCGTCCAGGCCATGCGCCCCGCTGATCCCGCTACAACCGACCTGTCGATTTGAGCTCGAGGTAGGTGTCCACCACGTCGGTGGCCAGCCCTCCGGGCGCGGCGTCGATCACCCGTGCCCCGGCGGCGCGCAGCAGCGCTGCAGCGCGCCGTCGCGACTCGAGCGCGGCGACCGCCGCCGCCGCCCGGTAGGCGGTCGTGCGCACGTCGTCCGACGTCAGCTGCCGTGACCAGCCGGCGACGGCAGGATCTTGGACGGCGGCGACCAGCACGAGGTGGGTGCGCACCAGCGTGCGCAACGGCGGCAGCAGCTGGTCCACCACCGCCGCCTCGGCCAGGTCGGTCAGCACCACGTAGAGCGCGCGGCGGCGGATGTGCGCGGTCGCGTAGGCGAACGCCGGGCCGTAGGCGCTCTCCGACAGCTGCGGCTCGAGGAGGTACATCGCCTCCGCAACGCGCGATCGCTGCACGCGCGACGCCGACGGCACCACGAGCGAACGCACCTGGGCATCGAAGCTCGTCAACCCGACGCGATCGCCGAGCTGCGTGGCCACGGCGGTCAGGCCGAGCACGGCGTCCATCGCGTGTTCGACGCGCGGCACACCGCCGACGGAGCCGGCCATCACCCGGCCGTTGTCGAGCATGACCATGACGGTCTGGTCGCGCTCCACCCGGTACTCGCGCACGATCGGTCGGCGGGCCCGGGCGGTCGCCGCCCAGTCGATGCGCCGGAACTCGTCGTCGGGCGTGTAGTCGCGCAACTGGTGGAACTCGGTGTTGCCCCCGCGAGCCCGCAGCAGCTGCACCGAGGCGTCGGCGGTGCGAACCTGTTGCACTCGCAACTGGACTGAGTCACGGCTCGGGAAGCTGGGATAGACGCGCACGACACCGGCGACGACGCGCGTGCCGTGGCGGACGGCGAGGCCGAGCGGGCTGCGCACCCGCACCGTGACGTCGTCGAGCGGGAACCGCCCGCGGCGCGTGGGCCGCAGCGCCGCGGTCGCCCGCACGCGACCGCCGCCGGGCAGGCGCACCCCGACGCTGCGGCGGCTGGCCTGCATGCTCGGCCAGAGCGCGTCGGTCACGACTGCGCGCACCGGGCCGCGGCTGTGGTTCTCGATCGTCCACGCCAGCGATGCCTCGTCGCCGACGCGCAGCGCACCGGGCACCTCGCGGGTCACACCGATCGAGCGCGGCGAGTGCCCGGCGAACGCGTCGGCGAGGAACACGGCGAGCACGACCGCCTCGACCGCCCAGAACACCGCCCAGCTCTGGAACGGGACGAGCAGCAACACGACACCCGTCACGGCGACGAGCGCCGCCATCCGCCACGTCGGCACCGGCCAGCTCATGAGACGGTCACCTCGGGGTCGGGACGGTGGCCAGGACGCCGTCGAGGATGGCGTCGGAGCTGGCGCCCTCGATCTCCAGCTCCGGTCGCACCATCACCCGGTGGCGCAGGCACGGGCGGGCGACGCCTTTCACCTCGTCGGGCGTCACGAACTCGCGCCCGGACAGCCAGGCCCAGGTCTTGGCGGCGTGGAGCAGCATCGTCGCCCCGCGTGGCGAGACGCCGAGCGTGAGCGACGGATGCTCCCGAGTCGCCCGGCAGAGAGCGACGATGTAGGCCCGCACGGCCGGGTCGACGCGCACGCGAGCGATCGAACGGCGAGCGGCGGCGAGATCGTCGGCACCGGCGACGGGCCGCACGCCGGCGGCGCGCAGGTCGTGTGGATCGAGCCCGGCGTCGTGACGGGCCAGCATCTCCTCCTCCTGCGCCGCACTCGGGTAGCCGACCTGGAGCTTGAACAGGAATCGGTCGAGCTGCGCCTCGGGCAGCGGGTAGGTGCCCTCGTACTCCACCGGGTTCTGGGTGGCGAGCACGATGAACGGTTCGGGCAACGGGCGCGTCGCGCCGCCGACGGAGACCTGACGCTCCTCCATCGCCTCCAGCAGGGCCGCCTGCGTGCGGGCGGGCGTGCGGTTGATCTCGTCGCCGAGCAGCACGTTCGTGAACACAGGTCCCTCACGGAACGTGAAGTCGCCGGTGCCGTCGCTGCGCTGGGAGTAGAGCAGCTGGCCGACGACATCGGTCGGCATCAGGTCGGGGGTGAACTGCAGCCGCGTGAACCGCAGGTCCAGCGCCGACGCCAGCGTCTTGGCGAGCAACGTCTTGGCGACCCCGGGCACGCCCTCCAGCAGCACGTGGCCGGGCACGAGCAGCGCCGCGATCACCCCGCTGACGACGCTCTCCTGGCCGACCACCACCTTGGCCACCTCGTCGCGGACCGCGAGCATCGCGGCACGGGGATCGCGGGCGGGTCGATCGGTCATCACATCAGTTCCTCGTGGGTGCGATGAGCTCGCCGGGGGGAACCTCGGCCAGCTCGCTGAACGGTTGCAGGCGCCGGGCCAGCGCGGCCAGGTCGGCGGACGTGCGCGGCGGAGGGCCCGACAGGGCGACGATCAAGTCGCCGGGCGCGGCGAGACCGCGGCGGACGAGCTCCTGATCGAGCACGGACAGCGGAGCTGACGGGGCGATCCCGAAGCGGGCGCAGAGTCGGCGGTGCACGTCGTAGCGCAGCAGCTGTGCCGCCCGTTCGGCGTGCGCGCCGCGCTGCATCAGGTTGCCGGTCGCGATGACGAGCGCCGAGCCCTCCAGCGGGCTGAGCGCCGGCTCGTCGACGACGCGCCCGGGACGTACCCCGACCGCGATCGAGAGCACGACGAACGCGATCGCGAGCTGGGCCAGGCCCATCCACACCGACGGGCGGACGAGGTCGATCAGGCGGTCGTCGCCAACGGAGTCGGGCAGTGCGGCCGACCGGGGGCCGTCGCCGAGCACGATCGTCACCGTCGTGCCCGGCGTCGGAGCGAGCAGGGCCGTCGCCACGCCGGGATTGTCGCCGAACTCCAGCCAGCGGTTGGTGAAGAGCGAGCTGTCGCCGATCGTGACGAGCGTGCCGTCGCCGCTCACCGTCGCGCGTACGACGGCGAGGTCGCGGTCACCGAAGCACGACATCGACGGCGTCAGGACCTCGAACGCCGTCGGGTACTCGATCGCCAGCCCGCGCAGGTGCCCGAGTGCGCCGATCGTGCAGATCCCGAGCGGAACCGTCGACTGGAAGTCCACGGGGTCCGCCTCGTCGATCTCGCCACCGAAGTCCGATGCGACGGAGTCGACCTGAGGCGCGTCGGGGTCGCCGGTCGGTGAGGATTGATACGGGCTCGACGCGTCGGCGACGACCGCGATCCCCCCGCCGGCGACGAACTCGTTCAACGCGTCGCGCTGCTCGTCGCCGAGCCCGTTGCCCACCACCACCACGCGGCCGTCCGATCCGGGTACGGGCACGTCGTCGCCGAAGCGCACGGTCGCGCCGTAGCGCTCGAGCAGCAGCACCAGCCCGCGCAGCCCGTCGGGTTCGCCAGAGCGCGGGTCGTACGCGCCGGGCGACGGGCTGGCGCGCACGAGGAACATCAGGGCCAGAGCGACGATCACCACCACGACGACGGTCAGCGCCGCCGCCCCCGCGCCGTTCCTCGTCGTGGTACGTCGGGGAGTCACGTCGCGACGACCTCGGTACCGCGGCGTACGCCAGCGGTCGCGGCGAGCACGTCCGCCTCGAGCGCGTCGAACCGGTCGAGCATCTCGGCGGTCGCGTCGTCGGCGCCGTACCAGACGCCATCGAACATGTCGGCGGCCGCGCCGAACGACGCGGTGACCGCCGGCGTCGTGCTCATCAGCTGCGCCCGCTCCTCGCCGGTCGTGCGTCCGGGGATCTCGTCGAGGAGGTGGCGTCGGGCGAGGTCGCCGACGAGGGCCCGGTACTCGCAGCGCAACGCGTCGCGCAGCTCGCCGGCGGCGCGGTGCCGCTGCGAGCGCGAGCGCCAGCCACCCGGCGGGTTGTCGTGGTCGATCTGCACCGATGCCAGGGGCTCGATCTCGTCGTGGTCCTCGACGTCCTCGACGTCGTCGCGCTCCCGGTCGCGCACGCGTCCCGCGATCGCTCGGACGATCAGGCCGGCGAGCACCGCGACTGCGACGATCAGCACGAGCCATGCCACCGGGCCGAGGCCGGCGCCACCGCCGCGAGGTGCGTCGGGCGTCGTGAACTCGGGGTCGGGCGGGTTGCACACCGTGCTCGGTGAGAGCAGGTCGCACGCGTCCTCGCGCACCTGATCCGGATCCTGAGCGACCGGCCCGAGACCGGCGGGCGAGGCGAGCGTCCACGACCATCCGGCAGTGAGCTCACCCATCAGGCTGGACCACGCGACCGCCCGAACACAGACTCCGACTCCATCGCCAGATCGAGGCCCTCGGCCCCGATCCGCGCCTCGAGGTAGGCCCACGCTGTGCCGGCGGCGACCACGGGAACCGACAGCAGCAGGCCGAGCTGAGCGGCCACGCCCTCCACGAGCCAACCGAACCGACCGAACGTGACGAGGCCGGTGGCCTCGGCGAGGCGCGGTAGCCACGTGATCCCGAACCGGATCCACAGCCCCACGAGCCCGCCGCCGACCACGATGCCGACCGACGTGCCGAAGCGCTGCCGGGCGAGGCGATACGAGCGGGCAAGCGCGCGCAGGGGTCCGGCGCCTTCCACCATGACCACCGGCGAGACGTAGAGCGTGTGGGCGACGATGGCGAGCAACAGCGGGCTGAGCAGGACGGCCATCCACGTCGATGCGGCGGTCGACGCCCGCACGAGCACGGACGCGGCGACCAGCATCCATGCGTGACCGATGAACCAACCGGCCGCCAGCGCCGGCGTCCGCCGCACGGTGGCCCGAACGGCGCCGCGTAGCGTGATCGCTTGTCCCACCCGGTGCCGCGTCACGACGTCGGCGGCCAGGCCACCGCACAGCGCGACGGCCAGTCCGGACAGGTAGATGCCGAGGAACAGCAGGATCGACTCGACGCCGGTCGCCGCCTCGGCCCCACCGGCGAACTCGGGCAGGTTGATCACCGCGTCGCCGAAGGAGTCAAAGCGGTCGAAGGCGAGCGTCGTGGCCAGCACGTTGAGCGCCACCACCGGCACGATGAACACCGCCGATCCGAGCACCAGCACCCGGGCGTGACGCTGGAACAGGCGAGCGCCACCGTCGATCGATCCGAGCACGGGACGGGTGTCAGGGCGGCCGAGGCGCAGCGCCGCGCCGGCGTCGGCCGTCGTGTCCCGCCTGGCGGGTGCCGGGGCATCGATCCCGGCCCAGTCCGTCACGCTCCGTAGTCTCCTACACCAGCACCCATGGACCGGTTCCACGACTCCTCGTACGGCGATGCGTTCGCCGACGTCTACGACGACTGGTATGCCGGCATCTCCGATGTCGACGCCACCGTGCGGATGCTCGGCGCGCTCGCCGACGCACGCCCGGTGCTGGAGCTCGGCGTCGGCACCGGACGCCTCGCCGTGCCGCTCGGCGCCACCGGCGTCGAGGTCACCGGCATCGACACGTCGGGCGCGATGCTCGACGTGTTGGCCGCCAAGGGCGGCACCGTGCGCGCGATCCGCGGCGACATGGTCGACGATCTCCCTCCCGGGCCGTTCGGCCTGGTGTTCGTCGCCTACAACACGCTGTTCAACCTGACGACGGCCTCCCGCCAGCAGGACTGCTTCCGCGCGGTCGCCCGGGCGCTCGGCCCGGGCGGGATGTTCGTGGTCGAGGCTGCGGTACCCGACCCTGCTCGTCCGGCGGGCGGCACCATCGCCGTGCGGTCGATGACGGCCGACGCGGTCGTGCTGAGCGTCGACGTGCACGTGCCCGAGGCCCAGCGCGTCGACGCCCAGCTGATCGAGCTGACGGAGGCCGGCGGCGTGCGCCTGCGCCCGGCGTCGATCCGGTACGCGGCGCCCGCCGAGCTCGACGCGATGGCCACCGCCGCTGGCCTCGAGCTGGCGGAGCGATGGGAGGACTTTTCCCGGGCACCCTTCGTGGCCGACTCCGCGCAGCACGTGAGCGTCTACATGGCGTGACGGAGGGAGACACCACCAGTGCCCCGCGCGGGCGTATCCTGAACTCACCGTGAGTCAACTGCGCCTGAACCCCCTCACCGGACGGTGGGTCACGATCGTCGGCGAACGAGCCATGCGACCGAGCGACTTCGCCCCGCGCGTGCCGACCGTCGACGCCGATCCGTTGCGCCCGTGCCCGTTCTGCCCCGGCAACGAGGAGGCCACCCCGCCTGCCCTCGAGACGTTCCAGGCCGACGGCCACTGGCGGCTGCGCGTCGTGCCGAACCTGTTCCCCGCGTTCTACGGCGACGAGCACCTCGCCGTGCGCAACCTCGGACCCGTGCACGTCATGGCCGAGGCCAGCGGCATCCACGAGGTGCTGGTGCTGACGCCGGACCACGACGGCCGGCTGCAGCGCTTCGGCGACGAGCAGATGGACGCGGTCATGGAGGCGCTGCGCCGCCGCCTCGACCAGCACGCACACGCACCGAACATCCGCTACACCCAGGCGATCATCAACCACGGCCGCGAGGCCGGGGCGTCCCTGTCGCACCCGCACGGCCAGCTGCTCGGGCTGCCGTTCGTGCCGGGCGAGATCATCGACGAGGAGCGCGCGTTCGCTCGCTTCGACGGCGGTTGCATCGTGTGCACCACCGCCGAGGCCGAGCTCGCCGCCGGCACTCGCGTGGTGCTGGAGACCGACGAAGCCGTCGTCGTCTGCCCGTACTGGAGCGCGTCACCGTACGAGATGTTGATCATCCCCCGTACGCACACCCGGCACATGCCCAACGCCGACGACGCCGCGCTGTACGGGGTCGGGCGGGCGATCCGTGACGCACTCGGCCGCCTCGACAGCACACTCGGCGACGTGGCCTACAACATGGTGTTCCACACCGCCCCGCACCACCACCAGGGCGCGTACCACTGGCACGTGCACCTGTGGCCGAAGCTGGCGACGGTCGCCGGGTTCGAGAAGGGCACCGGCGTCTACATCAACATCGTCCCGCCGGAGCTGGCCGCCGCCAGCCTGCGCGAGGTGGCCGTCGACGCCTGAGATCCGCGTCGCTCGCGACCTGCAGGCGACGCCCGAGCACGTGTGGCAGGTCCTCGAGCCGATCGAGCGCCACGTCGAGTGGATGGCCGACGCGACGTCGATCGTGTTCGACGGACCGCTGCGCCGCGGTGTCGGCACCCGGATCTGGTGCGTCACCGAGGTCGGCCCGGTCCGTCTGATCGACCACATGGAGATCACCGCGTGGGATCCGGGCCGATCGATGGGTGTGCGCCACACAGGCGTCGTCACCGGGGAGGGCCGATTCGACCTGGACCCGATCGACGGCGGCGGCGCCACCCGGTTCTCCTGGACCGAGCAGCTGCACTTCCCCTGGTACCTGGGTGGTGCGCTGGGTGCCCGGCTCGGCCGCCCCGTCCTCCGCCGCGTCTGGCGTCGCAACCTCGCCGCTCTGGCCGCGCTCGTCGAGTCCGGCGTCGGCTGACCCCACACACCGGTCGAACCGACCCACCCCGAACCTGCGGTCGGAACGCGCCCGGAACGGGCGCAGAACGACCGCAAGTTCAGGTGAGGGCGCGGACGAGGGCGGTGACGGCGGCGGCGAGGACGATGACCACGGCGAGGTTGGCCGCGCGCCAGGTGGCGATCACCGCGGCGGCGACGCCGGCGACGCGGGCGTCGAGCACGAGCTCCTGGCCGGAGGCGAACGTGCCGCTGACCACCAGCGCGCCGATCAGCGCGGCGGGGATCAGCGCCAGGCAGCGGTCCAGCCGGCCGGGTAACCGCTGCCCGCCGAGCACGACGAGTCCGAGCACCTTGAACGAGTACGCCCCGATCGCCAAGAGGATCACCAACGTCCACGTCACGCCAGCCCCACCGTCCTCCCGGCTTGGGCGCGCTGTGACCGGCCAGCGCGCGCGTTGCGCGCCCATGCGGCACTCACGGGATCACCGTCTTGGGGCGGCGGAGGCCGAGGAGGATGGCGGCGCTGGCGGCGAGGATCGGGATGCCGACGGGCGTGATCGGAGTGAGCACGAGGCAGATCAGCGCCCCGAGGCCGGCGACCGTGCGGCCGAGCGGGGTGCGCAGGTGCGGCCAGAGCATCGCCACGTAGGCGGCGGGGAACGCGGCGTCGAGACCGTAGGTCCGTGGGTCGATCGCGCTGCCGGCGAGCGCTCCGACCAGGGTGCCCAGGTTCCAGAACACGTACACGCCGAGGCCGGTCACCCAGAACGCGACCCGCCGGGCGTGGGGCGTGCGCTGCACCGTGGCCATCGCCGTCGACTCGTCGATCGTCAGCTGGGCGGCGACCAGGCGCGTGCCCAGCCGGCCGTGCAGGATGCGTGCCATCGCCAGCCCGTACACGCCGTTGCGGGCGGCGAGCAGCAGCGCCCCTCCGAGCGCAGCCGCCGTCGAGCCGCCGGCGCCGATCACCGACATCGCCGAGAACTGCGACGCGCCGGTGAACACCAGGAGCGACATCGCGCACGTCTGCCACACGCTGGCACCGGCGTCCACGGCCCCGACGCCGAACGAGATACCGAAGACGCCGACGGCCACGGCGAGCGTCGCACTGGCGGCGACCGCCTGGCGCAGATCGGGATCCTCGATGCGGCTCACCGCCGCGCGGCCAACCAGACCGCCGACAGCGGCGGCAGGTCGAGCTGCGCCGACGCTGGCTGACCCTGCCAGGCCACCTTGCCCGACGCGCCGACGGAACGCCGCTCGCCCCGGTAGCCGCTGCCGCCGAACGCGACCGAATCGGTGTCGATCACGACCTCCCACTCGCCGGCCCACGGCAGGCCGACGCGGTACCCGTTGCGCGGCACCGGCGTGAAGTTCGCAATGCAGGCGACCGCGTGGAGGCCGCCGTTCGACCATCGCAGGAACGCGAAGATGCTGTGGTCGCCGTCGTCGGCCGACAGCCACTGGAACCCGCCGGGGTCGAGGTCGCGCTCGTACAGCGCCGGCCAGTCCTCCGTTCGCCAGTTGAGCGTGGCGATCAGGTCGCGCACCCCGCGGTGCGGGGCGTGATCCAGCAGGTGCCACGGCAGCCCGGAATCGGCATCCCACTCCGTCCACGGGGCGATCTCCGCGCCCTGGAACACGAGCGGCGCTCCCGGCAGCGCCCACATCCACCCGTACAGCGCCCGCAGGTTGGCGAAGCGCTGCCAGTCGTCGCCTGGCATCTTCCCGAGCAACGAGCCCTTGCCGTGCACCACCTCGTCGTGGCTGAGCGGCAGCACGTAGCGCTCGCTGAACGCGTAGATGAGACCGAACGTCAGCTGGTCGTGGTGCCACTTGCGGTGCACCGGCTCCTCGCGGAAGTAGCCGAGCGTGTCGTGCATCCAGCCCATGTTCCACTTGTGGCTGAAGCCGAGCCCACCGACGTCGACGGGCAGCGTCACGTTCGGCCACGCGGTCGACTCCTCGGCGATCGTCATCGCGTCGGGCACCTCCCCGAACACGACCGTGTTCATCTCCTGGAGGAAGCCGATCGCGTCGAGGTTCTCGCGGCCGCCGTACTGGTTGGGGATCCACTCGCCGGCCTTGCGGCTGTAGTCGAG
>CAZMGD010000076.1:19688-20375 GCA_964565705.1 uncultured Ilumatobacteraceae bacterium | reverse complement strand
GCCTCGGCTACGGGAAGGCCAAGGAGGTGCCCCTCGCCATCCAGAAGGGCACCGAAGAGGCGAAGAAGAACCTGTTCGAGGTCGCCCTTGCCGGCGGCACGATCATCCACGAGGTGCTCGGCGTCACCGGCGCCGGCCGCGTGCTGCTGAAGCCGGCGGCGCCCGGCACCGGCGTCATCGCCGGTGGTGCCGCCCGCATCATCCTCGAGGAGGCCGGCGTGCACGACGTCCTCTCCAAGTCGCTCGGTTCGGCCAACGCGATCAACGTCGCGCGGGCCACCATCGCCGGCCTGCAGTCGCTGCAGCGTCCCGACGAGGTCGCTGCCCGCCGCGGCCTGCCCGCCGACTCGTTCGTGCCCAAGCGCCTGCTGAACGCGTACAACGAGCGCCAGCGTCAGGGAGCCGCCCACTCATGAGCGACCTGCTCGTCACCCAGATCAAGTCGTCGATCGGTGCCAAGCCGAAGTCGCGCGGCACGCTGCGCGCCCTCGGCCTCGGCAAGATCGGCGCGACCAACACCTTGCCCGACCGACCGGAGATCCGCGGCATGATCGCTCGTGTCCCGCACCTGATCACCGTCGAGTCGGTCGACCCGAAGGAGAGCTGAGATGCGCGTCGACCAACTCGCACCGGCGCCCGGCGCCAAGAAGGCAGCCAAGCGCGTCGGCCGTGGCATCGGCGGCAAGG
>CAZMGD010000076.1:0-19678 GCA_964565705.1 uncultured Ilumatobacteraceae bacterium | reverse complement strand
TCGACGCGCTCGAGCTCGACGAGGTCACCCCCGAGGTGCTCGTCGCCCGCGGCGTGGCCCACAAGGGCGCGCTGGTGAAGGTGCTCGCCCGTGGCGAGATCAGCCGCAAGGTGTCGGTCACGGCCCACGCCGTGTCGGCCGCTGCCGAGGCCGCGATCACCGCGGCGGGGGGTAGCGTCACGGTGCTCGGGCTGCCCTACAAGCAAGGCCGTCCGCCCGTGAAGGGCAACCAGTTCACCAACCGCTGAGCCGTTCCGGTCTCTGCCTCTCCCCGCTGCTACCTGAGGAGCCACGACAGTGCTGTCGAACCTGAAGAACATCTTCAAGGTCAGCGATCTGCGGAACAAGATCCTCTTCACGGTCGGCATGGTCGTGGTGTACCGGTTCGGCTGCTTCATCCGGGTGCCGGGCATCGACAACGTCGCGGTCGCCCAGCTCCGGGAGTCGGCCCGCGAGCAGGGCACGATCGGCTTCCTCAACCTGTTCTCGGGGGGCGCGTTCAGCTCGTTCGCGGTGTTCGCGCTCGGAATCATGCCGTACATCACCGCCAGCATCATCATGCAGGTGTTGACGGTCGTGATCCCCAAGCTCGAGGAGTGGCAGCAGGAGGGCGCGGTCGGGCAGCGCAAGATCACGCAGTGGACGCGCTACGTCGGCATCGGCATCGCGCTCCTGCAGGCAGCGGGCCTGACGTACATCTTCGGCCAGGGCCGGGGCTCGTCGTTCTTCACCGCCGCCGCCCAGGCCCCCGAGGTGCCGTTGCTCACCGGCGGGATGTGGCCGCGGGGCATCCTGATCATCCTCACCCTGACCGCCGGCACCGCCCTCCTGATGTGGATCGGCGAGCTGATCAGCCAGCGCGGCGTCGGCAACGGCATGTCGATCCTGATCATGGCCTCGGTCGTCAGCAGCCTTCCCTACAGCTACTACTCGCTGCTGAAGGAGAAGAAGTGGGTGATCTTCGTGATCATGGTGCTGATCTCCCTGGCCATCCTCGTCGCCATCGTGCGCGTCGAGCTGGGTCAGCGGCGCATCCCCGTTCAGTTCGCCAAGCGAGTGGTCGGCCGGCGGATGTTCGGTGGCCAGAGCACCTACATCCCGTTGAAGGTCAACCAGGCGGGCGTCGTACCGATCATCTTCGCCTCATCGGTGCTGCTGCTGCCGGTGTTGATCACGAACGTCATCGGCTCGGACACCGGGTGGCGAGCCGATCTCACCGAGTGGGTTGACCGCAACCTGATCAGCTCGCAGGGTCTCCTCTACGTCACGCTCCTCGCGCTGTTGATCGTCGCGTTCACCTACTTCTACAACTCGATCGCGTTCGATCCGGTGCGCCAGGCTGATCAGATCCGCCGTCAGGGCGGGTTCATCCCCGGCATCCGGCCTGGCCCGCAGACCGAGCGCTACCTGGCGAAGGTCGTCAACCGGATCACGCTGCCGGGCGCCCTGTTCGTGGCGTTCATCGCGATCCTGCCGTACATCGTGCTGTGGGTCGGCGACGTGCGCTCGTTCCCCTTCGCCGGCACGACCGTGCTCATCGCCGTGGGTGTCGCCCTCGAGCTGATGCGCCAGATCGACAGTCAGTTGATGTTGCGCAACTACGAGGGCTTCCTGAAGTGACGACGCCCCGGCGTATCGCTCGGCGCCGGAGCACTGCCTCGTGATCCCGGGAGCGCGCCTCATCATCCTGGGGCGTCAGGGGGCAGGCAAGGGCACGCAGTGCGTGCGCCTGTCGCGCCACTACGTGGTGCCGCACATCTCGACCGGCGACGTACTGCGCGCCGCCGTGCGCGAGGGCACCGAGCTCGGGGAGTCGGCCAGGACGATCATGGACGACGGTGGTCTCGTCAGCGACGAGATCATGATCGGCATCGTCGCCGAGCGCCTCGAGCGCGACGACGCCCGGGCACGCGGCTACATCCTCGACGGTTTCCCACGCACGGTCCCCCAGGCCCAGGCGCTCGACAAGATGACCGTCGAGCGGCCGATCGACATCGTGCTCGACCTGGTCGTTCCACGCGAGCTGGTGGTGCAGCGGATCTCGGCTCGCCGTGTCTGTCGTGACTGCGGAACGAACTACGTCGCGATGGGCCCGACGCCACCATTGTGGATCTGCGACGTGTGCGGCGGTGACGTCGTGCACCGCGACGATGACACGCCCGACGCGATCAACCGCCGCCTCGATCTCTACGAGAGCCAGACCGCCCCGCTGATCGAGTTCTACGGCGAGGACGGTCGCCTGGTCGACGTCGACGGTGTCGGCACCCCTGACGAGGTCTTCGCCAGACTCACCCAAGCCGTCGACACGCGGAGGCGCTAGCGCGCCGTTTTGGTTGCTCGCTGCGCTCGCCAAGCCTCGGTGACCTGTGTTGAGGGGTCACCTCCGGCCGGAGGTGTCAGAACGTTGGCGGGCTGTGATCCCGGTCAGGGCTTGCTGGGTTCTGACAGCAGGGCAGTGCGGGGGTGTGATCGGTAGCGTTTCGGAGATGACCGCTGCGCCCTCTGCCGTTGCGCCGCTGCGCATCGGGGAGATCGAGCTGCAGACGCCGGTGGTGCTGGCGCCGATGGCGGGCGTCACCAACGCACCGTTCCGGGCCTTGTGCCGGCGGTTCGCACCGGGGCTCGTCTACGTCAACGAGATGGTGATGGCGACCGCGATCGTGCACGGCAACGCCAAGACCCGGCGGATGATGACGTTCGGTCCCGACGAGTCGCCGCGCAGCCTGCAGCTGTACGGCAGCGACCCGAACGTGGTCGGCGAGGCGGTGCGCCGGCTGTGCGCCGAGGGCGCGGTCGACCACATCGACCTCAACTTCGGCTGCCCGGCGGCGAAGGTGACGCGCAAGGGCGGCGGCGCGGCCGTGCCGGTGAAGCGCCGGCTGCTCGCCTCGATCCTGCGTGCCGCGGTGGATGGCGCCAGCCCGTACGGCATCCCCGTCACCGCCAAGTTCCGCAAGGGCGTCGACGACTCGTTGCTCACGTTCCTCGACACCGGACGGATCGCCGCCGACGAAGGCGTTGCCGCCGTTGCTCTGCATGCCCGCACCGCCGAGCAGCACTACGCCGGCGATGCCGACTGGGCCGCGATCGGTGAGCTGAAGTCCACCGTCGACAGCATCCCCGTGCTCGGCAACGGGGACATCTGGCAGGCATCCGATGCGCTGGCGATGATGGCCGAGACCGGTTGCGACGGCGTGGTCATCGGCCGCGGCTGCCTCGGCCGGCCCTGGCTGTTCGCCCAGCTGGCCCAGGTCTTCGCAGGCGAGGACCCGGCACCGGCGCCGCCGATCGGCTGGGTGGCGCGAGTCGTCGCCGAGCACGCCCGGCTGCTCGTGGCCCACCACGAGTCGCTCGGTGGTTCCACCGACCACGCGATGCGCGAGTTCCGCAAGCACGCCTCCTGGTACCTGACGGGCTACCCGGTCGGGCCCGAGGTCCGCAACCGCTTCGCCCAGGTGTCGTCGCTCACCGAGCTCGACGACCTGCTCGCCGCGCTGCCTGCGCACCTCGTCGTCGTCGAGGGCGGGGAGCGCATCCGCCGCGGGCACACGAACGGGCCGATCCGGGTGAGCCTGCCGGAGGGCTACCTCGACGACCTCGATGACCTGACGCCACCGGATGACGACCACGTCGCGGCCCTGTCCGGTGGCTGACGCCCGCCCAGGCGTCGTCCTGGCGTCCGGATCACCGCGCCGGCGCGAGATCCTTGCCGCGCTCGGCATCGTGTTCGACGTCTGCCCGGCCGACATCGACGAGGTGGTGCTGCCCGGCGAAGACCCGGTGGCGTATGTGCGGAGGCTGGCCGAGGCCAAGGCCGCCACGATCGCAGTCGACCGGCCGGACCGAGTGGTGATCGCCGCTGACACGACCGTGGTGATCGATGGTGAGATCCTGCAGAAGCCCGCCGATCCCGACGAGGCGCGGGCGATGGCGCGCCGCCTGTCGGGCCGCACCCACCACGTGCACACTGGCGTCGCGGTCGCGATGGGGAGCACGGGGGCGGTGGATTCGGCGACGTCGGCGGTCACGTTCGTGCCCCTCAGCGCCGAGCTGATCGAGTGGTACGTCGCCACGCCGGAGCCCTACGACAAGGCGGGCGGCTACGCGCTGCAGGGTGCGGGCACGGCCTTCGTCGAACGGGTCGAGGGCAACGTCGCCAACGTGATCGGGCTGCCGGTGCCGTTGTTGCTCCGGCTCAGCGCGTCGATCGGCCACTCGCTCCTCCCGTGACCGCCGGCCTCCTGACCGAACCTGCGGTCGAACCAGGCCCGGAACGGGCCCGATCCGACCGCAGGTTCAGTGGAGAGTGCCGAGTGCGCGGAAGGCGAAGTCGACGACGGCGCGGACCTCGGTGCGCGCCGGCTTCGTGCCGAGCGCGATGTGCGCTTCCATCGGACCGACGGTGAGGTGGTAGATCGCGGTGGCGTCGCCGGCGGCGGGGTGTGTCGCGAGCTGACCGTCCTCGTACGCCTCGTCGAGCGAGCGCTGCACCTGCTCGACGAGCAGCGCGATCGAGCGCCGCTGCTCCTCCGGGTAGCGCTCCATCAACCGGTACACGTTGAGGACGAACGGCCGCGTGCGCGTCGACGCGGTGGCGTCGGTCGCCTGGGCGAACATGCCCTCGATCCACGCCTGCACCCGGGGCAATCCGGGCGACACCTTGGACATCCGGCGGGCCAGGTAGCTGGCCAGGCGGATCCGGCCGTCCTCGAGCACGACGAGCAGCAGCTCGTCCTTCGACGCGAAGTGACGGTAGAAGGCCTGCGTCGACAGTCCCGCCTCGGCGAGGATCGAGCGCATGCGGGGGTCCATCCCGCCGGTCTCGGCGAGCACGCGGTAGGTGGCCTCGATGATCCGCTCGACGTCTTCGGCGGCGTTCGCCGTGCGCTTCCCGACGGCGCGCTGCACGGCCCGCTGGACGAGTGGTTGCTCGTGGAGCGTCGTGTCGGCAGGAGTGGCGGCGTGGCGGGGCATCGAGCTCCTCGTACTGAGAACACTGTTCTGGAATTGCTGTACGCTGTTGGTCGTACTGGATCGGGACGCTGGTCCGCCACAGTACGGCAGCACGGAAGGGGAACCGTCGTGGAACGTGAGGTCATGGCGACGGGCATCGGTGGGCAGGGCATCCAGCTTGCCGCCGACGTGCTGGCCAGGGCGGCGACCGCGGAGGATCGCGACGTGCTGATGTTCGGCAGCTACGGCGGGATGATGCGCGGTGGCAACACCGATGCCAGCCTCGTGATCGGCGACGGCGAGATCTCGGCACCACCGGTGCCGCCGGCCACGTGGGCTGCCCTGGTGATGCACCACGAACACGCTGCGCCGGTGCTGGCCAAGCTCCGCCCCGATGGCGTGGCGTTCGTGAACACGTCGGTCGTCGAGCACCCGATCGCCGCCGGCAGGGCGACGGTGATCGAGGTGCCGGCCACCGACATCGCCGTCGAGGTCGGCAACATCATCTGCGCCTCGCTCGTGATGCTCGGAGCCCTGGCGTCGACGACGGGCATCGTCGAGCTGGCCTCGCTCGAGGCCGCCGTCGTCGAGGCCCTGCCGCCGTACCGTCGCCAGCACGCGGGTCTCAACCAGGAGGCGCTGCGCGCCGGGTACGCCGCCGTCATCGCCGGATCCGTTCCCGCTTGGCCGGCCGGGGCGGTGGCACGGTGACCGTCGCCGGCGACCGTGACGTCGTCACCCGCGGCACCCTCGTGATCGACACGGAGGCGTGCAAGGGCTGCGATCTGTGCATCGATGCCTGCCCGCCGCGTGTGCTCGTCATGACGACCCACGAGCTGAACACCCGCGGCTATCGATATCCCGTGCTGCTGCCGGGTTGCACGGGGTGCAAGGCCTGCTCGCAGATCTGCCCGGACTTCGTGTTCGCGGTCTACAAGTACGACCAGCCCATCGTGGTGCACGTGGAGCACGAACGGGCATGACACGCGAGTTCATGGAGGGATCGGAAGCGATCGCTGCCGGCATGGTGGCCGCCGGCTGCCGCTTCTTCACCGGCTACCCGATGACCCCGTTCACCGAGGTGCTCGAGCACATGGCCAAGCGGCTGCCCGCTGTCGGTGGCGTGTGCATGAACGCCGAGAGCGAGCTGGAGGCGATCGGCATGACGTGGGGTGCGGCCGCCACCGGCAGCCGGGCGGCGACCGGCTCCTGCGGTCAGGGCCTCTCGCTGATGCAGGAGTCGATCTCGGAGATGTCGCTGGCGCGCATCCCAGCGGTGGTGATCAACATGGGCCGGGCCCAGGGCGACTACTTCCAGGCGACACGGGGCGGCGGCCACGGCGACTACCGAACGGTGGTGCTCGCCCCGATGGATGTGCCGGAGGCGGCCGAGCTCGTGCAGCACGCGTTCCACCTCGCTGACCGCTGGCGCAATCCGGTGCTGTTCTACGGCGACTACTACCTGGCCCACACGAAGGCTGCGGTCGAGATCCGGGAGGTCGTGTTCGACGAGGACCTCCCCGCCAAGGACTGGGCGCTCGACGGCAGCTCGGGCGGCAGCGGGCGGGCCAAGGTCGTGTCGCCGCTCGGCGACTTCAAGGAGCGCGACGGCGTGGGCTACGACATGGCCGACTACTACGAGCGGTGCGGGCAGCACCTGCAGGTGATGATCGACAACGTCGAGCCGATGGTCGAGACGGAGTTCCTCGACGACGCCGAGCTGGTCGTGACCGCGTGGGGCACGCCGGCCAAGTTCGTCCGCTACGTCGTACGCCAGCTCCGCGCTGAGGGGCACCGGGTCGGCTTCATCCGCCCGATCACGCTGTTCCCGTTCCCGTCGGTGGTGTTCACCAGCGTCGCCGAGCAGGCCCGAGGCATCGCCGTCTACGAGAACAACCGCGGCCAGATGCTGGACGACGTGCGACTCGCTGTGCTCGGGCGGGCGCCCGTCGAGTTCATCGGCCGTCTCAGCCTCGACTCCTCGGCGTTCGGGATCGCCCCCGACCTCGAGGTGCCGATCGTGCGCGCACGGGTGGAGGCTGCAGGCCGACGCCTCGGAATGGAACTGGAGGCCGTGTCGTGAAGCGGATCGAAGGACTCACGGTCATCGACACCTCGGCACCGCCGGCGAGCGGGGCCCGGCTCGTCGACGACTTCACGCCGAGGCTGATCGACGTCGGTGCGCACAACCTGTGCCCTGGTTGTGGCGAACCGATCGCGATGCGGTCGGTGATGGAGGTCATCGCCGAGCTCGACCTGATCCAGCGGGCGATCGCCGTGTTCGGGATCGGCTGCTACACAGCGTTCTCCAACAACCTCGACTGCGAGGTGCTCCAGGCACTCCACGGTCGGGCCCCGTCGCTGGCGACCGGCGTCAAGCGGGCGCGACCCGATCTGGTCGCGGTCACGATCCAGGGCGACGGTGACATGGTGAACGAGGGCCTCCAGGAGGTCGTCCACACCGCGGCGCGAGGCGAGCGGGTGACCGCGATCATGCTCAACAACGGCGTGTTCGGCGAGACCGGCGGGCACATGACGGCCACGACGACGATCGGGCAGCGGACGAAGAACACGCTCGACGGCCGCGACGCCGAGCAGCACGGCCACCCGATCCGGCTGAGCAACCTCATCGCCGAGCTCGACGGCGCCGCGTTCGTCGCGCGGGGCGCGGTGAACACCGCTGGCAACGTGGCGAAGACGAAGCGGATGATCCAGCGGGCGATCGAGGTGCAGCTGTCCGGCGCCGGGTTCTCGTTCGTCGAGATCCTCACGATGTGCCCGACCGGATGGTTCGTCGAGACCCAGGCGGCCCCCGCCTACCTCCAGGACACGATCGAGCCCGTCCACACCGTCGGCGTGCTCAAAGATGCGTAGATCGGCGAGCCACCGGCGGTAGCCCTCGTTCGTGTGACTGCCGCGACGGGTGACGCACACGTGCGCGGGCGCCGCAGCCGCCACCGCGCGAGCGAAGCGAGCCCGACGCGCCGGGCTCAGGCGCCCACGTGAGCGGCGCCCCGGGTCAGGACGAACGGGCGCTACTGGCGCCGCTCACCAGACGGAGAGATCCACCTCGTTGCGCAACGGCTCATTGGCGAGGAAGCGGTGGACGTTGTCGGCGAACAGCTGGTAGAGGTTGGCGTAGTAGCGGTCGCCGGAGCTCGCGCAATGGCCTGACAGGTAGAGGTTCGGCGCGTCCCACAGGGGGTCGCCCGGCGGCAGCGGTTCGGTGCGAGCCACGTCCAGCGCGGCGCCGCCGAGGTGGCCGGATTCGAGCACCTCGATCAACGCCGGTTCGACGACGAACGAGCCGCGCCCGACGTTGACGAAGAACGAGCCGGGCCGCATCGCTGCGAACGCGGCGGCGTCCATGGTGTCGACCGACTCCGGGGTCTCGGGCACGGCAGCCAGGACCACGTCGCAGCGGCCGAGCACGTCGTGCAGGTCGCCGGCCCCGAACAGCTCGTCGACGTCGGGGGCCGTCATGCCCGGCGCGAAGCTGCGGCGGGTCGCAAGCACCGTGACGTCGAAGGCCCGCAGTCGCTTGGCGACCTGCGAGCCGATCGCACCGAGGCCGAGGATGCCGACGGTCGCGCCGGCCAGCTCCCGACCGAACAGCGATGCCCACTCGTGCCGCTCCTGCCTGGCGTCGAGCGCCCGCTCGTGCTTCCAGTGGGTCAGGATCCGCCCGATCACGAACTCGGCGATCGACACCGCGTTGTTGCCCGCCGCGGTCGTGAGCCGGATCCCACCCTCGGCGAGCCCGGCCGAGACGAGCTGCCCGGCACCTGCGCCCATGCACTGGACCCACCGCAGCCGTGGAGCGAGCGTGGACACGTCGAACGGCAGATCCTGGGCGAGCGCGACGTCGGCACGGGCGAGCGCGTCGCGCTGCGCGTCGGTCAAGTCCGGTGCCTCGGCGCGCAGGTCCGCCTTGGGATCGGCGCTGCGCCGGACGCGCAGGTCGTCGGGGTCGACGTAGCGCACGTCGGTGATCTCGATCCCGGGCGCGATCGCTCGCAGCATGTCGAGGTCGCGGTCGAGCTCGGCGCGCGGGCGCACCTCCCACGCGTCGGGGTACATGATCGCGATCGTCAACGGTGTCGCCACGTGCAGGGTCTCCTCAGGAAGGGGCGGTCATCGCCTGCTCGATCAGCAGGCGGCGCTGGACCTGCATGGTCGCAGCGGTGCGCGGGATGGCGTCGACCACGAGCAGCTGCCGGGGATGCTTGTGCGCGGCGAGACCAGCGCAGTGCGCGCGCAGCGCGTCGAGGGTGATCTCCCGCCCGCCAGCGGGAACGACTGCGGCACAGACGACCTCGCCCCAGTTGGGATCGGGCATGCCGATGATCGCCACGTCGGCGACGTCGGGGTGCGTGGACAGCACCTGCTCCACCTCGGCGGGCACGACCGTCTCGCCACCGCTGCGGATGACGTCGTGCACCCGTCCGGTGATCGTCATGAACCCGTCGGTGTCGACCTCGACCCGGTCGCCGGTCCGGAACCAGCCGTCGTCGAACGCGTCGGCGCTCGCTTCGGGGTTGTCGAAGTACCCGTCGAACATCACGGCGCTGCGGACCTGTAGCTCACCGTCGGGAGCGCGTCGCACCTCGGCGAGCGGGCTCGGTACGCCGCAGCTGCCCGGCCGATCGTCCATGTCGCGGTGCTCCAGAGCGGCGACGTTGCCGGTCTCGGTCGAGCCGTAGAACACCCGGAGGGCGGCGTTCGGGAACGCGGCAGCCATCTGGCGCAGCAGCTCGGGTGGGGTCGCCGACGTGCCGGTGTCGGCGAAGCGCACGCTCGAGGTGTCGTGGTGCGCGCCGTCGGGCGAGGCGAGCCGATCGAGCACGCGCCGGGCGACAGCCGGGATGAGGTACACCCGTGTCGCCGAGTGGGCATCGACCGCGTCGAGGATGGCCTGGCCGTCGGGCGCGGTGAGCACGATCGTGTCGCGGGCGTGCCACTGCTGCATGCCGAGCGTCCAGCCGGCCATGTGGAACAGGGGGAACGGGCACACGAGTGCACCTCGTGGCTCGAGCTGCGATCCGGGGTGGGATCGCAGCACGCTGACCCGGTGCGACAGCACGACACCCTTCGGCCGCCCGGTGCTGCCGCTGGTGAAGAAGATGACGTGCGGGTCGTCCTCTCCCAGTGCAGCGGGTCGGCCGGGGTCGGCGCCGGGTTGCCCGGCAATCGTCGCCGCCAGCGACGGGAGGCCGCCGGATGCGACCTCCGTCACGGTGTCGGCGACGTACCAGTCGACGCCGAGCTCTGCCGCCAGCTTCGGCGCCTCCGCGGCACGGGGGCCGTCGACGACCAGCAGCGCGGGTTTGGCCATCGCCGCCACCGGGGTTGCCTCGTCGAGGCTCAGCCGCCCGTTGAGCGGTGCGAACACCGCGCCGGCCTTGGCCGCGCCGGCGAAGACCGGCACGAGATCGATCGTGCTGTCGGCCCAGGTGACGACCCGCTCGCCAGCTGTCACGCCGAGCGCGGCGAGCGCCCTGGCGATCCGGTTGGCCTGCTGGTCGAGCGCGGAGAAGTCCAGCCGGTTGGCGTCGGCGGCGACGGCTGTGCGGTTCGGTACGGCTCGTGCTGCGTTGGCGAAGACGTCGCCGACGAGCAGCTCCACCCGCCGCTCAGTCCTTCAGCTCGACGATGATCTCGTAGAACTCCTCGTCACCGACGTTGACGGCCGATTCGACGCCACCCTTCTCGGCGAACAGCACGTTGCCGTTGGCGACGTCACCCTCGAGCCGCTGCCCGGCGAACGACGCCCACGTTCCTTGCGACTCCGGTTCGAAGTCGGCAGCGACGCGGTCGCCGCTGATCTGGATCATCACGTAGTCGCGGTCGTGGCGGTGGATCTGCTCCTTCTCACCCGGCGCGAGCCGCATCTCCCAGACGACCACGCGGTCGTTCTCGAAGAGCTTCTTCGTCCCGACCTCACCCAGCACTCGTTCAGCCATCTCTTGCCCCCAGGTCGTCGATGTGACCGCGACGATAGCGCGGCTGAGAACAGTGTTCTGCCTCAGCGCCGGGTGTTGGCGACGATCGCGTCGACGATCTCCGGCCATCGCACGCGTGGAAGGTCATGGGCCATGTCGGGGAACGCCAGCAGCCGAGACCCGGTGATCGCCTTCGCGGTCGCGACGCCGCCAGATGGCAGCACCAGCTGGTCGAGCAACCCATGCACCACCAGGGTGGGGAGCTCGAGCGTGCGCAAGCCGGGTGTGCGGTCCGGACTGGCGGCGATCGCCATCGCCTGGCGCGCGGTCCCCTCGATGTCGACGTGACGCTCGGCGGCGAGGCTGAACAGCTCGCGCATCGGGCCCTCCTCGAAGTGCGGACCGCCGAGCAGTTGGTGCATGGCGACGCTGCGTTCGATCGCGTGCTCGACGGATCGCTGTTCGGGGTCGGCCAGCGCCTTGGGCAGCTTGCGCAGCATCGCGGCGGAGATCCGCCCGTGGCGGCGGTCGCCGGTGTTCGACATGATCGAAGTCAGGCTGGCCACACGACGGCGATGGTGGATCGCCATGGTCTGGGCGATCATCCCGCCCATCGACACGCCGACCACATGGGTTCGATCCACGCCGAGGTGGTCGAGCAGCGCGATCCCGTCGTCGGCCATGTCCGCCAGGAGGTAGCTGGCGTGGGCCCGCTTGGGGAACACCGCAGCTGAGATCATCTCCCGCCGAGTCGGCGCCGGCGCGTCGAGCTTGGTGGACAGGCCGATGTCGCGGTTGTCGTAGCGGATGACCTGGAAGCCCCGATCCACGAACATCTGCACGAACGGCTCGGGCCACAGCACCATCTGGGTGCCGAGACCGTGCACCAGCAAGAGCGGCGTGCCCTGGCCGGTCACCTCGTACTCCAACGTCAACCCGTTGACCCGCGCCGCGACCATCGGCGGATCGTACCGGGCGGCAGGTCAGCGGTTCAGGGCAGGTCGGCGTCTGACTGCGTGAGGATCACGGTGCCGTCCGGTGCGATCACCCGGGCGACGAACCCGCCGTCGGTCCACGGCAGGAGTGCGCCGGCGGCGATGAACGGCGCGAGGGGATCCGATCCGTCCACCGGCCGCAGCGCGATCTCCACGGACTGCGGCGACGATCCGTTGGTGGTCAGCCGGAGGACCGCGCCGGCCTGTGACCGATCGAGCAGCGCGAACGCTCCCACGTAGGGGATCGCGTCGTCGAACGCGGTGATGTAGCTGGGCGCGACGTCGAGTGTCGGGGCCCTCAGATCCATCGCGCCACCGATGCGGGTGCGGTCGTTCAGGACGTCCCAGCCGAGCGCAGCTCGGCTCGGATAGAGGTCCAGGAGCCACCGCCCGTCGTCGGGCGCGGCGAGCGCGGGGAAGCCGGTGACCGAGGAGTCCTCGGCGTCGGGGGGAAAGGAGTCGCAACACTCGGCCGCGTCGGAATACGCCTCGTCCCAGAGTTCATCGCTCCATCGTTCGTCGCCGGCCGTGATCACGTTGCCGGCGACCTCCAGCGCCTGACCCAGGGACATGCTGGCCGGAGCGGACAGGATCAGCTCGCGCTCGCCGTCGTGCCACACCACCAGTCGCATTCCGACGAAGTACCGATCGAAGCCCTGGACGCCGGCGACGCCACGGTGACCGCCGACGGTGACGTAGTGGAGATCGTCGAGGAAGAAGCGGGCTGCGGCGTCCGGCGTCGGACCTGGGCGCGTGGGACGCGCCGCGATGCTGATCATCGGTCCGGGGTCGGCGCTGATCAGGCCGATCTGACTCCTGACGCCCGGCTGCCATCCTCCGGTCCACATGTCCAGGCTGGTGGCGTCGATCGGGAGGAAGCCCGCCGGCAGCGCGCTACCGGGCACGTCGATCACCTCGTCGTCGAAGGACACGGCCTCGGCGATCGCGCCGACCGTCGCGGTGTCCAGGCCCCGGCTGAGCACGATCATCGTCGCGGTCTCTCGGCGCACGACGAGCTGGTCGAACCCGCCCGTGGCCGACCCGGCCTGCGCCGGGTACCCGCCGATGGCGAGATCGGTCGGTGGACGGTTGAACGTGTACTGGTACTGGAGGCCCATGTCACGGTCGGCGGCCGTCACGAGGAGCCATGGCCCGCTCGCTGCCGACGCACCCAAGGGCGCGAACAGGAGGGTGGGCGGCTCCGCGTACAGGAGATCGTCGACCAACTCCACGGTGATCAGCTCGTATCCCGCTGGGGTGTCGGCCAACGCCATGCGCCAGTCGAGGTCTGCGGCGGTCCCGCCGATGCCCCCGTCACCCGTGGGTGTGGACGTCGTGGTCGTGCGCGGCGGACGTGAGGTGACCGGGCGGGGCTGGGTCGTGGACGGTGGCACGGTCGCCGTCGTCTCGGTCGCGGCGCCGGGGTTGCCGTCTGGACCGGTGACGATCGACGCGACGAGCAGCGCTGCGGCCACCGCCCCGGCGCCGATCGCCAGCGGCCGGACGTGCGCCCGGAGCCAGGCGACCGCGCGCTCGAACGGCGTCGGCTCGTCGTCGCCTGGTCCCGACGTCTCCCAGCCGTCACCGGGTCCGGTCGGCGGGCCGGCTCCGGGGCCGGAGCCCGGGCCGGCCCACGACCCGAAGCGCAGCTCCTCGACCTCCAGCGGTTCGTCGGACGGCTGCCAGGTGCCCATGTCAGCAGTTTCCTCCGCCTGGCGTCGCCGAGCTCATGGCAGGTCCGCCTCGGTGGCCGATGCGAGCACGGTGACGCCGTCGGGGGCGATCAGCTCGGCCACGATCCCGCCGGTGGTCCACGCCACCGACGTACCCGCCGCCCACCGACCCGCGAACGCCGCGGCGTCGATGATCTCGCCCGGGGACGACTCGGCGAGGTTGAACGTCTGCTCGTCGCCGGCCCGCAGCCGCAGGGTGGAACCCGCCAGCGTCGGGTCGCCGAGCGCGATGGCGACCACCGTGAACCCCTCGTCGAGGCGGTCGGGGGACAGCGGTTCGACTCCGATCCGCAGCGTCGGAGCACCGGCGAGCAGCACGCTCTCGGCCACGTGGACGTCGCGCGACGACAGCCACCAGGTCAACCACCCGCCGGACTCGGTGGCCCAGATGGTGCCCCGGACGGGTCCTGCCGGCACGTCGGTGGCGATCGTGGCCTGGTCGACCTCGGGCCGGTCCCGTCCCCCCACCGCGCGCTGCCACCGATCGTCGTCGAACCCCGGCTCGCCGGCGACGACCACGCTGGCCGCGGCCCGCAGCTGCTGGTCGAGGTCGGGACCGATCGAGGTGAGTTGCAGCACGCGACCGTCGCGCTGCCACACCACCGTGTCGGCAGCGAGGTTCCACCGACCGGCGATCGCCGGCACACCATCGACGTACAGATAGTGGACGCCGTCGAGGAAGTACCGCGCGTCGCCGAGCGCATCGCTCCCCGTCGACGGGCGGCTGAGCAGGACCATGAGGCCACCGTCCTCCGCGTAGTACTGCGTCCACGCGACGTCCCTGCCGCGGGCGCCGAACGCCCAGTAGGACGCCGAGGTCGTGTCGAGTCGCTCGAGACCCGGCGGCAGCGCGCCGGCCGGGATCGCAAGAAAAGGTCGATCGATCCGTCCGCCGACGGTCACGGTCGCCGCCAGCTCCAGCGCGGTGCCCTGCGCCAGGCCCTTCGTGGAGACGGCGAAGGCACCCGCCGGCGTGGTGACGAGCACGGTCTCGTCGCCGATCGTGCTGTGCCCGCTGAGCGCACCCCACTCGCCGACGGTGACCGTGGTCGGCGGGCCGACGAACTCGACGTGCTCGGTCGCGCTGTCGAGGGTGACCCACGGCCCGGTCGACCACGTCGTGCCCGCTGCGGCGAACACCTCGAACCCCGTCTGATCGGACGTGACACCCCGTCGGAGCAGCCCCGGCTCGGCCGCGGTGCCGACATACCCCGGCGGAGGGTCGACGATCACGGCGCGCAGGTCGACGAACGGCGATTCGCTGACGCCGCGCACCACGACCTCCGTCGTCGTGGGCGCCGCCGTCGAGATCGCCCGTGGCGCGGTCGTCACGGGAGACGTCGAGCTGGTGGATCCCGCCGACGTGGTGTCCCCGCTCGAGCCGCCGGAGGTCACCGCGACCACCACCCCGGCGGCGGCGAGCAGCCCGGCGACGACGCCGACGCGCATCCACGGACCCCGATCGCGCCGGGGCGGTGGCGCGCTCTCGTCGATTGCGACCTCGCCGGGCCCCCAGCCCGCCGGCCCGAACGGCTCCGACATCGGGCGTAGTCTGCCTCGGATCGCGCGGTGAGATACCTCGGCCTGAGTCCCTGGCGGCGTGCCCCGCTGCGCGCGCTGTCGATCGCGTCGTTGTCCGCCGGCGTCGCCATCGCCGCGTTCGTACTCGGGTTGGCCGCCGCTTCACGGCCCATGTTCGTGTCCTCGGCGGCGTCGGGTTCGTTGGCCGGCGACATCGAGGACGGATGCCGCTTCTCGACCGGCCTGACGCTGGAGCGCAACGCCGCGTTCGGGCCGCCATCGGAGGATGCTCCGACCGTCGTGGGCTATGACGTCGCCGACGCGGCGATCGCGGACGCGGTGCGCGGCATCGACGACGTCGACCGTCTCGTCACGGTCTTCGGACCGCTGGTGCGGGCGGAGAACCCGGCCAACGAGGCCGCACCGCTGCAGATGCGGATGTTGTCGCGCACGGGCTTCGAGGACCATCTCGAGGTGATCGATCGCGGCGACCAGCCGGGGGTCTGGGTGCCGAGCAACATCAGCGCTGAGCTCGATCTCCACGGCGGCGACGAGATCACCGTGCACGTCGGCAGCCAGCCGGTGACGCTGCCGATCGCCGGGACGTTCCGTGACCTGTCGGTGGAGCGTGACTCGTCGTGGTGCTCGCTCGGGACGGTGCTGCAGGAGCCGCGCCAAGGCGGCGCGCCGCCACCGGTGCTGCTGATGGATCAGGATCTGCTGGTCGACACGTTCACCGGATCGGGCGGATCGAACCTGTATGTGCGGTGGGAGTACGCGCCGCCCGAGTCCGGGTGGACGCTCGGCGAGGCGACCTCGACGGTGAACGCCTTGCGCGGGGTCGCCGAGGCGAGCGACAACGCGGCTGACCCGCTGAACCAGCTGCTCGGCCGCGGCGAGTCGAGGATCGACTCGATCTCCACCGTCGATCACGCCCGGAGGACCTCGGCCACGGTGTCGTCGGCCGCCGGGCCGATCGCGTTCGCGACCGCCGGGGTCGCGTTGCTGGTGCTGCTGACCGCCGCCCGCAGCTGGCTCGACCGCCGTCGCCGGGAGGTCACGGTGCTCGCGTTGCGCGGCGCGGGTCCGACGGCACTGGCGATCAAGGCGCTGCTCGAGCTCGCGATCCCGGTGCTGGTCGGCGCGGTGGGTGGCGTGGTCGCGTCGGTGGCGCTCGTGCGGGCGATCGGGCCGAGCACGAGCATCGAGTCGGACGCGATCCGGTCCGGCGTGCTCCAGGTCGGCATCGCGCTGGTCATCGCCGCCGTCGCCGCCGCGGCAGTGGTCGCTGCAGCGGTGCGGCGAGTCTCCGTCGACGCCGACGGCGCCGCCCCCCGCCAGCGGTTGCTGTGGTGGGAGCCGCCCGTGCTGCTGCTCGCCGCGGGCGCGCTGTACGAGCTGCGCCATCGCGGTGGCGCGGTGGTCGGCGGCACCGAGGTCGACAGCCTGGCCTTGCTCTTCCCGTTCTTGCTCTTGGCGGGAGGAGGCGGACTGCTGGCTCGGCTCGCTCTGAGCCGGCGGACGCTCGGCTCGATCACACCGCACCTGCCGACCGCCGGGTGGCTGACCGCTCGCCGGCTCGCTGCCCGGCGCCTTCGGGCGATCGCGGTCGTCACGAGTGCATCGGTCGCAGTCGGCATCGTCGTGTTCGCGGCGTCGATGTCCGCGTCGATCCGGTCCACCGCGGAGGCGAAGGCATTGCTCGGTCCCGGCGCGGTGCAGGTGGTGCGCGTCGGGCTGCGCGACGTCCCGCCTCCCGGCATCGGTGACGACGGGCACACGACGGTCGTGACCCGGCTGTCGGAGACCGGGGTGCTCGTGCGTGGCCACGCCAATGCCGACGTGCTCGGCGTCGACCCGACCACGTTCGCCGACGGTGCCTACTGGGACGACAGCTTCGCCGACACCTCCCTCCCGTCGCTGCTGGATCGGCTCGACGTGCCGGCGGCGGGCGAGCCGATCCCGGCGATCGCCGTGGGGGACGGCCTCCTCGACGACATGGTGCTCACCGTGCCACGCGACGACGGCGGCGACGCGGAGGTGACCGTCCGCGTCGTCGGCCGGGCGACTGCGTTCCCCGGCCTCGGGTTTCGCCAGGACCGGCCGCTCGTGGTGATGGACCGCCAAGCCCTCGCCGAGGCCGGGGTGACCCGATCGACGGAGATCTGGTCCGACCGGCTCGCGCCCGACCTGCTCCAGCGGTTGCATGACGCCGGGCAGAGCCCCGTGTTCGTGATCACCGCCGGCGAGTCGGCGACCGATTCGACGTTGCGCGCCCAGCTGTGGTCGGTGGACTACCTCGAGTTCATCGGGCTCGCCGCCGCGCTCGTGACCCTCGCCGGCCTCGGCCTGTACTTCGCCGCCAGCCTCGCCCGGCACCGCCTCGGATCCGCGGTCGCTCATCGCCTCGGCATGAAGCGACGGACCGCAGCACTCGCGACCGGTCTCGAGATCGGTGGGATGGTGGTGGCCGGCTGGCTGTTCGGCGGCGCGCTGTCGTGGCTCGCGGCTCGCCTGGTCTACACATCGTTCGACGTCCGGCCGAACACCTCGCCGCGCGCCCTGTTCCGGTTCGGCTGGGAGGCGGTGCTCTGGACCGGCCTGGCCGCGCTCGCGATCTCGGTCATCGCCGCGGTCGTGATCGAATGGGGCACGTCGCGCCGCTCGATGCAGAGGATGATCCGCGATGCCGAGTGACGAACCCGCTGCCGAGTGCCGGGAGGTCGTGCAGGTGTACCGATCCGCCAGCGGGCCTGTACACGCGCTGCGCGAGGTGTCGCTGACGATCCCGCGCGGCTCGCTGAGCGTCGTCGTCGGCCCGTCGGGCGCCGGCAAGTCGACGCTGCTGCGCCTGCTCGGCGGCCTCGAACGTCCGACGGTCGGCGAGGTGCTGATCGACGGGGAACGCACGGGTCACCTGAGTGGGCGGGCCCGGCGCCGCCTGGTGGCGCGGCGCATCGGCCACGTGTTCCAGATGCCCGAGCAGAACCTCCTCGACTACCTGGACGTCACCGCCCATGTGCGCGTCGCCTGGCGGATGCGTTCCCGTGACGCGCCGGGCGCGGTCGACGATCTGGTCGGTTCCGTCGGCCTCGCCGACGTCGCCGACGAGTTGCCGAGTGAGCTGGCCGCCGGCCAGCAGCAGCGGCTCGCGTTCGCGATGGCCATCGCCGGCAGCCCGGCGCTGGTCGTGGCCGACGAGCCGACGGCCAGCCTCGACCCCGAAGGCGCGGGCATCCTGATCTCCCTGCTGGACCGCTTGCGCGCCGCTGGCGAGAGCCTCGTCGTCTCGACCCACGACCTTCGCCTGATGGAGCTCGCCGACCAGGTGCTCGTGATCCGTGCCGGGGTGCTGGTCGCCGCCGGCCCGCCAGGGGACGCGATGCCCGCGGTGATCGACGCATCGGGGCGGCTGGCCCTCACGGTGGAGCGCGCCGCGGCGTTCCCCGGTCATCGGGCGCGCATCGTCGACGACGGCGACGCGCTGAGGATCATCCAGCCGTGACGGTCGTCAGCGCCCGCGGCCTGGTGAAGCGCTACCGGGGCCGGCACGGCGTCGTGACCGCGCTCGACGACGTCGACATCGATCTGACGGCCGGCCGCGTTCTCGGCGTGGTCGGCCCCTCGCTGTGCGGCAAGACGACGCTGGTGAGCGCGCTCGCCGGCTGGGAGGTGCCCGACGCTGGAGCGGTCCAGTGGGCGGCGGGCCCTCGGCCGGACTGGTCGCAGGTGGCCGTGATCCCACAGGGGTTCGCGCTGCTCGACGAGGCGACGGTGGCGGAGAACGTCCTGCTCGCCGAGCGCTGCGGCGGGCCGCCGGTCGCGCCGGAGCGCCTCGCCGAGGTCACCTCGACGCTCGGCCTCGCCCACCTGCTCGGCCGGCTCGTGACCGAGATCTCCGTGGGTGAGCGGCAGCGGACGATGGCGGCGCGGGCGCTCGTGGGTCGGCCGGCGTGCGTGCTCGCCGACGAACCGATCGCCCACCAGGACGAGCGCAACGGGGCCGCGCTGCTCGCCGTGTTGCGCGCCAGCGCCGACGCCGGGGCCGCCTGCCTCGTCACGTCACGCAGCCCCGACGTCGTCGAGGCGATCGCCGACGAGGTCGTCCGACTCGACCGCCGTCGTTAGCACTCGCGCCCTCCGGTTGCCAACGGGCCCGTCGCGCGCCTACTCTTGGCACTCGCACGTAGCGAGTGCTAATCGCTCGTCACGCACAGATCCACCCCGTGTCAGCCAATGGAGGCCTGCACCCATGTCCCTGAAGCCACTCGATGATCGCATCGTCGTGAAGCCCAACGAGGCCGAGGAGCGCACCGCCTCGGGCCTGGTCATCCCCGACACCGCCAAGGAGAAGCCGCAGCAGGGCACCGTCCTCGCCGTCGGCCCCGGCCGCTGGAGCGACGACGAGGGCAAGCACTTCGCCCTCGACATCAAGGAGGGCGACGTCGTCCTCTACAGCAAGTACGGCGGCACCGAGGTCACCATCGACGGTGACGACCTGCTGATCCTGGCCAGCACGTCACGGCTGGTCAGG
>CAZMGD010000075.1:0-20419 GCA_964565705.1 uncultured Ilumatobacteraceae bacterium | reverse complement strand
GCGGATGTCCTGCCAGCTCGCCGTCGTGCCGAGCAGGGTCGTCGTCCAGTTGGTGGCACCGGCGACGAGCGAGGCGTTGGTCTCGGTGATGGGAGCGACCGCGGCGATGTCGGGCGCCACCGCCGACGAGCCGAGCGCCGCGGCGTCGTCGATCGTCAGGGTGGACGCCGAGCCGAACCCGCCGCGCACGCCCGTGCTCGTGTCGGTCGAGCTGCCCGGGGAGATCACGAGGAGGTTGGTGCCGAGCGCGTTGATGCTGTCGCGCACGTCGGCCTTCGCGCCCTGGCCGAGACCGACGGTCAGCACGACGGCACTGATGCCGATGAGGATGCCGAGCATGGTGAGCGCGGAGCGCATGCGGTGCGTCCGCACGGCGTCGAGGGCGGTGCGGAACGTGTCTCGCCAGGTCATCGTCGCGCTCCCACCAGCTCGCCGGTGAGGCGGACCTGACCGTCGTGGATCTCGACGATGCGCTGGGCACGTGCGGCGACGTCGCGCTCGTGGGTGATCAACACGATCGTGCGGCCCTGGTCGTGCAACTCGTCGACGAGGGCGAGCACGTCGGCGGTCGAGGTGGAGTCGAGGTTGCCGGTCGGTTCGTCGGCGAGGATCATCGCCGGCTCGGTGACGAGGGCACGCGCGACGGCGACCCGCTGCTGCTGGCCGCCGGACAGCTCGCCCGGCTTGTGGTGCGCCCGGTTGCCGAGACCGACCGTCTCGAGCGCGGCCATCGCCCGCTCCTTGCGTTCGTGGGGGCGCATCTTGGCGTAGACGAGCGGCAACTCGACGTTGCGCCAGGCCGGGAGGTACTGCAACAGGTTGAACTGCTGGAACACGAACCCGATGAACAGGTTGCGAACGTCGGACAGCTGGTTCTCGTCGAGCGTGGCGACGTCATGGCCGGCCAGGCGGTACTCGCCGGAGGTGGGCACGTCGAGGCAGCCGAGGATGTTCATCAGCGTCGACTTGCCCGAGCCCGAGGGCCCGATGATGGCGACGAACTCATTGCTGTCGATCCGCATCGTGACACCGCGAATCGCGGCGACCTCGAGCGAGCCGGCGCTGTAGACCTTCCAGACATCGCAGAGGTCGATGACGCGACCCGGTGTCTCGAGCGGTGTCGTGTCGTCGAGCACGCTCATCCCTGGGCCGCCCCGGTCGGAGCCGCGCCGGTCGGCAGCTGGCCATCGGTGGGGGCCTGGCCGTCGGTCGGGATCTGGCCGCGGCCCGAGAGCTCGCCGCCGCCCGGGAAGCCGCCGGTCTGCCCGCCGATCCCGGTCTGGCCGCCACCGGCGAAGCCCGGCATCTCGACGATGATCTGCTCGCCGACGCTCAGGCCGGACACGATCTCGATCATCCGCCCGGACGTGTCACCGGTCTCGACGGTGCGGATCTCCACGGCGCCGTCGACGGTGCCATCCGTCGCGACCTGCACGGTCGACGTGCCGTCGGTGCCGGTCGTGACCGCTTGCACGGGCACCTGCACGACGCCGGTGCGCTCGGCGGTCGTGATGTCCACCGTGACGGCGGAGCCGACGTAGATGTCACCGGAGTCGTCGCTGAAGGTCACCGTCACGGTGTAGGACGCAACCCCCGAGGATGCGTCGGCAATCGTGCTCACCTCGCTGACGGTGCCGGTCGCCGTGGCGCCGGTCGCCGTCGTCGTCTGCCCGGTGGCGCCCTGGTCGGTCGAGATGTCGCCCCCGCCCTGACCGGCGGTCGCGTTGCCACCGCCGGGGAAGGTGCCGCCCCCACCCGGGAACGCGCCACCCGCGGGGAACACCCCGCCGCCCGGGAACGTGTTGGTCGAGGTCGAGGCGGACGTGACCCGTACGGTCGCCGACTGCCCGAGCGCGACCGAGTCGATGTCGGTGGCGTCGATGGCCACGTCGACCGAGTACGAGCCGGTCGTGACGATCTCGATGTCGGCCGACGAGCTCGCCCCGCCAGCCCCGCCAGCCCCTGTCGTGGAGCCGAGGCCGCCGGCGGAGTTGCCCGAGCCGCTGCCGGAGCCGGTCATGCTCGTGCCACCGGTCCCGCCGCTCGACAGCTCGTCGCCGACGGCGAGGTTCACGGAGGTGATCTCGCCGTCGATCGTCGAGACCAGCTGCAGACCTTCCAACGCTTCGTAGGCGTTGGTCAAGGAGTCGTTGGCGACGTCCAGGTTCGTCCAGTCGGCGAGCAACTGCTCGTCGGACGCGTCGTCGTCGATGTCGTCGGCCAGCTTCGCCTCGGCGTCGGCGACGTCGGCAGCCGCCGAGGCCAGCGCAGACTCGAGCGCCGGCGAATCGAGGGTGGCGAGCACCTGACCGACCGTGACGTGGTCGCCGGCTGCGACGTTCACCGCGGTGACCGTGCCTGCGGCCGTGAAGCTCAGCGACTCGGTGTCCTGGGCAGCGACGGTGCCCTCGGCGCTGACGCTGGTCGAGAACGTGCCCGTCGAGACGTCGACGACCTGTGGTGTCGTGGTGATCTGCTCGGTCACCGACGCCGCGTCGCTGTCGTCGCCACGGTTCACGACGAACCACACACCGGCGCCTGCCGCACCGAGCACGGCCAGCACCGCCGGCCACCGCCGCCGCTTGCGACGGCGCGCCACCGATGGTGGCACGGCCGGGGACCCGGGTGGGCTGACGGCTGGAGCGCCGGCCGTCGAGTCCGCGCGCATCGTCTCTTCGTCGATCGACATGACCGTGACCGTAGGAACCGACCCTGTGACCCGCCTTGAGCCGAACCTGGCGTTCGATGAGAGTTTCCTGCCGACTTGCTGTGGGCGGCGTCGACGTCAACGGCGGGTCAGCCGTCGATGGGATCGTGGACGAAGAGCGAGGCAGCAGGGGAGGTGCCGGTGATCGCGTCGGCGGCCATGATGACCGCTGCGCCGGTGTAGGCGGTGTGCTCACCGTCGGGGAAGTTCTCCCGGCCCGGGTACACGATGCCGGTCCAGTACGAACCGTCCGTGTCGCGGTGGGCCCGCGTCCAGCGCAGCAGGTCGCTGGCGGTGCTGAGGTCGCCGATCGCGGCGTGTGACAGCGCACACTCGGCCGTCTCGGCCGCGGTGATCCACGGTTGGTCGCTCACGCAGCGGATGCCCTGGCCTTCCATCGCGAACGTGTCCCAGCTCTCTGCGAGTCGAGCCTTCGCCGGGGCGCCGACGAGCGCGCCGGTCAGGACCGGGTAGTACCAGTCCATCGCCCAACGATCCTTCGGCTCGAACCAGTCCGGCTGATCGACGATCGCGGTCCGCAACGACGTGGCCGCCGTCGCCCACTGCGGGTGTGACTCGCCGATGAGCTTGCCGAGCAGTACGCCACACTCCAGCGCGTGCCAGATCGACGACGACCCGGTCAGGAGCGCGTAGTCCCACGGCGTCGAGTCGACCTCGCGGGCCCAGAGGATCGTGCCGCGAGGCGTCTGCAGGGTCAGCACCCAGTCGAGCGCTGCGCGCACGGCCGGCCACAGCCGGTCGACGAACGCGCGGTCGTTCGTGCACAACCAGTGGTGCCACACCCCGGACGCGATGTAGGCGCACACGTTCGTGTCGAGCTTGGCGTCCTCGACCGAACCGTCGGAGCGGTAGTAGTTGAACCACGCGCCGTCGGATCGTTGCGTCTGCACCAACCACTCGTACGCGAGATCGGCCTCACCGTGCATCCCCGCGATGTCGAGCGCGATCGCCGTCTCGACGTGGTTCCAGGGGTCGCAATGGCCACCCTCGAACCAGGGGATCATCCCGTTCGGCAGCTGCAGGCGGGCGATCGCCTCGGCGGTCTCCTGCACCTCGGCCGCGGTGATCACGCCATCGATGTGGGGGAGTCGAGTCACCGGTCCGCCGCCTCGGATGCACCGGCATCACTCGAGGGCCCCGATGCAGCGGGTGGGCGGGTGGGGACATGAACAGAGTCCTTACGGCCGTAGACGATCAGGCTCTTGCCCATGACCGGGCTCAGCACGCGCTCCGCGAGGCGGGTGCTGCGCGGCTGCTCGACGATGTCCCACTCGAGGAAGCGCCGGTAGGCGTTGACCATCTTGCTGTCTTCCCGCCGTGGCCCGACCGCGCACTTCAGCCACCAGTACGGCGAGTGCAGCGCGTGGGCGTGGTGCGATCCGGTGACGGTGAGACCGGCGGCGCGCAGCTTCGCCTTGAGCTCGGTGGCCGAGTAGATCCGCACGTGCCCACCGATCGCGCTCGGCGCGTGGTACTCGTCGTTCAGCCGCCAGTTGATCGTCTCCGGCCACTCCGACGGCACGGTGCAGGCGAACGTTCCGCCGGGCTTGAGCACGCGCACCAGCTCGGCGATCGCGTCGACGTCGGCCTGGATGTGCTCCAGTACCTCGGACGTGATCACCCGGTCGAACGTCTCCGTCGCGAACGGCAAGCGCGTGGCGTCACCGCGCAGCACGCCCACGTAGCGATCTTCGGGGATCTCCTTGGCCTCGATCATCGCCCCGAACGTCGCCCGGGTCTGGGCGACCTCATCCGCGGCGTAGTCGAGCGCGACGATGCGTGCGCCCTGTCGCGCCACCTCGAACGCGTGACGGCCGAAACCGGCGCCCGCGTCGAGCACGAGATCCTCCTCGCGCAGGCCGAGGCGGTCGAAGCGGACGGTCAGCACGCGGTCAGGCCCTGCCTGAGCCGACCGTTGCGCTGCAGCTTCTCCTGGTTCTCGGGCATCGCCAGCACCTCGCGGTACTGCTCGACCGTCAGCTGGGCGCAGTGGCGCCAGCTCCACCGCTCGACCACGCGTCGGCGCCCGGCGTCGCCGATGCGGGCCCGCAGCTCGGCGTCGTCGAGGCCACGGCGAATCGCTGCGGCGAGCGCCTCGGCGTTGCCGGCCGGACACTGCAGCACCGTGTCGCCGTCCGTGCCGGTGACCTCGGGGAGCGCCCCCCCGTCGGTCGCGACCAGGCAGATGCCCGTCGCCATCGCCTCGATCGCGGGGAGGCTGAACCCCTCGTAGAGGCTCGGCACGACGGCGAGGGTCGCCTCGGCGTACAGCTCGACGATCCGCTCGTCGGTGACGCCGCTGACGAACTCGATGCACTCCGACAGGCCGAGCGAGTCGATGAGGTCCATCGTCTTGCCGGCCTTGGGCTTGCCGATGACCGTCAGGCTGACCTCGCGCTCGGTGCGCAGCTTGGCGAGCGCCTCGAGCAGGTAGGACAGGCCCTTCAGCGCGACGTCGGCCGATGCGGTGGTGAGCAGCCGACCGGGCCGGCGCTCGATGTGGGGCAGGGGCTTGAACAGGTCGGGGTCCACCCCGACGGGCACGAGGCGCATCCGGGAGCGGTCCACGCCCATGTCCGCCTCGATGTCGTTGATGCTGTTCTCGCTGACGACGACGATGCGCGGCATCCGCGAGGCGACGCGTCCCTGCATCCTCACGAACGAGTACCACCTGCCGACGCTGAGCCGCTTGCGCCAGTTCGGCGCGTGGCTCATCTCCAGCTCGCGATCCTTGGTGATCGGGTGGTGCAGCGTGACGATCGTCGGGATCTGCTTCTCGATCGAGAGGACGCCGTAACCGAGGCACTGGTTGTCGTGCACGAGGTCGAACTCGGCCGTGCGCGACTTCAGGTGGTGGTAGGCCCGCATCGAGAACGCGAGCGGCTCGGAGAACGTGCCGGTGAGGAACTGGCCGGTCTCGACGACGTCGGCGAGGCTCTTGTGCTCCCAGTACGCGGGGAGGCGCCCGGGGTAGGTCTCGTTGAAGATGTCGAGGCTGGGCAGCTTCGTCAGCTCCACCCGGTCGTCGAGCACCGGGTACGGCTGGCCACCGAGCACCTCGACCGAGTGGCCGAGGTCGACGAGCGCCTTGGTGAGGTGGCGCGTGTACACGCCCTGGCCGCCCACGTGGGGCTTGCCGCGATAGGTCAGGTAGGCGAGACGAAGGGGTTCGTCCGGGTGCGCGGGGGAACGCATAAGGAAGCGCAGCCTATCGACCCCTGGTTACCGCCAGGTAGCGACCACGATGAGGGCATGCGAGGACTGGTGCAGCGGGTCGTGAGTGCGTCGGTGGCCGCACGCAGCGGAGTTGACGACGAGCTCGTCGAGGTCGGCGCGATCGGGCCCGGTCTGTGCGTGCTGGTCGGTGTGACGCACGACGACGGGGAAGATCAGGCCCGCAAGCTGGCCCGCAAGGTCTGGGGTCTGCGGGTGCTCGACGACGAGGCCGGCGTGATGAACCGCTCGCTGAGCGACCGGCACGCGGGCGGCGACCCGGCCGAGGTGCTCGTCGTCAGCCAGTTCACCCTCTACGGGGACTCGTCCGGTGGCCGCCGCCCGAGCTGGATCGCCGCCGCTCGTCCCGAACACGCCGAACCGCTCGTCGACCTCGTCGTGAGCGATCTGCGCGCCCTCGGGGCCACGGTCGCCACCGGCCGGTTCCGCACCGACATGCTCGTCCGCCTCGTCAACGACGGCCCCGTCACCCTCATGTTGGAGACGTGACCGTTTCTGCCCCCGTCGTGCGCCCGCGCGAGCGCACGACGGCGGCAGGAGACGAGGTGGCGAGCCAGGACAGCAAGAGGACGAGGGCGGCGAGCGCGGCCCAGGGCTTGTCGCCGAGGTGGAGGTACCAGGTGGACCCTTCGCGCAGGGGGACGTCGCGGTACAGCACGGCCTGCTCGCTGACCGCGGTGCGGTCGTAGACGTCGCCGTCCGGGGAGATGAACGCGCTGAACCCAGTCGGCGACGCCTGGACCACCCACCGACCCAGCTCCGTCGCCCGCAGCCGCGACGACGCGACCTGCTGGGTCTGGAGGATCGTCCCCGTGTAGCTCGACCCGTTCGTCGGGTTCAGCAGCACCTGGCCCCCGTGGCCGATCGCGTCGCGGCCCCGGCCGCCGAAGAACACCTCCCACGAGATCACCACACCGAGCCGGGCCTGGGGGATGTCGATCACCGCCGGATCCTCGCCGGCGACGGCGTCGCTCGGCACCTGATCGACCGGCAGGCCGAGCGACTCGAGCAGGCCGCGCAGCGGGATGTACTCGCCGAAGGGCACGCGGCGCACCTTGTCGTAGCGCGACGTCACCGACCCGTCGGGCATCACGACCACCTGGGCGTTGGTGAAGCGCCCAGGCCCGGCATCCTCGGTGATGCCGACGGTGAACGGCACGCCGAGCCGGTCGGCCTGGGCGGCGACCGCGTCCAGCTTGTCGCTCTCGGCGAAGGGCACCTCGTCGGTGTCGATGACGTTCTCCGGCCACATCACGAGGTCGAGCGGCGTGCCGGTCGGGATCGTCTCGGTCGCCGCGATGTGGCGCTCGAACACCTCTTCGGTGCCGGTCTCACTGGCCCGGGTGCCCTGCGGTCCGCCTCCCTGCACGACGGCGATGCGCAGGCTCTCGCCCACGTCGTGCCCGCGCGGCGCGACCGCGGCGAGCGCCAGCGCGAGCACCAGCACCGCGGCGCCGGCCGACAGCGCGCGCCAGCCGGCGACGTCGGTGGACAGGTGCCGCCAGCGAAGGATCGCGGCCGCCAGCAGCGCGGCGAGCTGCCACAGCACCCAGGCGATCAGCAGCACCCCACCCACGCGGGCGAGGCCGAGCAGCGGTCCGGATGCCTGGCTGATCGCCAGCGTCGCGAGCGGCACGCCGCCGAAGGGGAAGCACAACCGCAACGACTCCGCCAGCACGTGAGCCGCCGGCCGCCCGAACACCGCCCAGCGTCCCTCGGGCGCCGCCGCGGCCGCCGCCGCATGGAAGCCGGCGAACACCGCCGTGGCGACGATGTAGCCGGGCTGGGTCAGGAACCACATCCACGCCATGCCGGGCGCGAGCCAGGCGAACGCGAAGCAGAAGCACAGCAGCGACCGGCGCCGCCGGGCCGGTTCCGTGGCGACCAGCAGCTCCAGGCCCGTCACGCCGAGGAGGGCGAGCGGCCAGAACCCCCAGGGAGGCAGGGAGAGCGCGACCGCGAGCCCGGAGAGGACCGCGCCGCCGAGGCGCAACCAGCGGTTCATGCGGTCAGGTCGCGAGATCGGCGAAGACCACGATGCGCTCGCGCGTCGAGCCGGGAGGGTGGCAGGCGAACAGGGTCACGGTCGCCGTGGGTGTCGGGTCGATGATCCAGATCGCATCCGGTTTGACGATCTCAGTACGCGACACCTTGTACACGTAGCGACCGGTGTCGTCGGAGAGGATGATCTCATCGCCGGGCTGGAGCTGGTCGACGTTGCGGAAGTCCTTGTTGTGGCTGACGCGGTGGCCGGCGATCACGGCGTTGCCGAGGTGACCGGCCGAGGCGGTGCCGGGCCAGTGGCCGGGACCCCGGTTGAGGGTCTTCAGGGTGATGCCCTCGTACATGGTCTTGTCGACGCCGATCGCCGGGATCTCGATCCGCCCGATCGGTGTGAGGGGCTCGCTGGCGTTGTTCGCCGGGGGAGCGATCGGCGCCTGATCCTCGGCGGGCAGGGCGACGACCGTCGTCGGCGCGACCGTCGTGGTCGTCGTCTCAGGCGCCAGCGTCGTCGTCGTGGTCGTCGTCGGGGCCGTGGTCGTGGTGGCGATCGTCGCTGCGGCCGTCGCAGGCGCCAGCGTCGTCGTGGTCGTGGTCGGCGTCGTGATCAACGTCGGGGTCGGGCTCTCGCTCGCCTTCGTGGCGCCGCCGCATGCGGCCAGCAGCGCGGCCGCACCGATCAGGAGCCCGCAGGAACGCCTGCGCGAACCGCTCGCCCGGAACACGCCCGTCATTCTCGCGCGGCGTCCAGCGCTCGGGACACCGCGGCGGCGGCCTGCTGGCCCTGGCGGATGCATGCCGGGATGCCGATGCCGTCGTAGGCGGCGCCGCACACCTCGACCCCGGGGGCGGCCCGGCGCAGGGCGTCTCGGACCGCAGCGACCCGTCGCGGGTGGCCCGGGCGGTACTGGGGGAACGCGTCCTGCCAGCGGGTGATGCGCACGTCGATCGGATGGATCGCAGCGCCGACGTGCTCACCCACTTCGTCCACGACGGCGGCGAGGGCGTGATCGTCGTCGAGATCGTCGGGCGGCGCGCCGTCGCGGCCGATGGAGACGCGAAGGAGGGCACTGCCGTCGGGCGGCTGCAGGTGCGCCCACTTGTTGGACGCGAACGACGCCGCGGTGACACGTCGCTGCACCGGCTTGGGCACGAGGTAGCCGCTCCCGTGCAACCGGCCGCCGAGGCCACCCGCGGCCAGCGTGACCATGACGACCGACGCGTACTCCCAGCCGGCGAGCAGCGCTGCCGCTTCCGGCGCGATCTCGCCCACCAGCGCGCCTGCGCTGGCCGTCGGGGTGGCGACGATCACCGCCTCGGCGCGGATCCCGTCGACGACGTACTCGTGACCGTCGCGCTCGAACGTGGTGGCCGGCGCGCCGGTGCGCAGGTCGACGCCGGCAGCGCGCAGGTCGGCGGCCAGCGCGGCGACGAACGCCCCCATGCCGGCCGTCGGCGCCTCGAACACCGGACCCGTCGGCGCGGACCCCGCGTCGCGCCGTGAACGGCGGGTGGCGAGCAGCAGGCTGCGGCCCCTCGCCGCGAGCGCCTGCACCTGGGGGACCGCGGCCAGGTCCATCCGGTCCGTGTCGGCGGCGTAGATGCTGCCGATCAACGGGTCGA
Organism: uncultured Ilumatobacteraceae bacterium; assembly: GCA_964565705.1. Taxonomy (GTDB): domain Bacteria; phylum Actinomycetota; class Acidimicrobiia; order Acidimicrobiales; family Ilumatobacteraceae; genus CAZMGD01. The sequence goes on along the minus strand of CAZMGD010000075.1, from coordinate 10,833 downwards.
CGAGCAACTCCTCGACCTCGTCGCCGAAGCGGCTGCGGATCAGCGCGCCGACGGATCCGTCCGTGTCGCGCCGCGGCAGCAGCGGCTCGATCGCCGCCCGAGCCTTGCCGCGCACGCTCAACAGGTGGCTGCGGGCGAGCGTGAGCGCGCCGGACGGGACACCGAGCACGAGCCCGGCGGGGATCGGGTGCAGGCGTGGGGCGCGGGCGGGCTGCCAGATCGAGGCGCTGCCGGTCGCCGGCGTGGTGAGGTGATCGCCGAGCCCCACCTCACGGACGAGCTCGCTGGCCCAGGGCACCCGCGTCAGGAACGCATCAGCGCCCTCGTCGACCGCCGGCAGCCCGGCGAACGGTGACGTCGCGATCTTGCCGCCGAGCCGCTCGGCTGCCTCCAGCACCGTCACCCGCGGTGGATCCTCGTCGTGGGCGAGCGCGTGGGCTGCGGCGAGCCCCGTGATCCCACCGCCGACGACGACGACGTGGCGGTCCATCACTCCTCGGCGACCCGCTGGGCGAGCGCTGCGAACACCACCGGATCGGCGTTGAGCGTCCGGGTGCGGCCGAACGCCAGACGGCGCGCCTTGGCCCGGGCCCGTGCTTCGACATCGAGGTCGTACAGGATCTCCAGGTGGTCGGCGACGAAGCCGCAGGGGCACACGACGATGCCCGCAGCGTTCTCGCTGGCGGCCAGCGAGTCGATGACGGTGAGGATGTCGGGCCCCAGCCAGGGCTCGGGGGTGCGGCCCGCCGACTGCCAGGCGATCGACCACGCGCTCCACGGGCCGAGCCCGAGCCGGGCACCGACGGCGGCGGCGGTGGCCCGCAGCTCCTCCGGGTAGGGGTCGCCCATCGCGATCACCCGCTCCGGCAGGGAGTGGGCGGTGAACAGCACCTTGGTGTTGGCCGGCATCGCCTCCAGCAATCGGCCGACCTCGTCCGCGAGGAACTCGACGTAGGCGGGTTCGGTCGCCCAGCTCGTGACCGCCGTCGTCGGGACGTCTCCGGCCGCGGCCTGCATCCTGGCGAGGTACTCGCCGATCGACAGCGCCGAGTAGTGCGGTGCCATCACGATGCCGACCAGCCGATCCACGCCGTCGCCCACCAGCCGGCGCACGGCGTCCTCGATCCGGGGTGGGGCGTGCTTCATCCCGATCGCGACATCGAACTCACCCGGTCGGATCGCGTCGAGCGCGCGTTGCAGCGCAGCCGCCTGATTCGCGGTGCGGCGGCCGAGGGGCGACAGGTCGCCGCCGGTCGAGATCGCGTCGTAGCGGGCGGCGAGCTGTGCCAACTGCTCGTCGGTCGGCGGGCGGCCGCGTCGGATGTCGGTGTAGTAGGCGAGGAGGTCGTCGCGGTGGCGCGGCGCACCGTAGGCCATCAGCACCACGCCGGTGGTCATCGCGGTGTCCGCTCGTGCACGTGCGCGGTGACCGCAGCCAGCACGCCTGGATCGGTGTTCGGCTGCACCCCGTGCCCGAGGTTGAAGATGTGGGCGGGATGCCCGCCGTTGTCGGCGAGCACGGCGTCGGCGCCGGCCAGCGCGACCTCTGCTCCGGCGAGCACGAGCGCGGGGTCGAGGTTGCCCTGCACCGCGAGGTCCGCCCCGAGGCGCCGCCGGGCGTCGGTGATCGGCGTACGCCAGTCCAGTCCGACCACGCTCGATCCGGCCGCGGTCATCGACTCGAGCAGATGGTCGCACCCGATGCCGAAGTGGATGCCGGGGGCATCCGGGAAGCGCTCGCCCACGGCGGCGAACACCCGGGCGCTGTGCGGTTGCACATAGCGCCGGTAGTCGGCATCGCTCAGCGCGCCCGCCCAGGAATCGAACAGCTGGAACGCGGCGGCCCCGGCCTCGAGCTGGGCGGCGATCGAGGCGATCGACTGGTCGGCGAGGCGTTCCATCAGCGAGTGCCACAGCGCCTCGTCGAGGTGCATCAACGCCTTGGTGTGCTCGTACGTCCGCGACGGGCGGCCCTCCACCAGGTAGCTGGCGACCGTGAACGGCGCTCCGGCGAAGGCCAGGATCGCGATGTCAGCAGGCAGTTCGGCGCGCACGTGGCGCACGGCCTCGGCGATGTACGGCGCGTCGACCGCCGGTTCGTACGGGCGCAGGCGCCTGAGGTCGTCCGCCGAGCGGAACGGCAGCGCGGCGACCGGACCGGTGCCGGGGGCGACGTCGATGCCGAAGCCGACCGCATGGGCGGGCACGACGATGTCGCTGTACATGACCGCGCCGTCCACGCCGTAGCGGCGCACCGGCTGCAGGGTGATCTCGGCGGCGAGGTCGGCCTGGGAGATCGCTCCGAGGATGCTGCCCTCGCCGCGCACGGCCCGGTACTCCGGCAAGCTCCGGCCCGCCTGGCGCATGAACCACACCGGGATGCGCGAGGGGCGCTCACCGCGAGCGGCCGCGACGAGCGGCGGTGTGGGAGGGGTGGTCATGTGGCCCGCGACCCTATCCGGCGGGTCGCGGGCGCGACCTGGCCTGGCGGCGGGCGCGCAGCATGGCCTCGATCTTCGCGACGCGCGTGCGCGCCGGTGGGTGGGTGGCGAACAGCTTCGCCTGCCACGATCGGTCTCGGCTGCCGCTGGTGGCCACGACCAGGCGCAGTGCGGCGGAGAGCTGGCGCCCGAAGCCCATCTCCACGGCGCGCTGGTCGGCCTGGTACTCACTGGCTCGGCCCACCCAGTTGCCGAGCAGGTTGGCGAACAGCACACCGGAGAGGAACAACCAGCCGATTCCGGTGAGGATCGTGCCGACGAACCGGCCGAGCACCGTCAGCGCCGCAGAGTGCGACGCGAACGCATCGGTCGCTGCCCTGGCCACGTTCTGGAGGAAGAACCCGACCTGGGCGAGCACGAGGATCGGCACGCTCATCCACTGCGCGATCGTCAGCGCCACGGTGTGCAGACCGAGGTGGTGGGCCAGCTCGTGGGCGAGCACACCCTCGAGCTCGGCCTCGTCGAGCATCTTGATCGCGTATGACGAGACGACCACCAGGTGTCCCCCGCAGGCGAACGCGTTCACCTCGTCGGCGTCGAGCACGGCGAGCATGTAGCGGTTGGGCGGCACGTGGTTGACCTGGGCGACGGTCCGCCACGCCGGCAGCAGCAGGCCGACCTCGCTCGGGTGCGGACGGCGCGCGCCCAGCAATCGGGTCAGCACCATGCGCTGCACCGGCCGGGCGAACAACAAGACACCGAACAGCAGGTACACGAGCGCGAACGCCCAGAAGGGGTGGTACCAGAGCAGCTGGATCGGCCACCAGAACACGAGCATCGCGAGCAGCCAGACCGGCACGAGCGCGAGCACCGGCATGAACGCGGCGATCGCCGGGGCCTCGACGTGTCGGCGTGGGGAACCCGTGGCCACGGCGAACCCTGTCACATGCCGGACAGCGCCCGGACCACCCAATCCGCGGCGAACTGAGCCACCACCTCCGGCTCGTGCGTCGCGTCGTCGCGCAACAGCTCGCTGAACGACCCCAACGTCGACTGCACACCGACGGCGGCGAGCCGCGGATCGAGCCAGTCGGGAGCGTGCCCGGAACGCTGTGCCTCGCGGATCAGGCGCTCGGTGTCGGACGCGTAGATCGCCTCGCCCTCCTGGATGACGCCCTTGAGCGCCGGGTTGCGCGTGTCGTCGTTCGCGAACCCGAAGAAGTTGGGGTTCTCCGCCAGGAAGATCATCGAAGCGAATGCGGCCTGGCGGATCCGTTCGACGGCGTTCGTGGCCGGATCCATCGCGTCGGCCTGGACGCGCCGCAGCCGCTTGCGCATGTCGCGGATCATCTCCGCGTACAGCGACTCCTTCGTGTCGAAGTACCAGTAGAAGAGGCCCTTGGCGACGCCGGCCCGCTCGCAGATGTCGATGATCCGGGTGCTCGCGTACCCGCGGCTGGAGAAGAGGTCGGCGGCGGCGTCGAGCAGTTGCTGCTTGCGCTCCTCGCCTTGGCCGGTGTGACGGCGCGACCCGGTCGTGCTCGTCGGCTCGTCATCGAGCCTGTCTGCCGGTCGCGCCATGGGCGAGAGTCCAGCAGCACGGGCCACACGGGTCAACGTGGAGCGCACCGCGTGTGCCGGCGGCGTCGACCAGGCAGTAGAACAAGAGGATGACTGCGGACGTACTCCCAGGTGCCGAGCCCTGGAGCGCTGACGGATCTGGCACCCTCGGTGCCCTCTGCCTGCACGGCTTCACCGGCAACCCATCCAGCATGCGCGGCCTCGCCGAGGCGTTCGCCGCCGCCGGCCTGCACGTCGAGCTGCCCCGGCTCCCCGGCCACGGCACTGCGGTCGACGACATGATCTCGACCCGGTGGGACGACTGGGCGGCCGAAGCCGATGCCGCGTTTCGCCGGCTCGCCGAGCGGGCCAGCACCATCGTCGTCGCCGGGCTCTCGATGGGCGGCACACTGTCGTTGCGCGTGGCCGCCGACCATCCCGAGGTGGCCGGCCTGGTGCTCGTCAACCCCGCTGCCCAGCCGTTCGCCGAGGAGTTGATCGACGCGCTGCGGGCGATGGTCGCCGACGGCCAGGAGCTGATGCCCGGCATCGGCGCGGACATCGCCGACCCCGAGCAGACCGAGTCGGCGTACGAGGGCACGCCGCTGCGACCGCTGCTGTCGTTCGCCCAGGACGGCATCGAGCCCCTGGCCGAGCGGTACCGCGCGATGACCGCACCGCTGTTGCTGTTCACCTCGCGCAACGACCACGTGGTCGACCCCGCCTCCAGCGACTTCCTGGCCGAGCACTACGGCGGGCCGGTGCAGCGGGTGATGCTCGAGCGCAGCTTCCACGTCGCGACCCAGGACTACGACCGCGAGCTGATCTTCACCGAGGCCGTCGCCTTCGCCGGCAAGCTCACCGCGGTTTGACCCCACCGCGATGATCGCCGCGATCTGGGGCTCGATCCCCAGCCCGTCCAGCGGAGTGTTGGAGATCGGCCCACTCGAACTGCGCGCCTACGGGCTGATGATCGCGCTCGGCGTCGTCGCCGCGGTCTGGCTGTTCGGCAGGCGTCTGGAGCAGATGGGCATCGGCACCCGCGACGACGCCGCCTCGATCGCCCTCTGGGCCGTGCCCGCCGGCGTGATCGGCGCCCGCTTGTACCACGTCGCCACCGACTGGGAGCGCTTCAGCGACCACCCGTTCGACATCGTCAGGATCTGGGAGGGCGGGCTCGGCATCCCCGGCGGCATGGCCCTCGGGATCATCGTCGGCGTGTGGGCGGCCCATCGGCGGCACCTGCCGCTGGCGCCCACGCTCACCGCCGTCGCGCCGGCGTTGCCGCTTGCCCAGGCGATCGGGCGGTGGGGCAACTGGTTCAACCAGGAGCTGTTCGGGCGCCCGACCGATCTGCCCTGGGCCCTCGAGGTCTCGCCGGAGAAGGCGATCGCCGCGGGCTACCCGCCGGGCACGACGTTCCACCCGACGTTCCTCTACGAATCGCTGTGGAACTTCGCCCTGTGCGGGCTGCTGCTGTGGATCGACAAGCGGTTCAAGCTGCGTCCCGGACGCCTGCTCGCCGTCTACATCCTGGGCTACGGCATCGGCCGGTTCTGGGTGGAGGCGTTGCGCATCGATCCGGCCAAGGAGGGCGGCGGCCTGCGCCTCAACCAGTGGATGGCGCTCGTGCTGATCGCCGGATCCGCCGGCTTCCTGATCGTCGACTGGGCACGCCACCGCAACGATCCGCCCGAGCCCGACGAGTTCGACGAGCAGTTCGACCGCGAGGAGGTGGGTGAGGACGAGGAGGTGGGTGAGGACGAGGAGATCGACGAGGAGATCGACGAGGAGGAACTGGACGACGGCGACCTGGCCGAGCCCGAAGCGGGCCAGGTAGACGACGATGGGGCATCTGCGGAGGAACCACGAGGCGACGGCCGCGCTCTATAGTCGCGCTATGGCGACCACGATGCAGGTGTCCGAGGGCAGCCGTGATCGGCTCCGCGCCCTCGGACGTCCGGGGGCAACGCTCGAGGAGACGCTCGTCGAGGCGCTCGACGCACTCGAACGCGAGCAGTTCTGGACCGCAGCCGACGCCGCCCTCGCACGACGTCGAGCGATGTCCGCCGAGGAGTTGCACGCCGTGACGTCCGCGGAAGCCGACGTCCAGTGTTGGCTCGACGCCCTGTGACACCCTCGGCCGGAGACATCCTGCTGGCCGACGCTCGCGACGAGCAGCGCCGCCGGGTGCTCGTGCTGTCGGACACGATGTTCCACCAGGCGACCGGTCGAGCGATCGTGGCGCCAGCCATCGTCACGGTCCCCGCCGACGAATCGCCGTGGCGGCCGGGTACCGAGGAGCGGTTCGCCGTGGACTTCCTGACGACGTTGCCGCTCGCCCGCCTGCTGGAAACGGTCGGTCGCGTCGACGCCGCCACGCTCCGGCGTGCGCAGCGAGCGATCGCCATGTCGCTGTAGCGCGGAATCCTCCTCGGGAGAACGGCGGGTCGGGCAACTAGCCTGGGCCACCGTGTCTGAACCCGGCGCACGCCGCATCACCCCCGATGACGTGGCCAAGGTGGCCCGCCTCGCCCGCCTCGACCTCACCGACGAGCAGATCGCCGTCGCCACGGAGCAGTTGGCGGGCATGCTCGACCACTTCGCCGACGTCGACGCCCTCGACCTCTCCCAGGTCGAACCGATGACGCAGCCGTACCCGCTGGTCAACGTGCTGCGCGAGGACGTCGAGGCGCCGACGCTCGATCGCGACGAGGTGCTCGCTGCAGCACCCGCTGCCGTCGAGGGACGCTTCCGGGTGCCGCCGATCGTGGGGTTGGACGGATGAGCGACGTGCCGGTCACGGCTCTCTCGATCGCCGCCGCGGTGCGCGCTGGGTCGCTCAAGGCCGTCGACGTGCTCGACGCCCACCTCGCTCGCATCGCCGAGCGCGACGGGGAGGTGCACGCCTTCAACCTCGTCACCGAGGACATCGCCCGCGAGCAGGCGGCCGCGGTCGACGACGCGGTCGCCGCCGGCCGCGATCCCGGCCCGTTCGCCGGGGTGCCGGTGGCGCTCAAGGACAACATGTGCACCCGGGGCATCCCGACGACATGCTCGTCGCGGATCCTCGAAGGGTGGAAGCCGCCGTACGACGCGACGGTCACGACCCGGCTCGCTGCCGCGGGCGCCGTGCTCGTCGGCAAGACGAACCTCGACGAGTTCGCGATGGGATCCAGCACCGAGAACTCGGCGTTCGGGCCCACGCTCAACCCTCACGACACCTCGCGCGTCGCCGGTGGGTCGAGCGGCGGCAGCGCCGCTGCGGTCGCCGCCGGGTTCAGCCCGATCTCCCTGGGCAGCGACACCGGTGGCTCGATCCGCCAGCCGGCCGCGCTGTGCGGCGTCGTCGGGGTGAAGCCCACGTACGGCGCGGTCAGCCGCTACGGCATCGTCGCGTTCGCCAGCAGCCTGGACCAGGTGGGCCCGTTCGCCACGACCGTCGCCGACGCCGCCGCCGTGCTCGAGGTCATCGGTGGCCACGACCCGATGGACTCGACGTCGATCCCGCAGCCCCCCCCGTCGCTGACCGAGATGCTCGACCGCGGTGTCGAGGGCCTGCGGATCGGGCGGATCACCGATCTGCCCGAGGGTGCCTCGCCCGACGTGCTGGAGCGCACCGAGCAGGCCTTCGACGCGCTGCGCGCCGGGGGCGCGACGATCGTCGACGTGCAGCTTCCGTCGTTCACGTACGGCCTGACCGCGTACTACCTGATCGCCCCCGCCGAGGCGTCCAGCAACCTGGCCCGCTACGACGGCATCCGCTACGGCTTGCGCGTGGACCGCGGTGACACGAACGCGATGTACGGTGCGACGCGCGCCGCTGGGTTCGGTGACGAGGTGCGGCGAAGGATCATGCTCGGCACCTACGCGCTGTCCGCCGGCTACTACGACGCCTACTACGGCAAGGCGATGAAGGTCCGCCGCCTGATCGCCGACGACTTCGCCACCGCGTACACCACCGCCGACGTGCTGCTGACTCCGACATCGCCGACGGTCGCCTTCCCCGTCGGCGCCAAGGTCGACGACCCGATGACGATGTACCTCTGCGACGTGTACACGATCCCGAGCCCGCTGGCCGGCCATCCGGCGATCAGCGTGCCGTTCGGCACCGGCGCCGACGACCTCCCGGTCGGCGTGCAGCTGATGGCCCCGGCGCTCGGCGAACCCGTGATGTTCCAGGCCGCCGCCGAGCTGGAGAGGAGCGCGCCCCGATGAGCCCGGACCACGAGCGCAGCGAGCCAGCAGTCCGCACCCTGCCGGGGCACTACACGTTCGTCGAGGCCACGCCGGACCAGTACGTCGACGGCTACGAGCTGATCGTCGGGCTCGAGGTGCACGTCGAGCTGGCGACGAAGACGAAGCTGTTCTCGGCGTCGCCCAACCGCTTCGGGGACGAGCCGAACACCAACATCGACCCCGTGACGCTCGGTCTGCCGGGCGCGCTGCCCGTGCTCAACAAGCAGGCGGTGGAGTTGGCGATGCGCATCGGCCTCGCTCTCAACTGCACGGTGCAGCCGAGCACGTTCCACCGCAAGAACTACTTCTACCCGGACCTGCCCAAGGCGTACCAGATCAGCCAGTACGACCAGCCGCTCAACGTCGACGGGTTCCTGTTGCTGCCCGACGGCACGCGGGTCGGCATCGAGCGCGCCCACCTCGAGGAGGACACGGGCAAGAGCACGCACATCGGCGGCACCGGCGGGCGCATCCACGGCAGCGACTACTCGCTGCTCGATTTCAACCGCGCCGGCGTGCCCCTCGTCGAGATCGTCGGCCGCCCCGACATCCGCACCGCCGAGCAGGCCCGCCAGTACGTCACCGAACTGCGCGCCATCCTCGTCGCCGTCGATGCCAGCGACGCCAAGATGGAGGAGGGCTCGATGCGCGTCGACGCCAACGTCAGCGTGCGCACGCCCGGCGACCCGCTCGGCACCCGTTGCGAGATCAAGAACGTGAACTCTGTCCGCTCGCTCGGCCGGGCGATCGAGTACGAGGCACGCCGCCAGATCGCGCTGATCGAGGCCGGCGAGCAGGTGCGCCAGGAGACCCGCCACTGGGATGAGAACGACGGGCGCACGCACACGCTGCGCACCAAGGAGGATGCGGACGACTACCGCTACTTCCTGGAGCCCGACCTGGTGCCGCTCGCACCGTCGGCCGAGTGGGTGGAGTCCGTTCGCGCCGCGCTGCCGATGCTGCCGGCCGCGCGCCGGGCCCGGCTGTCCGATGCGACGGGTGCACCCGCGGACGGTGAGGCGATCCTCGTCGTGACCGAGCGCGGGCAGGATGACTACGTGCTCGCCGTCGCCGACGCCGGCGGGTCTGCGGCGCGGGCGCTCGTGTACGTCAAGGAGGCGTACGCGGAGCAGGGGCCGACCCCGACGGTGCCAGCCGCCGACCTCGCCGCGCTCACGGTGCTGGAGCTGGACGGCAAGCTGACCGCGACCCAGGCCAAGACGGTGCTCGCCGAGATCGTCGCCGCCGGCGGTGGCGACGCCGCAGCGATCGCCGCGGCCAAGGGCTTCGAGGCGCTCGACACGTCGGCGATGGAGTCCGCCGTCGATGCGGCCATCGCCGCTCAGCCCGATGCCTGGGCGAAGTTCGTCGCCGGCGAGCACAAGGCCATGGGCGCGCTCGTCGGCGCGGTGATGAAGGCCAGCGGCGGCAAGGCCGACGGCAAGGCGGTCACCGCGCTGTTGCAGCAACGCCGCGACGCCTGACCCCGCGGATCCACCGCCCGACGCAGAAGTTGTACGTTTCGTTCAACGCAGCGTGGCGTGAGGAGAGTGCAATGGCGTCGGACACGATCGACGACCGCGAGCTCGTGCTCTTGAGCTGGCGGTACCGCGACCTGATCCAGCGGTTCCGGCTGGATCGCTTCCGTGAACGGTTGGCGGAGGGACGGACCGGCGGGGTGCTGCGCAACCGCTGCGGCTTCACCGACGATCGCTGGACCATCTGGTTCCGGGACGGCAGCGCGCTGCGTCTCAAGCTCTACTACCAGGTGCGCGCGGACATCACGAACGTGCTGTCGATGCGCTGGGTGGAGCGCGACGGCTGGCGGGTGCGGGTGCGCTCGATCTCGGGTGAGACGCTCGAGCTCCACGCCTACCGCGCCGTGTTCCACCCCGCCAAGGCCCTGCCCTGACCCCCACCCCCACCCCCGCGTTCTCGGTCGGGTTCTGGTCGCTGGAGCGACCAGAACCCGACCGAGAACTCAGGTGAGGACGGGGACGGTCGACAGCGCGGACGCCAGTTCGTCGACGCCGAGGTCGTAGTCGGTCATCTGGCCGGCGAGGTACTGCTCATAGCTGGCCAGGTCGAGGTGACCGTGACCGCAGAGCGCGGTGAGGATCACCTTCTCCTCGCCGGACTCCTTGCAGCGCTGCGCCTCACGGATCGCGGCCGCGATCGCGTGCGTCGGCTCCGGGGCGGGGATGATCCCCTCACAGCGAGCGAACGTCAGCGCCCCGGCGAAGCACTCGGTCTGCGGGATCGCCTCCGCCTCGGCCAGGCCGAGCTCGTAGATGTGCGACACCAGCGGCGCCATGCCGTGGTAGCGCAGGCCCCCAGCGTGGATCGAGGCCGGGATGAAGTCGTGGCCGAGCGTATGCATCTTCATCAGCGGCGTGACGCCGAGCGTGTCGCCGAAGTCGTAGCGGTACTCGCCCCGGGTCAGGCTGGGGCAGGCCGCTGGCTCGACGCAGCGGATCACCGGGTTCATGTTGCCGGCCAGCTTCTCGCGCAGGAACGGGAAGGACAGCCCGCCGAAGTTCGAGCCGCCGCCGGTGCATCCGACGAGCACGTCGGGCACCTCGTCGATCATCGC
>CAZMGD010000074.1:0-20608 GCA_964565705.1 uncultured Ilumatobacteraceae bacterium | reverse complement strand
AGCAGGTCGTCGTCGACTTCTGGGACGGGCATTTCGACGTCCTCGTGTGCACGACGATCATCGAGTCGGGCATCGACATGCCGACCGTGAACACGCTGGTGGTCGAGCGCGCCGACCTGCTCGGCCTCGGCCAGATGCACCAGCTGCGCGGCCGCGTCGGCCGCAGCGGCTCGCGGGCCTACGCCTACCTGTTCCATCCTCGCGACCGTGTGCTGAGCGAGGACGCCTACGAGCGGCTGCGCACGATCGGCGAGGCGACCGACCTCGGCAGCGGCTTCAAGATCGCGATGCGCGACCTCGAGATCCGTGGCGCCGGCAACCTGCTCGGCGAGTCGCAGAGCGGTCACATCGCCGCCGTCGGCTACGACCTCTACTGCCAGATGGTCACCGAGGCGGTCGGCGAGATGAAGGGTGAGCCGCCGCCCGAGCCGTCCGAGTTCAAGCTCGACGTACCGACCGACGCCTACCTCCCGACCGACTACGTGACCAAGGAGGAGCTGCGCCTCGAGGCCTACCGCCGCCTGGCGACGGTCACCCTGCCGGGTCAGGTCGACGACATCCGCGGCGAGTGGGAGGATCGGTACGGACCGGTGCCCGCGCCCGCCGAGGCGCTGCTCACGATCGGCTACCTCCGGGCGGAGTGCCACCGCTGGGAGCTGAAGGACGTCCAGATCGTCTCCAACCAGGCTCGCCTCGCTCCCGTCACCCTGAAGATGAGCGAGGAGCTACGCCTCAAGCGCCTGGTGCGGGACTCGATCTACAAGGCCGACCAGCACCAACTCGTGCTGCCGGTCAAGCGCGGCGTCGACCCGGCGGCGATGCTCGTGAAGGCGCTGGCAGACCTGCGCCCGGCCGAGGCCGTCGGTTAGGGTCGCTCGCCGTGACTCGACGCGTCCTCGCGCTGCTCGGCGGTGCCGCCACCCTCCTCGCGCTCAACTCCTGCGCCACCTTCGACGCGAGCACGGCGGCCACCGTCAACGGCACCGACATCAGCGTCGACGAGCTGGACACGATCCGCCAGGCGCTCGCCGACGAGCCGGCGACGTTCGCGCTCGGCACCGACAACTTCGACGACACCGGCGCCGCGAACGGCGACCTGACTCGCCAGGCGCTGTCGCTGCTGATCGACAACCAGATCATCACCGAGGCGCTGGAGCGGGCGGGCACGTCCGTCTCCGACGACGACCTCGCGGCGGCGATCGAGCGGATGAGCACGAGCGCCAACCCGGTGCCCGAAGGCGTGCAGGAGGCGCTCGCCTACCAGTCCGCCGGCAGCACTGCGCTCGGTGCCCTCACCGCGCCCGACCCGGCCACGCTGCAGCCGCTCTACGAGGACCGCCCGGCCAGTACCGGCGCGGTCTGCCTGGTCGTGGTCAGCGCCTCGACGGAGGCCGAGGCCAACGCCGCTGCCGCGACGCTGGAGGCCGGCGGGACGGTCGAGGCGACCGACACCGTGCAGGCGCGGGACGGTTGCGCACCGGTCTCGTCGCTGTCCCAGGCCTTCGCGGGCGACGACATCGCGTTCTTCCTCGACGCAGCACCGGGTGCCGTGTCGCGCGTCTTCCCGCCCGACGCCTCCGGCAACGACGCCTGGCAGGTCATCCAGATGCAGACCTGGGACGACGCGTTCGAGCAGTTCAGCGCGCTCGTGCAGCAGAGCCCCGGCGACCTCGCCAAGGCGGCAGCGTTCCTCGACGCCGACATCTCGGTCGCCTCCGAGTACGGCAGGTGGGACCGAGCGACCCAGGCCGTCGTCGCCGTATGAGCGAGCGCAGCGAGCGAATCATCGTCACGGTTGGCGAGCGCAGCGAGCCCGTCATTGGCGCGCAGCGGAGCGAGCACCGATGACGACGCGGCCCGTCGTGGTGGTGGTCGGTCTCGGCCCCGGCGGGCCCGACCAGATCACCGCCGAGACCGTCGCTGCGATCGCCGCCACCCCGATCCGCTTCCTGCGCACCGCCCGCCATCCATCGGCGTCGCTGGTCCCCGACCCGATCACCCTCGACCACCTCTACGAGGACGCAGACCGCTTCGAGGACGTGTACGCGGCGATCACCGACACCATCGTCGCCGCCGCGATCGAGCACGGCCGCGTGGTCTACGCGGTCCCCGGATCGCCGCTGGTGCTGGAGCGCAGCGTGCGCCAACTGCTCGCCGACGAGCGCGTCGACACCGAGGTGCTCCCCGCCCTGTCGTTCCTCGACGCGGCGTGGGCGGCGCTCGGCATCGACCCGATCGAGGCCCGGGTCCGCCTCGTCGACGGCCACGACTTCGCCACCGCCGCCGCCGGCGAGTCAGGCCCGATGCTCGTTGCACATGCACATGCCAACTGGGTGCTCAGCGAGATCAAGCTGGCGGTCGACGGCAACGACGACGAGCCGGTCGTGATCCTCCAGCGCCTCGGCACACCGGACGCGCTCGTCACGCACACGATCTGGTCAGAGCTCGACCGCACCGTCGAGGCCGATCACCTCACCTCGGTGTACGTGCCGCACCTCGCGGTGCCGGTGGGCGCATCGCTGGTGCGCTTCCACGAGCTGACCCGCACGCTGCGCGAGCGCTGCCCGTGGGACCGCTCGCAGACCCACGAGTCGTTGGTCAAGTACCTCGTCGAGGAGACGTTCGAGGTCGTCGACGCGATCGGCGCGCTCGATCCCGACGACCCGGCATCCGACGACGCGCTCGCCGAGGAGCTCGGCGACCTGCTGTACCAGATCGAGTTCCACGCCGCGATCGCCGAGCAGGAGGGTCGGTTCACGATGACCGACGTCGCTGACGGCATCCACGACAAGCTGGTGCGCCGCCACCCGCACGTGTTCGCCGGGGCGTCGAACGAGCTCGACGACATCGCCGACGCCTGGGTGCGGATCAAGGGCGAGGAGAAGCAGGCCAAGGGCGCGACGACGATCGGTCCGTTCGACGGTGTGCCGACCTCGCAACCCGCCCTGTCGTACGCCGCCGGAATGCTGAAGCGCGCCGGCCGGGCCGGACTCGGCGCGCCCGAGCCCGCCGATACGCCCGGCGGGCGCCTCGCTCGCGCCCTGCTCGATCTCGTCGCCGAGGCCGCGGCGAACGGCATCGACGCCGAGGCCGCCCTCCGCGCGTACCTGACCGCCTGGCGCGCCGCGCCTGGTGGCTGACTCCTGTCCACATCTGAACGACATCAGCGGTCTGAAAGACCGCCGCGCCGTGCACACTGGTTCACAGCCGTCTGATGTCGTTCAGAGCGGTCGCTTCTTTCAGACCCGGACAGCTCGACGTCAGAGCTCGATCGGTTCGGCGATGTGCTCACGGGAACGGACCATCGTCGCTGCCGCGTCCTCGTCTCGGATGCGGAGCGCGACGAGCACGCCGATGCCGGCGATGATCGCGGCGACGACGAACGTCCGCTGGTAGCCGGCGACCGCGCCGGCGACATCCGTCGTGCCGCCCGCCTCGCCGGCACCGGGCACCCACGCCTGGATGCACGTGGCGAGCACGGCGACACCGAGCGCGGCAGCGATCTGGCGCGTCGTGTTGAACAGCGACGAGGCCCGGCCCGTGTCCCTCGGCGCGATCCGGGCGAAGCTGCTCGCCTGCAGCGGGATCAGCACACAGGCCAGACCGGTGCCGGCGAGGAACATCAGCACCCGCACGACCCAGAGGTCCGTGTCGAGCGCGACACGCGACAGCCCGATCAGCATCAGGGCGATCCATCCCATGCCGAACGCGATCAGCCGGCGCGGTCCGACCCTCGGGTAGAGACGACCGACCAGCTGCGAGGCGGCGATGACGCCGATCGCCTCGGGCGCCGTCGCCAAGCCGGATTCCAGCGCCGTCGCCCCGCGGACCTCCTGCAGGAACAGCGGCACGACGAACAGCATTCCGAGGAACGCGGCGGTGCTGAACACCAGCGACAGCGTCGTCGCCCGGAACAGGCGATCACCGAGGAGGCGCAGGTCGAGCATCGGCTGCGGCACGTGGAGCTCGACGTAGACCAGCGCCACCACGGCGACGAGTCCAGTCAGCGAGGCGATGACGACCGGCGCCGACAGCCACCCCTTGCTCGGCCCCTCGCTGAGCGCGTAGAGCACCGAGGCGAGTCCGAGCCCGGACAGCACGGCGCCGAACGCGTCCAGCGGGCCGGCCGACTGCTCCCGGTGCTCCTGGAGCAAGAGGAAGCCGAACACCAGCACCGCCACGCCCACCGGGATGTTGATGAGGAACACCCACCGCCACGACAGGTGGTCGACGAGGAAGCCGCCGAGGATCGGTCCGGTCGCCGGGGCGATCGCGGTCGGGATGATCAGCACCTTCGACGCCGCCGCCCGGCGTTCGGGGGGATACGTCCGGAACAGCATCGCCAGGCCGGTCGGAGCGAGCATCCCACCGCCCAGTCCCTGGAGCACGCGGAACGCCACGAGGTGAGGCAGCGTCCCGGCGGCCGCGCACATCGCCGACGCCACCGTGAAGACGACGAGCGCGCCGAGGAACACCTTCTTCGTGCCGATCCGGTCACCCAGCCACCCCGACATCGGCACGGAGACGGCGAGGCCGAGCAGGTAGCCGGTGACGACCCACTCGATCGTGCCCGTGCCGGCATCGAACTCGGCGGCGAGCGTGGGAAGGGCGACGTTCACCACCGTGCTGTCGAGGATCGACATGAACATCGCCGCGACGTAGACGACGGCGACGACGACGTGTTGCGGCACGCGCGGGCGCGCCTCGGGGAGGGCGTCGGTGCTCATCGCCTCACGACACGAGCGCCACGACGTCGGTCACGAACCGCTCGTGCAAGTCGCGCTTGTGGCCGGGGTCGTCGGTGTACCAGAAGTCGGGGACGATGAACTCCCCGAACCCCTGGGCGGCCAGCTCGTCGATGCCCAAGGCGATCTCCGCCGGTGTGCCGATCAACGAACGGTCGAGCATGACCGTGTCGGCCTCGGCCTCGGCCCGTTGCTGCGCCGTATCGGCGAACACGACCATCGCCTGCACCGACCGACGGACCGTCTGTGGATCCCGGCCGGCGCGCTCGCACGCCTGGTCGAGCAGTGGGACCAGGCTTCCGGTGCGACCGGGACTGCCCCAGCAGTTCCACTCGTCGGCGAACCGAGCCGCCAGCCCGAGCATCCGCCGGCCGGCCGAGCCGACGACGATCGGAACGTCGCCGATCGGCTTGGGGTCACACGGCGCGTCGGTGAGGTCGAAGTGCTCACCGTGGAAGGTCGTGCGCTGGTCGCGCAGCAGCGAGTGGACGATCTCGATCGCCTCACCGAAGCGGGCGACCCGCGGGCCCGGCGCCATCAGGTCGATGCCGTACGCGCCGTGCTCGTTGATCTGCCAGCCGGCGCCGAGGCCGAGCACGAACCGGCCGTTCGAGATGCCGTCGATCGTCGCCGCCCGGTTGGCGAGCAGCGCCGGGTGGTGCACCGTGGTCGGCGACACGAGCGGGCCGATGCGCAGCGAGGACGTGGTGGCTGCCAGTGCCGCGAGGTACGCCCAGCACTCGTTGGTCGGGCCGTCGGCGACCGCCTCGGTGCCGGTGTTGGGCATGTAGTGGTCGGCCACCCAGGCTCCGTACCACCCCTGGCGCTCGGCCCAGTGGGCGAGCTCGAGCACCTCCAGCCAGCTTCGGGACGGGGACGGCCACACGGAGAACTGCACGGCCCGACCGTAACGAACCGGCCAGCGCCAGCGTTCAGCCGCCCAGCAGGAGCACGGCGCTGGTGGCGAGGAACGCGCCGAACAGGCGCTCGAGGTGCTCGGACCTGGAGCGGATCGCGACCCGGGCACCGATCGTGGACAGCGGGATCGATCCGAGGGCGAACGCGATCGTGACCGACCAGTCCACGTGCCCGAGCGCGGTGTGCACGAGCGTGCCCGGGATCGCCAGCACGGCGGCGGCGGCGAGCGACGTCCCGAACGCGGTCTTGGCCGGGCGGCGCAGCACGGTGATGAACAGCGGCGCGAGGAGGAAACCACCGCTGTTGGCCAGGAGCCCGGCGGCGAAGCCGGTCGCCAGCGCGACGGCGACGACGGGCCAGCCGTCCACGGGAGGGCGGCCATCCGCCTCGGCGGTCGGGCGCACCAGCAGGCGCAGGCCGAGGCCGAGCATCAGCACCTCGGTGAGGACGATGAGCACGTGGCCGCCGATGTAGCGCGTGAGGTACGCGCCGAGGATCGTCGCCGGGATGCCGAATCCGAGCACCCGGACCAACAGCTTGCGATCGAGCTCACCGGCGCGCTGGTACTGCCAGGCGGCGAGCACGGTGGCCGGGATCGTCGCCGGCAGCGGCGATGCGACGGCGGCGATCGACGACGCGCCGGCCATGAACAGCAGCGGGGTGGCGATCGCCGACCCGCCCTTGCCGAACATGCCACCGATGAACCCGACGAACACTCCGATCAGGAGGGCCCAGGCGAGGTTCACGACGCCATCCAACCGGATGATCCATCCATCGTCTACGACGAACTTCCCATGAATATGAGAGGCTGTGCCTATGGATCTACGCCAGATCGAGCAGGTGCTGGCCGTGTTCGAGCACGGCAGCGTGACCGCGGCGGCCAAGGCGCTTCATCTCGCCCAGCCGTCGGTCTCCGAGACGCTCCGGCGCACCGAGCGCGAGCTCGGCACACCGCTGTTCCACCGCGTCGGCCGGCGGCTCGTGCCGACCCCGGCCGGCGAAGCCTTCGTCGGGCCGGCGCGCCAGCTGCTGCGCGATCGCGACGGTCTGCTCGCCGAGGTGGCCTCGATCGCCGGCGGGCTCGGCGGCCACCTCGACCTGGCGTGCCTCCCCACCTTGGCCGCCTGGCCGCTCGCGCCACTGCTCGCCGCCCTGCGCCACGACCTTCCCGCGGTCACGGTGCGCGTCTTCGAGGCCAACGACCTTGCGAGCACGACCCGCCTCGTCGCATCTGGCACCGCGGAGTTGGGGCTCGGCGAACTGCCCCCACCGGAGGGCATGGGCGCGACGCGGATCACCCGCCAGGAGCTCCTGGCGGTCCTGCCACCAGGCAGCGACGTACCTGCCACCATGCCGGTGCGCGAGCTGGCGGGTCATCCGCTGCTGACCGGGCCGGCGGGATCGTCCACGCGCCGGCTGCTCGACGCCGCGCTCCGCCGCAGCGCGGCGAAGGCGACGATCGTCGGCGAGATCGGCACGCGCGAGGCGCTGATCCCGCTCGTGCTGTCGGGTGCCGGCGCCACCGTCCTCCCCGCCGACCAGGCCAACGCTGCGGGCCGCCTCGGTGCCGTCGTCCGCCCGATCGACCCGCCGGTGCACCGCGACGTCGGGTTCTTCTACCGCCCCGGCCCGCTCACCCCCCTGGCCCGGGCCCTCCTCGACCGCATCCCGACCCTCACCCCCTGACCACCCGGCGGTGTCAGAAGTCCGAGTTCACAGGGCCAGGTCAGCAGGGGAAGGCTTCTGACACCAGGGTGCCCGGCGGCAACGTCAGCACACATCAGCGCCGCGCCCAGCGAACCCTGGTGTCAGAAGGTCGGCGTTCACCGGCCCAGGTCGGCCGGGCAGCGTTTCTGACACCTGAACCCTGCGGCTACGGTCGGGCGTCTCCGGCGCCGGCCGCCAGATGCAAGGTGATCCGGGTCCAGGCGCCGACGAGCACGCTGTCGCCGTCGGCGAGGGACGTCGGCTGGCCGGACTCGAGCGGGTCAGCGTCGGGTTGCTGGCCGGCGCGGGCGATCGTCGTGCCGTTGGTGGAGCCGAGGTCGACGACCTGCCACTCGTCGCCGCTGTGGACCAGTTGGGCGTGGCGGCGGGAGACGGCCGAATCGGCGCCGGCGTCGATGTCGGGGTGGATGCCTCGGCTCGCGCTCTCCCGGCCGATCATCGCCACGTGGCCGCGCAGGGCGACCGTGCGGGGCTGCGGGTCGGTCGGGAACGGGTCGGTGTCGCCGGTGGCCTTGACGGCGTACCAGTCGCGGTCTGCGCTGACCTCGACCTCCCACCCGCTCGGCCCGGCGGGTGCCGGATCCGGAGCGGCGGCGTGCTGCTCGGCCGCGGGCGCCTGGCCGGTCGTGAAGTCGTAGCCGCAGTCCTCGCAGAACAGCGCGTCGGCCGCGTTCTCCGTGCCGCAGTGCGGACAGGCGACGGGCGGACCCGACGACGCCGCGGCCGGCGCGGGGACCGGGTCCGCGGCGCCAGCCGGCGGCGCCACCCCGCCGATCGGCACGCCGCAGACGTCGCAGTAGTCGTCGGTGGACGATTGGTGGCCGTTCGGGCAGGTGGCCGCCATCACTTCACCCGCGTGGTCTTGGTGGAGCGGGTGTCGAGCGCCATCTCGTCCAGCTTCGACACGTCTCGCCTGAGGCGGACCGTCCCCGTCTCGGCGTCGTCGACGTCGACGACCTTGGCCAACAAGCGGGTGGTCGCCTCGTTGCCGGTCTCGTTGGCCAGCTGCACCGCCCGGCCGAGCTGCACCGTCGCCGTGTCGTCGTCGCCGGCCGCCTTCGCTGCCAGGCCCGTCTGGATCGCCTGGGCCAGCTCGGCCTGACCGGTGTAGTGCGCCACCGCCGGGTCGATGCGCGTGGTGAGGTTGGCGTCGTCGGTCCAGGTCGCCTTCACCAGGCCCTGGGCGGCGACCTGGTCACCGACCATCAGCTGCACCCGAGCCGCCAGCTGTTCGCTGCCGGCGGGCCGGGCGGGCACCCGGATCGCGACGTGGTAGTCGCGGGTCTCGTCGCCCCACGCGCCGGTCGGGAAGTCACCGATCAGCGGCGACACGACCTGCCGCTTGGACGTCAGATCGTCCACCGCCGGCGCGACCTGGCGGACGAACAGCGTCTGCGCGCCCTGCGGCGCCCAGACCCGCAGCGTCGCCGTCGCCACGCCGCGGCCCATCGCCGAACGGATCATGCCCGCGAAGTCGGCCTCCATCTCGTGGGGGTCGGCGATCAGGTCGACCGAGCCGAGCAATCCGGTGGCGACCGAGCGCAGCTCCTCGACCACCCAGTCGCTGCCCACGCCGCGGCAGTCGCACTGGAACAGCCCGCGGGCGGCGTCGATCGCCTGCCCCAGCCGCCACGGCTCCTCACTCTCGTTCTTCCCGTCGGTCAGCAAGATCGCGTGACGCTGCGTGGCCGGGCAGCCGTGGAACAGGCGGGTCGCCAGCTCCAGCCACGTGCCGATCGCCGTGCCGCCGCTGGCGTTGAGCACCGACACCGACTGCTTGGCCCGTTCGCGGGTGTCGGCGTCCATGCGCACCATCCCGCTCAACGGGTAGGCCAGGTCGGCCTCGTGGCGACCGACGATCACCGCGAACCAGGTGCCGTCGACGATCTCGTCGAGCGCCGCCTGGGCGCCGGCGCGCGCGGCGCGGATCTTGCTCGACGGCGATTCCATCGATCCCGACGCGTCCACGATGACGATCTCCGCGGCCTCGCCGGCGCCGGTCTGGCCGGCGACGCCGGCGTTGGCACACGTCACGGACACGACGGCGTGGACGTCGGTGGCGCCGTCGGAGAGGTACTCGTTCTGGAACACCTGGGCGGTGAAATCGGCCATGTGGCCTCCTCGGATCAGGGGGCGGGTGGGAGCGGCAGCCGCGCCAGCGCGGCGGTGATGTTGTCGTGGCCGCCGCGCTCGTTGGCGAACGCGACGAGCGCGGACGCGACGGCGAGCGGGTCGGCATCGGTGGCTGCTCGCTCGGTGACGAGCGCGGCCATGTCCGCGGCCGACGACGCGTAGTTCCAGAGCCCGTCGCTGCAGACGAGCAGCCACCCGGGCGTCGCGCCGACGTCGAGCGTGCTGCACCGCACCACCGCGTCGGGGCTGTCAACGCCGAGCCAGCGGGTGATCGCATGGGCCTGCGGCCCGGACTCGGCCTCCTCGCGCGACACCCCCTGGGCGATCTGGTGGGCGGCGAAGGAGTCGTCGGCACTCAGCTGCTGGGGCTCGCCCTCGTCGGGCAGCCAGTAGGCCCGGCTGTCGCCCACCCAGCCGGCGGCCACCAACCCCCTGTGTACCAGCGCGGCGACGAACGTGCACGACGGTGGGTTGCTGCTCGGCCCCACCCGCTCGGCCGCGACGCGAGCCTCCTGCTGCGCGGCGACGCCGGCGTCGACGAGGCCCTGGCACAGCCGCTGCACGAGCAGCGCCGGCGACGGTGGGGGGTTGGCGGTGAACTCGCTGGGCAGGAGCTCGAGCACACCGCGTGCGGCTCGCGCCGCGGCGAGCGACGCGATGTCGCTGTCGGTTGCCGTCGTCACGCCGTCGCACACCACGATCCCGGCGAGGCCGGTTGCCGGGTCGGCCGGACCGAGCGCCATCGCATCTTCGTTGCGGGCATGCAGGATGCCGCGATCGCAGACCCCGGCCAACCATGGCGCGGGTTGCTCGGTGAAGCGGTCACGCCAGACCGGCATCCGGGCCCCGCACCGGTTGCAGTAGCCGTCGGCCGACTCGACAGATCCGCAGTTCGCGCACGGCAGCACCGGGTCCGCAGCGGCTGCCGGCGGCGGCATGGTGACGATCTGCTGCGTGCGTTGCTCGGTGGCGGGATCGGGAGCCGGCAGGTCGGCGAAGATGCCCCCGACCACGGGCGCGCCGCACGCCTCGCAGTACGCCTCACCAGGCCCGAGCTGCGCTCCGCAGCTCGAGCACACCATGTCGGTGGACGTGCTCACACCAACGTCCGCGGTCGCACGGCGTTCGCCTCGTCGATCAGCCGGATCCGCTCGGCCCGGTCCTCGACGAGCTTGGCCTGCTGACGGAGCTCGTGCTCGATCGCCAACCGCAGCGACCGTTCCTCCATCGGTACGCCGCCGATCTGCGCGCCGGTCGCGCCCTGCGCCGTGGCGGCGAGCGCGGCGCCGAAGACACGGGTGCGGACCTGGCTGCGGTCGCGGGGGTCGAGACCGAGGCGGTCGACCTCGTCAGCGACCCCGGCGAGGATGCCGGGATCGGTGGTGGCACCGAGTTGCAGCTCGATGCGGGTGCGGCGCGCCTCGACATAGGCGCGCGACGTGGTCGGGATCCGGTCCAGGGCGTCGAGCGCTGCTGGCAGGTTGCCCTCGAGCGCCTCGACACGGGCCACGCCGAAGCAGGCGGGCGCGACGTACGCGGCGTCGGTGTGGGCGCACACCTCGTACAGGCGCACGGCAGTCCCGGTCGTTCCTGCCAGCTCGCAGGCGTGGGCCAGCGCGAGCTTCGGGGCGAGCTCGCCGGGCACCGCGCCGTACACGGCGTTGAAGCTCGACACCGCGCCGTGCGCGTCGGCGGTGGCGAGACCGGCCAGCCCGGCATACCAGATCGCCCGCCACTCCCACGGGTCGCTGTCGAGCACGGCGTTGATCCGCCGATGGGCGCCGTCGAGGTCGCCGGCCTCGATCGAGGCCTGGATCGCGGCCAGGGACACCTCGCGCGTCTGCTCGGCGTAGCCGTCCAGCTCGGCGAGCCGCGCCGCCGGGTCGGCGATCGACACCGCGGACAGCCAGGCGGTCGCCGGGTCGCCCAGATCGGGCCGCAGCTGCGGCAGGTCGGTCCAGGAGAGCGCGGCGGTGGCGATCGTCGGGTCGCCGAAGATCGCGGACGGTGTGGCCGCCAGCGTCGTGTTCGCGTGGGACGGACGATCGACGGCGACGATCTCGCGCAGCACGCCGGTCAGCTGCTCGCGCATCTCGTCAGCCGACTGGAACCGATCGTTCGGGTCGGGCGCGGTGCCCTTCAACAGGTAGCGGTACAGCGAGTCGTGGCGTTGGAACAGCGCCACGTCCTCGAGCGGCGGCAGTTCAGCGGCGTAGGTGCTCTGGTAGCCACGGAAGTCGAGCGACATGACGGCGAGCGTGCGGGCGACGGTGAACACGTCGCTCGGCACCGACGGGCCGAGCGTGGCCACCTCGGGCGCCTGGAAGCCGACCGTGCCGTAGATCGCGCTGGTGGTGTCGTCGATGCGGCGCACCCCGCCGAGGTCGATCAGCTTGAGCGCGTCGCCCTCCTGGATCACGTTGTCGGGCTTGAAGTCGCAGTACAGCAATCCCATCGTGTGCAGGTACTGCAGCGCGGGCAGGACCTCGATGAGGTAGGCGGCCGCCTGATCGACGGGCAGCGGGTCGATCGTGCCGTTGTTGGCCTGCTGGCGGGCCTTCAAGATCTGCTTCAGCGACCGACCGCCGACGTACTCCATGACCGTGTAACCGGCACCGTCGTGGATGACGAAGTTGTAGATCTCGACGATCAGGGGGTGCTGCACCTCGGCGAGGAACTGGCGCTCGGCGATCGCCGCCTCGTACGCGTCCTTGTCGCCGGAGTTGAGCAGGCCCTTCAGCACCACGAAGCGGTCGGAGACGTTCTTGTCCCGGGCGAGGTAGATCCAGCCGAGACCGCCGTGGGCCAGGCAGCCGGCCACCTCGTACTGGCCGCCGACGAGATCTCCGGGCTGCAGCTTCGGCGTGAACGAGAACTTGGTGCCGCACTTGGGGCAGAACCCCTCGGTGCGGCCTGGCTTGCCGTCGCGGCTGCGGCCGACGGGCGAGTTGCACGTGGCGCAGAACCGCTTCTCCTCGGCGACCTCGGCCACCTTCATCACCGCGTCGAGCGGGCTGGTGACGGCGGTGGACGGCACGCTGGTGATCCCGGCCCCGATGCGGCTGACCCGGCGGCTGGTGGCGCCGGACAGCCGGCGGGTCCGCACCGAGGTGGAGCCGCGGGCCGAGCCCAGCGGCGCACTGGCCAGCTGCCGCGAGCTGGTCGGGCGGGTGCGGGTGGATCCCGCAGCGGTCGGCGCCGCGGGGGCTCCCGGTGCGCCGGTGGCGCTGGGAGGCGGCAGCGGTGCCGACGGGGCCGACGACGCGGCCATGCCGCAGACGTTGCAGTAGCCGTCCTCGATCTGGCCGACGCAGCCCGGCTGGGTGCACCTCATGTTCGGTCCTCCGGCGTGGGGGTCGAGGCGTTCACGACGCGCTGGTACACGTCGACGAGGCGGGCGGCCTCGGCCAGGTCGCACGGCGCGGTGTAGAGCGCGGCCCGGGCGGCGTCGAACGCGCTCGACGCCTCGGCCTGCTCGCCGAGGCCGCGGCTGGCGGCCATCGCCCGGTAGCCGTCGAGCAGCCCGCGCAGGTCGTCGCGCCGCTGCAGTGGCGCGGCGTACCGGTCATGGGCCACGCCGAGCGCCCGCTCCACCTTGGACAGCTTGGAGACGTAGGCGTCGACGGCGGCCCGCCCCGCGCGCCACTCCAGCGACCCGATCTCGTCGAGCGATGGCGGCGGGCCGATCACGCTGACGTCGGGCACGGCGAGGTTGGGCGGCCCGGCGATCTTCTCCTGGCAGCGAGCGGCGATCTCGCGCGTCGTCGCCTCCAACTCCTCGGCTGCCTGCACCCGGCCGGGCAGCGCCGCCACGTCGTCGGTCAACGTGGACTTGGCCCGAGCCAGGGAGAGGAGGTCGCGCTCGATCGGCGCCAACGCCTGCTCGATCGCGCCGACCTCGCTGCGCACCGTCGCTTCCGGCGTGCTCGGGCCGAGCCGATCCAACCGCTGGGCCAGCACCTCCACCTGGCGCACCATCTCGCCGAGGGCCTTCGCGTTCGCGGCCGCCTGGTCGACGCGCTCCGTGATCGGCGCGAGCAGGCCGGTGATCGTCGTCAGCTGCTGGCTCTGGCCGGCGAGCGCGGTCCGCGCCCGGGTGACGAGTGCATCGACGAGGGTGCGGGCCTCGGGCAGGTTGGCGGCGATCGGCGACCCGGCGTCGTCCGCGAGCGGCGCCCAGACCAGTGCCTGGACCGCGGCCCGATCGCCGGCGCTCATCCGGCCCTGGCCACGCGTCGCTGTCGCCTCGTCGATGCGCACGCCCGCGCCGCGCCAGATGGAGAACGCGAGCGCGACGTCGGCGGCCGCGTCGTCGACGTGCGCCACCTTGGCCTGGTCGTCGAGCTCCAGCAGCGCGGTGCTCGCGGACGAGCGCCACGCGTTCGCGTCGGCGAGGTACGCGTCGATGCCCGCGTCGTCCAGCACCGTGGCTGCGCTCGGCTGCACGGCCGTCGTCACCCCCGCTGCTCGCGCCCGTACACGGCGGGCGGGGGCTCGGTGCCCGGCTCACCCAGCCACTTCACGGTCAGGTCGAACAGCCGGCCGTCCTCGCGCATCTGCTCCAGGACGAGGTTGACGAACTCCACCATCTCCGGGTGATCGAGGCTGACGCCGACGCCGTACGGCTCGTTGGTGAACAGGCGGCCGACGGGCTTGGAGAACGGATCCTGGGCGGCGAAGCCGGCCATGACGGTGTTGTCGCCGGTGATCGCGTCGACGGCGCTCTGCTGGAACAGCACCAGGCAGTCGGTCAGGTCGTCGACCTCCTCGCGCTGGATCGTCGGGTAGTTGCGTTCCAGCTCCTCGATGTTGGTCGACCCCTTGGCCACGCAGACCGTCTGGTCGGTGCCCTCGAGATCCTCGATCTCCTCAACCGGCGAGTCGAACGGCACCAGCAGGTTCTGGCCGGCGTGGTAGTACTCGGTCGAGAACGCGATCCGCTCCCACCGGGCGCAGTTGATCGTCATCGTGTGGGCCACGAGGTCCACGCTGCTGTCCTCCAGCACCGGGAGCCGCTGCGCGTAGTTGATCACCTTGAACTCGATCGCGTCCGGGTCGCCGAAGATCGCCTCGGCGATCGCGTGCAGCACGTCGATGTCGAACCCCTCGATCTCGCCGCTCTTCGGGTTGCGGAAGCCGAACAGCAGCGTGTCGGAGGAGACGCCGACGACGAGGCGGCCGCGCTGCTGGATCTCCTCCATGTAGGTGCCTGCAGGCATCGCCCCCGGGGCGGGCAGCTCGAAGGTCGGCTCGTACGAGGCGAGCGGATCCCCGCAGTCGGGGGTGGATGCCGGCGTCGCCGCGGGCTCCACGGCAGCGATCGTCGTCGTCGGCGCCGGTTCGGTGTCGCCGTCCGCGGTGCCGCAGGCAGCGACGACCACCAGCGACGCCGCGGCGAGGCCGAGCAGGCCGCGACGTGTCATCGGTACTCCTTCATCCGCAGGTTGAAGCCCCAGACGACGGCGACGGCGGCGAGCAGGCTGAGCACGAGCACGACCGTGCGGGTCGCGCCGAGCGGATCGGCGGCGTCAGCGAGCTGGCGTTCCACGTCGGTCGCCGCATCGCCGAGCACCGACGCACTGCTGGCGGCGAACGTTGCGAACACGGCGTTGGACTGGCCACTGTCGAAGCCGGTGGCGAGTGCCACGGCATCGTCCCACTGACCCTCGTCGTCGAGCGCCCGGATCTGCCCGTGCACCTCCACGTAGGCGCCGAGGTCGTCGAGCACACCCTGCAGGGACGGGTCGTCGGAGCGCCCGAGAGCTGCCGTCGCATCGTCGATGAGCGCCTGCCACCCCTCCTCGAAAGATGCGCCGCTGCCGCGGTTGATCAGCGCCAGGCTCTCGTTGCTCTTCGCTGCGAACGCATCGATGCGGGCGGCGGCGACGTCGGTGGCCATCTCGTAGGACCCGTCGCGGGCGTCGTTGGCCGTCGAGGCCGCGCTCGACATCGAGATCGCACCCCAGAAGAAGGCGACGACGAGCAGCACGGTGCCGACGAGGAGCCCGAGGTTGAGGGTGCGCCTCGTGACCTTGGCGAGGAGCAGCTGGCAGGCGACGAGCGCGGCGATGGCGATCAGCCCGGCGATCCAGATGCCCCAGCGCGCCGAGCCGGATCGCTCGAACGCGGCGTCGACGCGCTGCTCGGTGGAGCTCGACACCTGCTCCAGCGTCGGGACGATCTCGGTCGTGAGGAGCTGCGAGGCCTGACGCAGATACGCGACACCGACGGGGAAGGCTTGACGGTTGTTCGCCCGGGCGGACTCGATGAGGCCGGTGTACCGGACGAGCGCGGCGTTGACGGACTCCAGGTCGGACAGCTCGCCGGCGCTCGCGTTCGCGGAGGCAGTCGCCAGCGCCTGCGACGCCGTGGCGATCCCCTGTTGATAGCCGTCGCGCAGCGTCGACGGTTCGATGCCACCGACCAGGAACGCGTTGGCGGCGAGTGAGTCGGCCTCCACCAGCGATGTCTGCACCTGCTGGATGAGCACGGTCTGGGCGGCTGCGTCCTTCGCGTCGCGCAACGCCTGACGCCGGGACGACATCGAGTCGGCGGCGAGCAGGGCGAAGATGAGGAGGGCGATGAGGGAGGCGGCGAGCCCGGCACGGAGCAGGCCGGGCGTGCCCGTGAGGGAGGTTCGCAGGCGTGACGTCACAACATCGGGTTCGAGCCCACTGGTTGTGACGGCCATGCGATCTCCTCGTTCCCGCGTCCCGGCGAGAGTAACCGACGCCCCGGACGGCGCTCAGTGCCCCCGCGTTACACGGGCCGTCACGCGTTGACCAGCCACTTGTTGGCGTGACGCAGCCGGCGCTCCAGCTGATCGGCGGTCGCCTCGGTGACCTTGTTGATCCCCGACAACCGGTTGAGCTCGGCGTTGACCTTGGCGTGGCTCCAACCGGTGCGGTGCACGAGCGCTCGGGCGGCATCGGCGTTGGCGTCGCGCAGCCGGCGCTTGTGCGCGGCCCGCGAGATCCCCGGCTGGTCGGGCGCGGGCCCGTCGAGCGGTGGTGGATCGGCGAACTCGACGAGCACGCCACCCTCGTCCTCGGCGCCGTCATGGGCACCGAGCGGCAGCGGGTCGGAGTCCCACGGGGCCGCCGGCTCCTCGTGGTCGGTGGCGACGGCGGAGATCGCCGCGAACAGGCTGAGCTGCTGGTGCGGATCCTTCAGCTCGTCGAGCTCGGCGTCTGCACCGGGCAGCGGCTCGTCGCCGTTCGAGTCCGGCTTGCGCAGGTTGTGGCGGCGCTCGTCGGCGATCTGGAACGCCCGGGACCGCAGGCGCGCGTCGTCCGGGAGGAACAGGTAGGCGCGGTGGTTGCGGGCGCCCCGACGCCAGCGCACCAGGCGCCCGACCGCTTGGCGGAAGAACAGCTCGGTGGTGGTCGTCGTCGCGAAGACGCCGACGGACAGCCGGGGGATGTCGACGCCTTCGCTGACCATCCTCACGGCCACCAGCCACGGGTCGGTGCTGGCGGCGAAGCGGACGATGTGGTTCGACGCCTCCGGGTCGTCGCTGGTCACGACCACCGGCCGCACCCCGAGCCGCCAGTGCATGATGTCGGCGATGCCGCGGGCGTGATCCTGGTCCGTGGCGATGACGAGCCCGCCGGCGTCGGGGTCGCCGTTGCGGATCGTGCGCAGGCGGTCGTTCGCCGCGGCCAGCACGGTCGGGAGCCACTGGCCCTCCAGCGACAGCGCTGTGCGGAGCCGCTGGCCGGCGCGGGCGTTGTCGAGCGCGTCCTCGAAGCTGGCCGACATCTCGCTGCCGTCGGGCGCGATCCACTCCATCTCGCCACCCGTGCGGGGGAAGTAGACGGGCCGCACGACCCGACCGTCCGACAGCGCCTGCCCGTAGCCGTACACGTAGTCGGGCTGGGCCTCGTCGAGCACGTACTCGATGAACGGGATCGCCGAGGTGTCCGACCGGAACGGCGTGCCCGAGAGCGACAGGCGGCGGCGTGCCGGTTCGAACGCGTGGCGAACCGAATCTCCCCAGGCGCGGTCGTCGGCCGCGTGGTGGATCTCGTCGAGGATCACGAACGAGTCGCCGGCCATCGCCCGCAGCGCGTCGGCCGACGAGGCGACCTGCTGGTAGGTGGTCACGACGCCGTGCAGGTCGCGGGCAAGACGCCCCTGGTTCGGCGACCACTGGGGGTCGAGGTGCAAGGCGATGCGGTGCGCAGCCTCTGCCCACTGCACCTTGAGGTGGGCGGTCGGCGCGACCACGATCAGCCGGCCGGGACGACGGCCCAGCTCGTGGCGTGCCGCCGCCAGCGCGAGCGTCGTCTTACCTGCTCCTGGGGTCGCGACGGCCAGGAAGTCGGGCTTCGGCGACGCGCTGAACGCGTCGAGGGCGGCTTTCTGCCAGGGCCGCAGGCGGATCGATCTCGTCATGTTCCGGGGGGTTCGGGGGGACCCCGAGCATAGGACCGCACTACCTTGCGCCCATGGCCTACTGGTTGTTGAAGTCCGAGCCCGACTCCTTCGGCTATCCCGACCTGGTGACGGCACAGCGCGAGGGATGGGACGGGATCCGCAACTTCCAGGCCCGCAACTTCCTGCGCGAGATGCGCAAGGGCGAC
Source organism: uncultured Ilumatobacteraceae bacterium (assembly GCA_964565705.1). Taxonomy (GTDB): domain Bacteria; phylum Actinomycetota; class Acidimicrobiia; order Acidimicrobiales; family Ilumatobacteraceae; genus CAZMGD01. Next base: position 2,499 of record CAZMGD010000074.1, on the reverse strand, counting down.
CAGGCGATCTTCTACCACTCCAACGCCAAGCCGCCGGGCGCTGCCGGCATCTGCAAGATCGTGAAGGGCGCGGAGCCCGACCCCACGCAGTTCGACCCGGCGTCGAAGTACTACGACGCCGGCTCGGACCGCGACGAGCCGACCTGGGACCTGGTGACGGTCGCCCCGGTCCGGGCACTCGAGTTCGTGTCGCTCGACGAGCTGAAGCAGATCCCGGAGCTGGCGAACAGCCGCCTGATCGCCCGCGGCAACCGCTTGTCGGTGCTGCCGCTGACGGAGCAGGAGTTCGACGCGATCGTCCGCACCGCCGACGCCAAGAAGTAGCCGCTGCCTGCTGGCGCGCCTTGTCAGCAGATCACCGCCACAATGCAGCTGTGTCTGGGGCATCCACCGCCAAGGTCCGGTCTCTCACCGCGGCCAGACCAACCTGCCTGCCGAGCTTCGCCACCGATGGGGAATCGAGCACGGCGGCGAGGTGGGGATCATCGACCTCGGCAGTGCTGCTCTGATCGTGCCGGGAGGCGCGAATGCCGCTCGCCGAGAACTTCACCGGGTCCTGAAGGACCGCTACGAAGCCGCCGTCCCCGGCATCGAGGATCCCGACCTCGCCGACCAGTAGATGGCGGCTTCCCGCGCCAGGCTCGTCCTCGATGACCGACTGCTGATCGAGGATCTGCTCGTCGGTCTCGACGAGGAGGGTCACCGGCACACCACGGTGTACTGGTACCACCGAGCGTGTCGGGCCGCCATCGGTGGCGCCGGGGGCCACCTCTCCGGTCCGTTCCTCGGACTCGACGTCTCCCAGCAGCGGGCCGCCATCCGCAGCTTGCTGGCCCTGCCCGCGACGGTCGGCCTGCCCGATGCCCGGTCGACGGTGCCGCTGATGGCCGAGCTCTCCGAGCGCCATCCGCGGCTCAACCTCGTGAACCTCGAAGCAGCGGCGACCGGACGCACGCTCGACGCGACGGTCCTTCTCTCGGTCGAAGCATCACGAGGCGTGCTCCCGCGCATCCTCGACGCTGAAGGCATCGACTGGCGGACGGTCGACATCCGGTGACCCCGTGCCCTCTCGGCGTTTGGTGGCCCTGTTCTTCGCTCACCAGGGTCTCCTTGACGATGTCCGCGAGTGGACGGGTGGCGTCAGGTGGCTGCTCCCCCCCATGCTCACGCGGAAGACCGGCCAGCCGATCTCGGTGCGCCATGCTGCCGGTTCGGTGGTGTCGCGTGGACCGACGAGGTAGATCTCGCGCACCGGGCCGGCGACGGCGAGCGCATTGTCCACGACCCACGATCCGAGTTGGCCGTAGCTGACATCGATGTCGTGGTGCTCGCCGAGGTGGGTGGTGACCGCCAGCTCGACCGCGGGCAGCGTGGCGGGATATACTCGGCCGATGCAGGGTGGTTCGGCCGACGGCCGGTAACCGGCCTCGAACAGGGCGTTGTCGTAGAGCCCGCCTGGGCGGCCGGAGCGCTCGGGCACGACGGCGTCGGTGGTGGCTGGCACCGCCCTCAGTTCGACCTGCACCTGCGCCCGTTCGGGTTGGAGCAGTCGTTGCAGTGAGGCAACCGCGACGCGGATCCGGTCGAGCTGCGACTCGAGCCGGCGCAGGTGGTCGGCGACGAGCGCGGCGCGCGTCGTCGGATCGGGGGAGCCCAAGATGCGTTGGACGTCGGTCAGCGCCGCGTCAGGAAACGTCCAGCGCGTCGAAGTGCGCAGTCTGGTGACGGACGTGAGTCACGACACTGCGCACTTCCGCGCCCGTGCCCGGAGAGTGCCGTTGGTGGACACGGCAGACGTTGCCTGGAACGGTACGAGCTAGCTCGAGCCGAGTGACTGCCAGATGCCCATGAGGTTGCCCTCGCTGTCGGTGAAGTAGGCAGCGATGCCCATCTCGCCGACCTGTTGCGGCTCGCCCACCGCGGCACCTCCGTGCTCGGCGATCGCGGCGAGCGCCGCGGTCACGTCGTCGACCTCGATCGTGATGATCGGCCGGCCGATGTCAGCCTGGCGCTGGAACATGCCACCGCCGATGTAGCCGGACTCCGTGGGCATGCCGGTGTCCTCGGTCGGCCCGGTCTGCACGAAGTTGTACTCGAACTCGGGTACGGGCTGGATGGCCCAGCCGAACACGTCCGAGTAGAACGCCCGCGCCCGATCGGCATCGTCGTAGGGCACCTCGAAGTGCACGACACGTCCGGTGATGATCGGCTCCCTTCTCGTCGCCGGCCACCGATGCTACGACACGCAGCCCGCTGGCCGTCACAGTCGAGATCGAACGCCGATGGATGCCGCGGTTCGTAGATCATCATGTCGCCGCATGCGTCGGAGCAGCGTGTGAACCGCGGTGATCATGGTCCGACGCTCGCGGTCGGTGGCAGTGGGTCGAGGACGCCCGACGAAGGGAACCGGCGCCGCCACAGAGGCTGATCCAGGCAGATTTCTTGCCGAAGCCAAAGCCGACCTCCGCCGCGCTCGCACCCTCCACGCGATGCCCCTCG
>CAZMGD010000073.1:0-21091 GCA_964565705.1 uncultured Ilumatobacteraceae bacterium | reverse complement strand
CCATACACCCGTTCCCCAAACACCACAACCCCAAGTAGAACATTTGTTCAACCGCTGGTCGGCTCAGGTGGTGGCGACCAGGAGATCCTCGCCGCTCGAAGGCCGCAGCCCATCGCTGCGGTCGGCGAAGTAGCGGTCTCCGAGCGCTGTGCCGGCGACGTGTTGTGCGGCGGCGAACCCCGCGTCGAGCGCCATCGAGACCACTTCGTCAGGTGTGTAGAAGCTGACGAACGGTGTGCCCGAGGCTTGTGCGCCGCGGGCGCTGATCTCCAGACCGGCCCGGTCGGGCCCGTCGACGAGCTCGATGGGCAGCAGCACGGTCATCACGAACGTCGAACCCGGCGCGAGCGACGTCGCCAGCTGGCGCAGGGTGGCCGCCGTCGCGTCCTTCGTCAGGTACATGCTCACGCCGGTCGACACCACGACGGCGGGCAGGCCGGGATCGAAGCCCGCCGCGCAGAGCGCGCCCCACCACCCCTCGTCGCTCTCGAAGTCCGTCGGTACGAACCGCAGCCACTCCGGGACGCCGATGCCGGTGTCCTCGAGGCGCCGACGCTTCCACGCTTGCGTGCCGGGTTGATCGATCTCGAAGATCCGCATCCGGGCACCGAGGTCCGGCCGGCGTTCGGCGATGGTGTCGAGACCGGCCCCGAGGATCACCAACTGGGGTACGCCACGGCTCGCCTCCTCGTCGGCGAGATCCTCGATGAACCGGGCGCGTGACACGATCGACGCGCGGAACCCGCGTGTGCCGATCGGGTGCATGTCGCCTCGGTCCCGCCAGCCCTCCTCGGGCGCGGCGAGCTCCAGCCCGAGCGCATCCTCGAGCAGGTGTGGCGGCGCGTCGACCTCGAGGTGCAGCGCCCGCCACAAGGCGGTGCGCACGGCGGTGTTGTCGGGCTCGTCGCTGCTCATCCGATCGATGTTCGCGCCCGGCGTGGCGATGTGCCGACGTGGCGCTTGAACACCCGGCCGAACGATGCGTCCGACTCGTCACCGATGGTGGTGGCGACCTGGGCCACGGTGTGCGCGCCGTGGGTGGCTCATCGCCTGCAGCCACGCCGAACCGGTTGCCCCCTCGCTCGCCAAGCAGTGACAGATCGCCTGGATCACGACGATGTCGCTGTGGCGGCTGATCCGCGACCCGCTGAACGTGAGCGGTCAGGTCAGCTGGTAGTCGTCGAGGTCGACGGCTCGGGTCCAGTTCCAGTACACCGGGATCGGCCACGGCGACAGGGTCCAGACCTTGCCGTCCGAGTTCTTGAAGTGGCTGTGCTGCACCGTCCAGTGGGCCCAGACCATCTGGCTGATCTCGCTCTGGTACCGCTCCGCGTACTCGTCGTGGGGCTGGTCGCGGACCTCGATCGCTTCGGAGCCGGTCGCCAGCACCTCGTGGATCGCACTCATCACGTAGTTCACCTGGCACTCGGACTGGAAGATCAGGCTCGCGCCGTGGGCCAGGTTGGTGCCGGGCCCGTACACGCAGAACAGGTTGGGGAAGCCCGGGATCGTGATACCGAGGTACGCCGTCGGCTCCTCGCCCCACCGTTCGTGCAGCGACTCGCCGCCCTTGCCGCGGAAGTCGATCGGGGCGAGGAAGTCGTTGTGCCGGAACCCGGTCGCGAAGCAGATGATGTCGGCCGGGTGCAGCTCCCCGTCGGTGGTGACGATGCCCTCGGGCACGATCCGGTCGATGCCGGTCCGCACGAGCGATACGTTCGGCTTCTTCAGGCACGTCAGCCACGACCCGTTGTCCTGCAACATCCGCTTCGCCGAGGGCGGGTAGTGGGGGATCGAGACCTCGAGCAGGTCGGGACGGTCCTCCAGCTGCGACTCGATCCACGCGCCGAACATCTGCCGGGCCTGGGCGTTGCCGGCGTTGATCGAGCGGCCGCCGTCGTCCCACTCCGGGTCGACGCGGTTGCGCTCCTGGGTGAGTCCCGACGCCGGGTAGAACATCAGGAAGCGGAACCACCGGCCGTAGAACGGGAGGTGCCGCATCGCCCACGTCTCGCCCTCGGGCACGCGCTCGTGGTACTTGGCGTTGGGGAACATCCACTGCGCCGTGCGCTGGAAGACCTCCAGGGTGCCGACCTGATCGGCGATGGTCGGCGCGATCTGGAACCCGCTCGCCCCCGCTCCGACGAGGGCGAATCGCGTGCGCTCGATGTCGAGGCCGTCGGGCCAGCGCGCCGAGTGGAACGAGGGTCCGGCGAAGTCGTCCATGCCCGGGATGTCGGGCAGCTTCGGGAGGTTCAAGGCGCCGACGCAGCTGACGACGAAGCGGGCGTCGACGGTCTCGTCGCCGTCGGCGGTGCGCAGGTCGACTGACCAGCGCTGCGTCTCCTCGTCCCAGCGAGCGCCCGTGACCTCGGCGTGGAAGCGGATGTGGGGGCCGAGGTCGTGGTGATCGACGACGCGCTGGAAGTAGTCACGCAGCTCGGGCTGCTGGCAGTAGTACTCGCTCCAGTGGTCGGCTGGCTCGAACGAGTAGCAGTAGAAGTGGCTGCCGATGTCCACCCGGGCGCCGGGGTAGCGGTTGTCCCACCACGTGCCGCCCGGCCCGCCGCTCTTCTCGACGATCGTGAACGGGATGCCGGCCTCGGTCAAGCGGATGCCGGCGAGGATGCCGGCCTCGCCACAGCCGATCACGATCGTGTGGGCCGCCTCGCGCACGTCGGCGGGGATCTCGTCGCGCCAGGTGATCGCGCCGCTGTCGGCACCGTCGAGGTGCAGGTCGTCGAGGAACATGTCGACGACCTCGTCCTCCACGTGCCCGGCGATGATGAACGACATCATCTCGTGGGCCAGCTCGCGGTCGGGGAGGAACGGCACGCAGCCGCCATCGCGGTACGCGGCGATCGCCGGCAGCGCGAGGCGGCGCACCTCGGCCTTGGCCTCCTCGGTCATGTAGCCCTGGTGCTCGTTGATCATCGCGCCCTGCGGGCGCAGGTCGCCGCGGATCCACGACGGGTCGCCGGTCATGTGCACCATCGAGCACAGCAGCGATGGGATGCTGACGTCTTCCAGCGCGGCGGCGATCGCGTCGTCGGAGTCGTCGAAGGGCGCCCCGGCGTGCGGGTTGCGAGCAGTGGTCTCGGTCACGCCGCCCAGGGTAGGCAGCAGCCCGCGGCGACGGCGTAGCGTGCGGGCGTGGACGACCCGAAGTACCTCTACATCCTCGACTGCCCGTGCGGGCACACGATGGAGGAGCCGACGGAGGACGCGATCGTCGAGACCGCGTTCGCCCACCTGCGCGAGCAGCACCCGCAGATGGCCGACGAGTACGAGCGCCACCACATCTTGTTCATGGCCCGCCGCATGCGCGTCTGACTCGTCGGCAGGCTGCGGCGATCCGCGACCATGCCTCATGCCGCTCAGCCGCTTCGACGAGTACCTCACCCATCAGACGTCTGACACGTTCGACCACGTGTACACGTCGGACCGCAACTTCTACGACCGGTACTACTTCAACATGCACGCGAGCAGCGACGAGCTGTTCGTGATCATCGGCCTCGGCCAGTACCCGAACCTGGGCGTGACCGACGCGTTCATCACCGTGTCGATCGGCACCGACCAGCACACCGTGCGCGCCTCGCGCGAGCTGGGCAGCGACCGGATGGACACGAGCGTCGGCCCGCTCGGTGTCGAGGTGGTCGAGGGTCTGCGCACGCTCCGGGTCTGGTGCGAACCGAACGAGTGGGGCATCGAGGCCGACCTGACGTTCACAGGCACCGTCGAGGCGCTGCTGGAGCCGCGCACGTTCACCCGCGTGTTCAACCGGGTGCAGCAGGACGTGACCCGCTACGCGCAGGTCGGCGGCTGGAGCGGGAAGCTGAGCGTCGCCGGACGGAACTTCGACGTGACGCCCGACCGCTGGAAGGGCGTGCGCGATCGCTCGTGGGGCGTGCGGCCGGTCGGCGAGCCCGAGGCACCCGGGATCAAGGCGCGCCAGTCACGCGAGGGCCACGGGTTCCGCCACGACTGGGTGCCGATGCAGTTCGACGACCACATGCTGAAGATCCAGATCGACCGCGACGCCGAAGGTCACCGCCACGTCGAGGAGTCGATGCGCGTCTGGAACATCGACAGTGGCAGGGGTGTCGAGCATCTCGGCACGCCTGAGGTCGAGGCGACCTACATCCCCGGCACCCGCGAGCTGGCGTCGGCGGTGATCACGGCGAGCGAGATGAACGGTACGCCGATCGTCGTGCAGGCCACGCCGCTGCGCACGCTGTACCTCGCCGCCGGATCCGGCTATGTACCCGACGGCGTGTGGGGGCACGGCTACTACCAGGGTCCGTTGAAGGTGGAGGGCGTCGTGCACGACCTCAGCGATCCCGAGGTGCGACGCAAGTACGCGATCCTCAACGAGACGCTGTCGCGCTTCGAGCTGGACAACGGTCAGGTCGGCTACGGGATGCACGAGAACATGCTGATGGGCGTCTACCGCCCGACCGGCTTCCTCACCGCGGACACCAACGCCCCCTGATCCGAGAGGGTGTGGACGGTGTGTGTCGGAGCGCACAGACGATGTGGGCGATCACGGCGCATGATCAGCACATGGGACGCCACGCAGATCACAACACCGCCACCATCGACCGCATCCGTTCACTCCCGCTGTTCTCCATCTGCCGCCGCCGGGAGCTGGCCACGATCGCCGGCAACATGACCACCGCTGCCGTGCATCGAGGAACCGAGCTCACGCGCCAGGGCGACCGTGGCGATCAGTTCTACGTGCTGCTGTCGGGCTCCGTCGACGTGATCGTGCACGGTGAGTGGGTGCGGTCGCTGGACCGCGGCGACTTCTTCGGCGAGCTGGCGCTGCTGAAGCGCCAGCCCCGTTCGGCGACGGTGGTCGCCAACTCCGACGTGTCCCTGCTCGTCAGCCACCAGACCGAGTTCGCGACGATGGTCGCACTGGCGCCGAACTTCGCCCGGTCCGTTGCGGAGGGCGCTGCGCACCGCCGCTGAACGCCGGGGTCAGCGAGCGAGCGCGCCGCCCCAGGCCCGTACGAGGTCGTGGGCGTGGCGGAGCCGCTCGGCCAGCCACTGCACCCGCTCCTCGGGTGGTGTCACCCAGGCCGTGCCGGGCGCCATGAGGTGTTCGGTGGACTCCGGGCCGAGGAGGAACTCGCGCAGGAACTCGTCCTGGAACGCGCCCAGCGGGCCGGGGCCCGCCGGTGACCGCGAACTGGGCGTCGGGGAAGCCCTCCCCCGATCGCGCCACTCCCGCCATCACCGGCTGACCCGTCGATGCTCGGCGTCAGTTGAACGCCATGCCGCTCGGTACGCGCCGTTCGAGCATCGCCGCCGCGCGCCCGCGCACCTGGTCGTCGTAGCCGGCGCTGGTCGGGATCACGAACTGGCCGATCCGCACGGCGTCGAGCACGATCTCGGCGACCTCCGCTGGATCGCGGCCGCCGACGGTGACCTTGCCGAGCGAATCCTCGACGAACGCGTTGTCCTCCGCTCCCTTGCCCTCGGCCAGCGCGTCGGGCCGGTTGCGGTCCGACGCGTTGATCCGGGTGTTGACCGCGCCGGGTACGAGCACCGAGGCCCCGATCGACGAGACCCTCGCCGCGAGATCGTGGGCGAGCGACTCGCTGAGGGCGAGCGCGGCGAACTTGCTCGTCACGTACGGGCCGCTGTACGCGCCGGTCACGATGCTGGCGAGCGACGAGGTGTTGACGACGTGGCCCTCACCGCCCTGCTCGATCATGCGCGGCACGAACGAGCGGATGCCGTGGATGATGCCCCACACGTTGACGCCGAGCACCCACTCCCAGTCGGCAAGCGTGCGCTCCCAGATGATGCCGGCCTGGAACACGCCGGCGTTGTTGCACAGCAGGTGCACCTCGCCGAACGCGCCGAACGCGGCGTCGGCGAGCGCGTCGACCGATGCGGCGTCGGCCACGTCGGCGACGACGCCGATCGTGTCGCCGCCGGCGAGCGCGACGGTCTCGTCCAGCGAGCCCTGCTCGACGTCGGACGCGACGACGTTCATGCCCTCGGCGGCACAGCGCACCGCGAGACCGCGACCGATGCCGCTCGCCGCGCCCGTGATGACAGCGGTCTTCCCGTGGAAGTCGGTGATCACCCGTCCATCCCTTCCATCTGTACGTCCCCCTCGTGGCGATCGACCGGCCGACTCTACGGTGCACGTGCGGCTCGATGTCAGTGGAGGGGACACGACGATGGGGATGAAGTTCGCGCTGTTCTACGAGATCCCGGTGGCCAAGCCATGGGACGAGGAGAGCGAACACCGGGCGTTCAAGAACACGCTGGAGCAGGCGGTCGTGGGCGACCAGGTCGGATTCCACTCGTTCTGGACGGTGGAGCACCACTTCCTCGAGGAGTACTCACACTGCTCGAACCCCGAGGTGCTGTACGGGGCGATCGCCGCCCGGACGACGAACATCCGCATCGGCTACGGCGTCCGGCTGCTGCCGCAGCCCTACAACCACCCGATCCGTTCCGCGGAGTCGGCGGCGGTGCTCGATCTGCTGTCCGACGGTCGGGTGGAGTTCGGCACCGGGCGTTCGTCGACCCGTGACGAGCTCGAGGGGTTCGACATCGACCCCAACGAGACCCGCGCGATGTGGTCCGAGGCGCTGGAGCACATCGTCGCCGCCTGGACCGAGGAGACCTATCAGGCGCAGGGCAAGTACTGGCAGATGGGCGCGCCGCGGCGGGTGCAGCCCAAGCCGCTGCAGAAGCCGCATCCTCCGATGTGGGGTGCGACGTCCAGCCTCGACGGCCACCGCGAGATCGGCCGTCGCGGACTCGGTCTGTGCTCGTTCACCGTCGGCGTGCCGCCCGAGCAACTCGCCGAGCGGATCGCGCTGTACCGGCAGGGCATCGCGGAGTGCGAGGTGCCCGTCGGCAAGTTCGTCAACGACCGGGCGGCGACGTTCACGATGGTGCACTGCGCCGAGGATCGCCAGCGGGCGTTCGACACCGCGGCCGAATCGATGGTCTGGTACGTGAAGCGCGGCGGCGAGCTGATCGCCTCGGTCGCCGAGCTGCTCGAGGGCAAGGACCTCGGCACGTATGGCTACGCCGGCGACGCGCTGAAGCACCGGCGGGAGGGCACGCTCGGCCAGCTGACGTTCGACTACCTCCAGTCGTCGGGGTCGGCGGTGGTCGGTGACCCCGACGACTGCATCGCCACGGCCAAGCGCTACGAGGCCGCCGGCTGCGACCTCCTGCTGTGCCTCGTCAACCCCTACGACATCCCCCACGAGGACGTGATGACGTCGATCGAGCTACTCGGCAAGCACGTCATCCCCGCGTTCGCCGATTGAGCCGTGTGTCCACGTCTGTGCGGTCACCGTTCTGTGTGACGTCGCAACGCTGTGATGCAGGTCGGGCGTCGGCCGAATCACACAGACCGAGCGCGTCCCACAGACGTGGCCACGCTCAGGCGCGGCCGAGGATGCGGTCGACGGTGATCTCGATCGCGACGCGGTCGTCGCGCTGGCCGGGGCGCCGGTAACGGGTGGCGTAGGCGGCGGTCGCGGCGGCGACGCCGGCCGGATCGGTGACGAGACGGACGGAGCCCTCCAGCGTCAGCCAGCGCCCGCCGTCCACCTGGCACACCGCGGCGCGCCCGCCGCGAGCAGCGTTGCGGGCCTTGGTCGACGTCTTCCAGGAGATGATCCGCACGACGTTGTCGACCGGGTCGTAGGTGAAGCCGACTGCGGTGACGTGCGGCGATCCGTCGGCGCGCTGGGTCGTCAGCGTCGCCAGGTGGCGTTCGGTGAGGAACTCGCGCATCGCTGCGGTCAACTTCCGCATCGGAGTGATGTAGCACGGCGGGAACCGATCGGGCGTGGTCGGGGTAGAGATGGCATGAAGACCGCTGTGCGTTTCCTGATCCTGACGGTGCTCGCGACCCTCGGGGTGATCGCCGGTGTCGCCTCGGGCGCGTCGGCGGGCGGCTGGGCGGTGACGACGCTCGATGCGGTGCCGACACCGGTGCCGGGTCAACCGGTGAGGGTCGGCTTCACGATCCTCCAGCACGGCGTCACGCCGGTCGACCTGGACTCCGACGTGGCGATCGAGGTCGTCGACGCGCGTGGGTCGAACACCGTGTTCCCCGCCCGGCTCGACGGCCCGACCGGGCATTACGTGGCCGACGTCGTGTTCCCCACCGCCGGCACGTACGAGTGGACGGTGCACCAGGGGTGGTTCGAGCCCCAATCACTCGGCACGGTGACCGTCGCCGTGCCGGCGGCTGCGGTCGCATCGAGTGACGTGCCGACGTGGCTGGCGCCGGCGCTGGCGGTGACGGCCGGGCTGCTCGGGTTGCTCGCGGTGCTCGACCTGCTCCGGGGGAGAGCTCGTCGGAGCCGCCGCGCGCTGGCATGAGCCGGTCCGGCTGGCTGGCCGCGGCAGCCGCGGTCGTCGCGCTGGCGGCCGCTGTGGTGTCCTGGCGTGCAGACGAGACATCGAGCGCTGCCCCAGCGCGACCATCCGGCGCCGATGTGTTTCAGGCGAAGGGGTGCGCCACGTGTCACGACGGACCCGGCAGCTCCGGCGAGCTGGGCGGGTTCCCGGATCTGAGCGACGCCGCGTCATGGGCGGCCTCGCGGCGCGACGGCTATTCCGCCATGGCGTATCTCGCCGAGTCGATCCGGAACCCCTCGGCGTTCATCTCCCCCGTGTGGGCCGGCGGCGTGGGTCCGACGACGGCGATGCCCGTGCTCGCGCTCAGCGACGAGGAGATCGACGCACTGACCGACTACCTGCTGCAAGGCTGACCACCGCTGACCGACACCGTGGAAGCGATCCTCGTGCGGCGCGCCGGTGCCGGCGACGCCGAGGCGTTCGGCGAGCTGATCGCTCGCCATCGGACGAGCGCGCTCCGCGTTGCCACCGTGGTGCTGGGATCATCGACCGGCGCCGATGACGTGGTGCAAGATGCCGACGTCCGGGCGTGGAAGGCCCGTTCGACCGTCGACCCGGATCGGCCGTTCCACAGCTGGTACCTGCGCGTGGTCGCCAACGCCGCCCGCAACAGCCGACGGGCAGGCGGCCGGCGCGCCGCGCTGGAGCTGCGCGCCGCAGCGCGGCCGACCGGCATCGTGTCCTCGGATCCGGCGGAGCAGGCCGTCACCGATGACGAGCGGCGGCTGGTGCTGGCGGCGGTCAACCGATTGGGAAGCGACGATCGACTGGTCATCGCGCTGCGTCACTTCGAGCAGCTGGGTGAGCAGGAGATGGCCGACGTGCTCGGGTGTCCGCCCGGCACGGTGAAGTCTCGCCTGTCGCGGGCGATGAGCCGCCTGCGGGGGGAGCTGGAAGGAGTCGAACGATGACGACGATGGACGACGCCCACCTCGAGGCGGTGCTCGCGAGCATCGGGCCGTTGCTCGTGCTGGAACCGCTCACCAGTGCCCAGTCGCCCCCACCCTGGCGCCGCTGGTGGGCGCGGCTGGGCGTCGTCGTCGCCGCGCTCGGCGTCGCCGTGCTCGGTGTCGCTCCGTTGCGGGGTGCGGTGGCCGATTGGTTGGGCATCGGCTCGACCCAGGTCGACGTCCGCCCGGACTCGGTGGTCCCCGAGTCGCTGCCGTCGATCGATGCCGGAGCATCGCTGATCTCACCGACCGTGGCCGCCGCCCAGCTGGGCCAGCCCACGTTCGACCGCGTCGTCGACTCCGCACTGGGCGAGCCATCGGGGTTCGCGCTGGTGCCGGAGGGCGGTGTGTTGACGGTGTGGCCGGACGGTACGACGCTGTGGGTGCACACCGCTGATGTCGATCCGAGCATGTGGCTGCAGAAGCTCGTCGGCTCGGCCGAGGACGTGAGTGCCGTCGACGGCCTCGGCGACGACGCGATCGCGATCGCCGGCGATCACGTCCTGCAGACGCCGCATCGCACGGTGGCCGCACCGAACACGGTGTTGTGGACGGACGGCCCGCTCGAGTTCCGCCTCGCTGGCGATGCCCCGATCGACGACCTGATCGACACCGCCCGCAACCTCTGATCTCGGGAGCAAATCGGGTGCTCGAGCACCCGATTTGCTCCCGAGAACGAAGGGCGAGGCCGGGGGTCAGGTGCTGGCGGCGTAGGAGCGGAGCTCGACGGTGTTGCCGTCGGGATCCTTGATGTAGACGCTCGTCGCGAAGCCCTGGGCGCCGAAGAGACCGTCCGCCTTCTGGGATCCGGGATGGGCGGCGGCGAGCGCCTCGAGGTCGGTGGGCTCGATGACGAGGCACAGATGATCCACGTTCAGCCCGTCGCGCTCGGCGCCGAACAGGTCGATGATCGTGGTCGGCGTCACCCGCACGCTCGGGAACAGCACCTCGCCGCGGCGCCACTCCTCCAGCCGTTCGGGCTCGAGACCGAGCTCGTCGACGTAGAACGTGACCGAGCGCTCGACGTCGGCGACGCGCAGCACGATGTGGTCCAGACCGGTCACCCGGACGCGTGGGCTCATGGCCACAGGCTACGACGCGGGGACGGGCGCGGCGCCGAGCACGAACCCTCGGTATCCGTCAGCGGCGACGGCATCGCAGATCTGCCGGAAGTTGGGCAATCCGCCGATGAAGGGCAGGAACACGCGCGGCTTGCCCGGCACGTTGGCGCCCATGTACCACGAGTTCGCCCGCGGGAACAGCGTGTAGCCGGCCATCGACGCGACCTGTTCGGTCCACTCGCGCTGGGCGTCCTCGGTGACCTCGATCGTCGCCAGCTCGTGCTCGTCGAGGTGGGCGATGCAGTCGGTGATCCAGTCGACGTGCTGCTCGATCGCCGGGATCATGTTGACGAGCACCGACGGGCTACCCGGCCCGGTCACCGTGAACAGGTTGGGGAACCCGGCGACGGCCAGGCCGAGGTAGGTCTGCGGCCCGTCCGCCCAGGCCTCGCGCAGGGTGTGCCCGTCCCGACCGGTGATCAGCGGCGCCAGCAGCGGCCCGGTCATCGCGTCGAACCCGGTCGCCAGCACCAGCACGTCCAGCTCGTGCAGTCGCTCCGGTGTGCGCACGCCCCCCGGTTCGATCGCGGTGATCGGCGTGGCCCGCAGATCGATCAGCGACACGTTCGGCCGGTTGTACGTCGCGTAGTACTCGGTGTCGAGGCACGGTCGCTTGGTGCCGAACGGGAACCCGCGCGGTGTGAGCCGCTCGGCCACGTCGGGGTCGTGCACGATCTCGTGGATCCGGGCCCGGATGAAGTCGGCGGCGGTCTCGTTGGCCTCCTCGGCCAGCAGCAGGTCGTTGTACGTGCCGAGCATCGACAGCAGGGTGCCCTCCTCCCAGGCCTCGGCGTACTTGCGCTCGCGCTCCTCGGGCGCGGCGTCCAGCGCCGCGGTCTCGGGCCGCGGCCGCCCCACCGTCGCTCCGTGCGCCTGCAGCACCTGCCGCCGGTGCTCGGGGTAGTGGGCCTTCATCGCCGCGACGCGCTCCTCGCTGAGCGGTGCGTTCTTCGCCGGCATCGTGAACGCCGGCGTTCGCTGGAACACGGTGAGGAGTGCTGCTTCCTCGGCGATCACGGGGATCGCCTGGATGGCCGACGATCCCGTCCCGATCACGCCGACGCGCTGCCCGACGAAGTCCACGGGTTCGTGCGGCCACCGCCCGGTCTGCAGGATGCGGCCCTCGAACGCCTCGATGCCGGGGATGTCGATCTGCTTGGTGACCGAGAGGCAGCCAACGGCCATCACGACGAACCGGGTGGTCACCTCGTCGCCGCGGTCGGTCGTGACGGTCCAGCGCGCCGTCTCGTCGCTCCACGTGAGCGTCTCCACCCGGGTCTCGAACTGCACGTCGCGGCGCAGGTCGAAGCGGTCGGCCACGTGGTTGGCGTAGCGGAGGATCTCCGGCTGGGTCGCGTAGCGCTCGGTCCAGGTCCACTCCTGGTCGAGCTCGGGCGAGAACGAGTAGGAGTAGTCGACCGACTGGATGTCGCAGCGGGCACCGGGATAGCGGTTCCACCACCAGGTGCCGCCGACGCCAGCGGCGGCCTCGAACGCCTGCACCGCCAGGCCGAGCTGGCGGAAGCGGTGCATCGTGTACATCCCGGCGAAGCCGGCCCCCACGACCACGGCGTCGACGCTGGATGCACGAACGGTCATCGGCGCGACACCCTACCGACGCGCTCCGGCAGCCCAGGCGTCGAGGATCAGAGGACGACGACGGTCGTACCCACCTGGGCAAAGTCCCAGGTGAAGTTGGCATCGGCCACGGCCTGGCGTTGGCAGCCACCTGACAGGCGCTGGCCGAGCTCGGCCTCGGTCTGGTACGGCGACCCGTCGGAGACGTGCAGCGGGATCGAGTGGAACCCGATGTTGCCGATCGCGGTCTTGTAGTAGCGCACCATCTTCGGCAGGAGGGCCTTGCCGTTCCACGCTGTCGACGGGTCGGAACGGCTGTACACCTCCCATGTACCCGGCACCTCGTTGTTGTACTGGCTGCCGGTCACGAGCCACGAGCGGATCACGGTCTCGTCGTCGTCGACGGCCCACACCCGCTGGCCGAGCCGCTGGTACACGAGGCGCTTGCCGTGGCCGGAGTTCTCAGGCAGCGGTGGCGCGTCGGGCCCGCTGGTCGCGACCGACGACAGCGGATAGCCCCACAGATCGACGGCGCCGGGAGCCGGCGCAGGCGTGTGGATGACCGCCGAGGCCTCGTCGGGCCAGATGCCGAGCGAGAGGCCCGACTCCCGGCCCGCCACGCCGTCGACGAACAGGTTGCGCTCGGACTGCAGCTCCTCCACCGCGGCATAGGTGGCCTGGTCGAAGGTTCCGTTGACCGGACCGCTGTAGAAGCCGGCGTCGGCCAGCGCGGTCTGGAGGCAGGTCACGCTCTCACCGGTCGACCCGACGCGCAGGGTCTCACCCTGGGTGCGGCAGCCCTCGCCGGTGGAGGGTGCACCGTCGAGATCCTCGCCCTCGACGGCGGCGCCTTCGGTGACGGCGGTGGCGGCCGACGCATCGTCAGGACCCGTCGAGTCGGTGGCAGCAGCCGCGTCTGCGTCCGGGCTGGTCAGCGCGATCGAACCGTCGGCCAGTGAACCGGTCGCGGCATCGCCGGCCGACGACGTGGCGATCATCCCGGAGGCGGACGCGCTGCTGCCGCCCGAACCCCGGTTCGTGAGCGCGACGAACCCACAAGCGACGGTCGTCACGAGGACGATGGCAACCAGAAGCCGGCGGTCGTGTCGGGGGGCGCTCACCGGGCAGGGAGCCTAGTGGCGCAAGTCCCCCGGATCGCGTTCATCGGCGGCCGTGACGTGACGTCATGGAACGTCGCCGTCGGGTCGACCGGGGTCGGGCTGGCCGGGGCGACGATGGAGCTGTTCGCCAAGGTGCTGGCGAGGGACTTCCCCCGCCTCGACGTGCGCGGCGTCCGGGTGGTGCTCGTCGAGCGGGGCGGACGGCACGCGGCGCGCCAACCCACCCCTCGTTCTCGGGAGCATTTCGGTTGCCAGGGCGACCAAAACGCTCCCGAGAACGAAGGGGGGGTGGGGGGTCAGGTCGCGTCCTGGGCGGTGATCGCGATCGCGATCGACTCGTCCGGGTCGACGACGCCGAGGCGCAGGTTCCAGCCGGTCGGCGGGGCGCCGTCGTCCCACCACCACCAGCGCAGCGCACTCGCCGTCTCGCCGAGTTCGTCGGGCGGGATCGGCCAGTCGTCGGTGAGGCCGCCGAGCGCGGCCAGCGTCCACCATGCACCGAAGCGCCCCAGCGCCGCACCCCGTCGCCGCCCGTTCGCGCCGCCGCTGGCACCTGCCCACGCCAGCTGGGCCAACGCCTGGCCGGCGTCGATCTCGACGACTCGCGCCGAGCGCAGGCCGAGCGCTCCCAACGCCTCGGGCAGGTCGCCATCGACGGCTGCGACCTCGGCGCGGCCCGTCGACGACGCCGTCCACGATTCGACGAGCTGACGAACCGCCAGCGCGATCTCCGGCTCGTCGTCGATGCGTGCTCCACCGTGCGGCAGGTCGTCGAGCTCGTCGGAAGGCACCGGCATCGGCGGCGCGTCGAACGTCGCGCCGTCCTCCCGGTACTCGGCGAGCGCGTACGCCGGTTCCCACGGCGCGAGCGCGTAGGGCAGGTCGAGCGCGTCGGGCAGCCCGTGGGGATCGAGGTCCTCGCCGCGCAGCACCCGCTCATGGGCCACGAACGCGGCGCGTGGACCGCCGTCGAGGTGGTGCCGGAGCGCCTCGAACGTGTGACCCAGGGCCACGACCTCGGTCAGCGGGCCGATCGTGAAGTGGCCGCTGTCCTCGCCGAGCACCCCGGCGGCCCACTCGGGAGGCGCCGAGAGGGCCAGGCGGTACTCGGCGAGCGACGCCGCCGGCCACAGCTGGCGGCCGCTGTGGAGACGAGCGCTGTCGCGCAGGCGACGCAGGCCCGCCCAGTCGCGGGTGGTGCAGCGGGCGTCGATCAGGCGGACGAGTCCGTCGAGGTCGGAGCGGTCGACCAGCTGCTGGACGGCGTCGTCGGCTCCACCATCGTCGCTCACGTGCTCACACCAGCGGCCAGGGGTAGCTGCGGCCGGACCGCTCCACCGGGAACACGCCGCGGGTGACGATCCGTTGCGCCCGTTGCTGCAGCGCCTCGACCTCGTCGTCGGCGAGCAGCGCGGCCACGCGCAGCGGCACCCGCTCCGCGATCGGCCGGACCGCGTCGATCAGCGTGCCGGGGATGTCGCTGCCCCCGAACTCCCAGATGACCGTGCGCAACTTCGGATCGATGCTGAAGCAGAGCCCGTGGTCGATGCCCCAGACCTTGCCGTGCTCGTCGAGCAGGCAGTGCCCGCTCTTGCGATCGGTGTTGTTGGCGACGAGGTCGAACACGGCGATCGCCTGCAGCTGATCGTGCAGCTCGGGACGTTCCTCGAACATCGTGAAGTAGTGCTGCTGGAAGTCGGCGACGACGAAGAACTGCAACGAGCCCTCGCCGAGTGGGCCGTCGCGCACGATCGTCGGCGGCACCATCTGCAGACCCATCGCCTCGGACAGCTCGAACGCGGCGACCTCCCTGCGGTACAGACCGCTCGGGAAGTCCCAGAGCGGCCGCTCGCCGCGCAGCGGCTTGTAGATCGCCTGGCACCGGTCGTCGGCGCGCTCGACGTCGACGAGGAACGTCGCGTTGCTGCTCCAGGGCATCCGCCCTTCCACCTCGATCTCGCCTTCGGCGAGGAGGCCGAGCCGGAACGCGGTCAGCTCGGTCAGTTCATCCGGGGGCACGGGTGACCGTCCGGGTCGATCGGGCCGCTGCACCACCGGCACGTCGGCCGGCCGGCAGCGACGACGGCCTCGGTGTGCTCCACGAACGCCGACGCCTGGCCGCGGGTCAGGAACAGGCGGATGCGTGGCCGGTCATCACCGCCCTCGTCATCGGCGTCGTCGTCGTCGGTCTCCTCGTCCTCGTCCTCGTCGCCCAGCACGATCTCCTCGAGCTGCACGAGGAAGCGGTCGCGGTCGCGCTCGTAGGCCAGACCGATCGGGCCGAGTACGAACGCAACCGACTCGGGCGCGGTCATCTCCATCGCTCCGTCGAGTGGGCGGTCGGCGGCCGGCGGCAGATCGTTCAGGAGACGGCGCAGGTACTGGGCGAGTGCAGCGGCCTGCTGCTTCTCGCACTTGACGTTGATGCGCTCGGCGCCGGCTCGCACCTGGAGGAAGAACTCGCGGCGGCCGGGCTTGCCGATCGCGCCGGCGGTGAACGTGTCGACGTGGTCGTGGTGATCCATCACGAGATCCGCAGATCGGCGAGCGATCCGCCGGTCGAGTTCACGGTCAGCACCGCCGGCCCGCCGGCGGTGTAGGCGATCGCGGACACGGAGCACGGGCTGATCACCACCCGCTGGAACAGGTCGAGGTGCGTGCCCATCGCGTGCGCCACCGCGGCCTTGATCGGATCGGCGTGCGACACGCACACGACGACCCCGCCGGGGTGAGTCTGGCGGATGTTGTCGATCGCGCCGACGATGCGAGTCTGCATCTCGGTGAAGCTCTCGCCGCCGGGGAAGCGGAACGTCGACGGGGCCCGCTGCACCGTGGACCACTCGGGCAGCTTCATGAGCCGCTTCAGTTCCTCGCCGGTCCACTCGCCGAAGTCGCATTCGAACAGGCCACGGTCGATGTGCACCTTGCGACCGACCGCGCGACCGATCGGTGCCGCGGTCTCGCGGGTGCGTTCCAGCGGGGATGCGTACACGGCGTCGACGCTGCGGCCGCCGGTCGCCAGCGCGGCGATCCGGTCCGCGGCGACCTGCGCCTGCTGGCGGCCTGCATCGGCGAGGTGGAGTCCCTTGGCGCGGCCGGGCAGCGTCTTGCCGGTGGTCGGGGTCTGCCCGTGGCGCACCAGCAGCACCAGCGTCGGCGGCGGCAGGGATGCCTTGCGCCGCTCAGTCATCGGTCGTGAGTGGGGTACCGGCCATGAGTCCCTGTCAAGCTACCGGCCGATGACGGCAGCCGCCCTCCGTCGCCTGGCGCGGGACGTGACCGGCTGTCGCGCGTGCCCCCGGCTCGTCGCCTGGCGCGAGGAGGTCGCTGTCGTCAAGCGCGCCGCGTACCGCGACGACGACTACTGGGCGCGCGGCGTGCCCGGCTTCGGCGATCCGAAGGCGAGCGTGCTCGTGCTCGGCCTGGCGCCGGCGGCACACGGCGCGAACCGCACCGGGCGGATGTTCACCGGCGATCGATCGGGCGACTGGTTGTATCGGGCGATGTACCGCGCCGGGTTCGCCAACCAACCGACGTCGGATCACCGGGGCGACGGCCTGGAGCTGCACGACGCGTGGGTGACGTCGACGGTCAAGTGCGCGCCGCCCGGCAACCACCCGCTCCCGGCCGAGCGCGACGCCTGCCGGCCGTACCTGGAGCGCGAGGTCGCCGCGCTGCGCAACCTGCGCGTCGTCGTCTGCCTCGGCGCGTTCGGGTACGAGGCCGCGTGTGCCGAGTTCGGCGTCAAGCCACGACCGAAGTTCGGTCACGGCATCGAGGTGGAAGCGGGAGCTCTCACGCTGCTGTGCTCGTTCCACCCGAGCCAGCAGAACACGTTCACCGGCCGGCTGACCGAGCCGATGCTGGATGCCGTGTTGGCGAGGGCTCGCGAGCTGGTCGGCTCAGGCGAGCGCGTCGCGCAGCGCCGCACCCGCGACCTGACGGGCCGCGGTGCCGTCGACGATGCCCGGCAGGCTGAAGAACGCGTGGATCTGCCCGCCGAAGCGGACGGCGCTGGTGGGGATGCCGAGCTGGTTGAGCCGCGCCGCGTACGCCTCACCCTCGTCCCGAAGCGGGTCGTACTGGGCGGTGATGACGAGCCCGGGCGGCGCGGTCCGTAGCACGTCGTCGGTGGCCAGGAGCGGGGACACCCGGGGATCCTCGATCTCACCGTCGGAACCTTCGAGGTAGTGGCCGGCGAACCACTTCATCGCCGAGCCGGTCAGGAAGTAGCCCTCGGCGTTCTCGGTGTGCGATGCCGTCTGCGCGCGCAGGTCGGTGACGGGGTACACGAGCAACTCGAACTTCAACGGGGCGACGCCGGACGTGGCGACGACCGCCGCCAGGTTGCCGCCCGCCGAGTCGCCGCCGACGGCCAGCCGGTCGGGATCGGCGCGCAGCTCGGCGGCGTGCTCGTACGCCCACTTCGTGGCCGCCAGGCAGTCGTCGAGCCCGGCCGGGAACGGGTGCTCGGGCGCGAGCCGGTAGTCGATGGACAGCACCGCGTGGCCAGAGTTGTTCGCCAGCGAACGGCAGGTGCCGTCGTGGCTCTCCAGGTCGCCGATCACCCAGCCGCCGCCGTGGAAGTAGACGAGCAGCCCGGTCACGTCGGGACTCGGGTGGTACAGCCGTGCCGGCACGCCGCCGGCGTCGACGTCGCGGACCTCGTGCACCGCCTCGGGCACGGCGTTGGGGTCGGCGAGCGTCATGCCCGAGCGGGCTTGCTCGAGCGTCATCTCGTCCAGGCCGGGCATGCCGGCCTCGGCCATGAACGCGAGCATGGTGGAGATCTGCGGGTGGAGCGCCATGGGGCGCAACGTAACCTCGCCGGCGCGGCGCAGTCGCCGCGGAGTGCTCAGCTCGCCGTCGGCGCGTCGCTCACGGCCGCTGCCGCAACGCTGGCGTCGGGCGGCGGCGCGGGCGCCGCCTTCTTCTTCGGCGGTGGCACGCCGACGGCCGGCGCCGGGTCTGCGGTCTTCGGCCAGCGCCGCCGCGAGGTGATCGACAGCAGGCGCAGCAGCTTCATCGCCTTCTCGTCGGTCTCCGCGGGTCGGGCGACGACGACGCCATCGGCGATCATCCGGTCCATCACGTCCTGGCCGAGCTCGGTGCGCACGACGCACAGCGTCCAGTCGTTGTCCTCGCCGATGCCGCCGGTCGAGATGTCGGCGTGCTCGGCCGCGAAGTCGGGACACGTCTTGCACCCCTCGCGCGTCCACTGGTGGCATTCCTTCAGGTCGATCTCGTGGTACGAGCCGTCCTTCATCCAGATCTGGAACACGCCCTTGATGTTCATCTTCACCATGTCCGCCTTCGGGAGGCCGTACTTGGCGAGGAACAGCTCCTCGAAGATCGAGTCGTCGAACGTCTTCGAGCAGAGCAGGCCGATGTTGAAGAGGAACGGCCTGCCGACCTTGCCGGCCTTGCGCGCCCACATCGTCGGCGGCGAGGACACCTGACAGCCCATGCCGACCAGCGCGAGCCGTGACAGCCCGGCTTCCTGGGCCTGCTTCAGCGCCAACGTGTTCGCCGAATACGTATAGCGGCTGCCGGCGGAGGCCATCACGTCGTCGACGTTGCGTACGAGCCCCGGCTCGGCCTTCCACGGGTGCGCGGGGTCGATGAAGGATGCGAGCGCGCCGTCGATGTAGTCGTGCTGCAGCAGCCAGATCAGCATCGCCGACACGAAGCCGCCGTCCTGGCCGGTCTGGTGCACGTGATCGTCGGCCGCGCGCACGAGCAGGAGCTGGCGGTACTGGCCGTACATCGCGTCGGGCTCGCGCACCTGGCCGAAGAGGTGCTCGTCGATCTGCTCTTCCCACTTGCGGAACCGGGGGCAGGCCCGGGTGCACGTCGTGCAGCCCTTCTCGCCGTGGATGCAGTTGTCGAGGCCGAGCTCTTCCTCGAGGTGGAACGGCAGGTACTGCTTCTCCTCGTGGCGGTAGCCGATCACGTCGTGCGGGCAGGTCACGACGCAGCCGGCGCATCCGGTGCACAGCCCGGTGTCGATCACCTCGTGGTACAGCTCTTTCCACTGTGCCGTCCACCGCTCAGGCTTCGGGGGCGCGCTCATCGTGGCCGTCATGGCACGAATCTACGGCTCCGTCACCGTGCGCGCCGCAACGCGGCGGGACCGATGCGGTGTAACGCAGTGCTCCTCCCGCAGAAACGAGCACGAAACATCTGCCTCATACGTTCCCCAAGCACTCGCCGACGTCGCATGCGTCGGTGCCTGTCCAGGGGAAGGGAACAACCAACAGATGGATTCGGGTTCACTCGCATGGGTGCTGACATCAGCGGCTCTCGTGCTGTTCATGACGCCAGGTCTGGCCTTCTTCTACGGAGGGATGGACCGCAGCCGGAACGTCCTCAACATGCTGATGATGAACTTCTACTGCATCCTCGTGGTGCCGTTGCTGTGGGTCGCCGTCGGCTACTCGCTGTCGAGCGTCCCGGGCGACAACGACCTCCTCGGATCGTTCGACAGCTTCTTCCTCAAGGACATCAAGGAGGTCGGTGACGGCGGCACGCTCGCGCTCATCGCGTTCCTCGGCATGTTCGCGGCGATCACGCCGGCGCTGATCTCGGGCGCCGTCGCCGACCGGATGAAGTTCTCGACGTGGGCCGTGTTCGTGCCGCTGTGGCACCTGCTCGTCTACGTGCCGATCTGGAAGTGGGTCTACGGCGGCTTCCTCGGCCAGCGTGGCTCGCTGGACTTCGCCGGCGGCACCGCGATCCACGTCAACGCCGGCATCGCCGCCCTCGCTTGCGTGCTGGTGCTCGGCAAGCGCAAGGGCTGGCCGCAGGAGGGCGCCCCGCCGCACTCCATGCCGCTCGTGATGATCGGCACCGGCATCTTGTGGTTCGGCTGGTTCGGCTTCAACGCCGGCTCGGCCGGCGCCGCCAACGGCCAGGCCGCGCAGGCGTTCATGAACACGTTCCTCGCCGCCGCTGCTGCGGGCCTGGCCTGGGTGATCGTGGAGTGGGTCCGAGACGGCCACCCGACCAACCTCGGCGCAGCGTCGGGCTTCGTCGCCGGACCGAGCCCGATCATCATCGGTCTCGTCGCCGGCGTCGTGTGCTGCTACGCGGTCAAGATCAAGCTGAGGTTCGGGTACGACGACGCGCTCGACGTCGTCGGCGTGCACTTCGTCGGCGGCCTCGTCGGATCGCTGCTGATCGGTCTGTTCGCCCAGCCGGAGTTCTTCGGCGGGGATTTCAAGGAGGGGCTCTTCCACGGCGGCGGGCTCAGCCTGCTCGGCGAGCAGGCGCTCGCCAACGGTGTCGCGATCGTGTGGTCGTTCGCGCTCACGGCGGCGATCGCCGTCGGCCTCAAGAAGACCATGGGTCTGCGGGTGTCCGAGGAGACCGAGACCAGCGGCCTCGATCTCGCGCTCCACGCCGAGACCGCGTACCACGACAACGTCGGTATCTTCGGCCGGGTCTGAGGCCAGGGAACGGAAAGGACAACACGATGAAGCTCATCACCGCTGTGATCAAGCCGTTCACGCTGGACGCCGTGAAGGCGGCGCTCAAGTCGGCCGGCGTGGTCGGGATGACGGTGTCGGAGGTCCGCGGCTTCGGCCGCCAGGGCGGCCACACCGAGACCTACCGAGGTTCCGAGTACCAGGTCGAGCTGATCCCCAAGGTCAAGCTCGAGATCGTCGTCGACGACTCGCTGGTGGATGCCTGCGTCGACGCGATCGTCGATGCCGGCAAGACCGGCTCGATCGGCGACGGCAAGGTCTGGGTCACGACCGTCGACGAGTTGGTGCGGATCCGCACCGACGAACGAGGCGTCGACGCGATCTGATCGCCCGACCCTGACGCATTCCGAGGACGCCCGCCCCACACGGGGCGGGCGTCCCCGCGCCCGAGCGCCAACACCACCGCGGTGTCAGAACGGCAG
>CAZMGD010000072.1:11570-21497 GCA_964565705.1 uncultured Ilumatobacteraceae bacterium | reverse complement strand
GCGGTCATCTCCCTCGGCGGCATCGTGACCGCGCAGTCCGTCCGCGTCGCCGGCGACGAGCTCGACGAGGCGGTGCTGCAGTACGTCAAGAAGGAGTTCTCGATGGCGGTGGGCGAGCGCACCGCCGAGGAGATCAAGATCCACATGGGCTCGGCCTGGCCGCTCGAGGAGGAGCTGAGCGCGGACATCCGCGGACGCGACCTGATCTCTGGCCTGCCGCGCACGATCACCCTGACCACCGAGCAGGTGCGCGAGGCGATCGCCGAGCCGGTCTCCGCGATCGTCGACGCCGTGCGCACCACCCTCGACAAGACCCCGCCCGAGCTGGCGGCCGACATCATGCACGGTGGCATCACGATCACCGGTGGTGGCGCGCTGCTGGCCGGCCTCGACCGTCGCCTCGCCCACGAGACGGGCATGCCCATCAACATGGCGCCGGACCCGCTGCACTCCGTCGTGATCGGCTCCGGCCGCGCCCTCGAGAACATCGAGGCGATGCGCGGCCTGCTCAGCCACGGTGGCGAGGACTGACACCGCCCAGCACCCTCGTGCCCGCCTTCACCTCCAGTCGCCGCCGTGTCATCGCCGCGCTCGCACTCACCTCGGCCCTCCTGATCACGCTCGATCTCCAGGGGAACTCGGCCGTCGGGTCGGTGCGCCGCGGGTTCGGCGTCGTCTTCTCCCCGTTCGAGGACGCCGCGCGCGTCGTCAGCCGCCCGGTCGAGAACGCGTGGCGCGGCGTGCGCGACTATCCGGACGTCGCCGCCGAGAACCAGCGCCTCCGCGAGGAGTTGGCTCAACAAGAGGCCGACCACCTGCTCTGGCTCGCCGAGCGCTCCGACTTCCAGGAGGCGATGGCCGCCGCCGGTCTCGACCCCTCGTACGGCACACCGATCCTCGCTCGGGTGATCGCCACCTCGCCGTCCAACTTCGACCAGACGGTCACGATCGACAAGGGCAGCGCCGACGGGCTGTCGATCGGCGACATCGTGACGGTCGGGCAGAGCCTGGTCGGCAAGATCACCGAGCCGATCGAACCCGATCAGGCGACGGTGATGCTCTTGACCGACGCCCGCTTCGCCGTGGCGGTGAAGGTGGAGAACGTCGTCGAGGAGGAATCCCCGGACACGTCGGCGCCGACGCCGGAGACCTCCCCGCCCGGACCGGGTTCGCCCGAGGAATCGACGACCACCACGGCGGCGCCCGAGACCACGACGGTCCCCTCGACGACGCAGGTGCCGACCGGCCCGGGATCGCCGAACGACCCGCTCGCGCCGATCACGACTCCGACGGCGGACACCAGCCCCGGCGCAACGGTGGCGCCGGTGCGGCGCAACGGCTCGCTCAAGGGGCGCGGGGCCGATCGCAACCCCTGGGTCGTGCGGGTCACCGACTCGCCGCGCTTCGGGCAGACGGACATCGGGGCGATCGTGCGCACCTCGGGCGGCAGCAACGGCGACAGCCTGGCCCCCGCCGACCTGCTGGTCGGCACGGTCGCCAAGAACCTCCAGCGGGCTGGCTCCGGTGGCGACGTGCTCGAGGTCGAGCCAGCCGTCGACCTCACAGCGCTCGACTACGTCGCGGTGATCCGGTCGGCGGCGGGCGACTGATGCTCGAACTGCGACGCCACCCGCTCCTGCGCCTGCTGATGGTGGGGCTGCCCGTCCTCGCGCTGCAGACGACGTTGCTGGCCGACATGCGCCCGGCTGGGGTCGTGATCCAGGCGATGCTGCTGCTGTCGGTCGCCGGTGGCATCGCCGGCGGACCAGAGCGCGGCGCGCTCGCCGGGTTCGTGATGGGGTTCCTGTTCGATCTCGTCCTGACCAGCCCGCTCGGCTTGCACGCCCTCGTGTACGGGCTGGCCGGGTTCCTCGCCGGCTACATCAACTCGCTGACGATCGATCATCCCCGGTGGCTGGTCGTGCTCGTCGTCGGCGTGGCGAGCGCGGCGAGCACCGCGATCTACCCGGTCGCCGCGGCGCTGATCGGCGAGCCGGTCGTGTTCTCGCCGCGCCTGATCACGGTCGTCGTCGTCGTCAGCCTCACCAACATGGCGCTCGCAGTACCCGCCGTGTGGTTGATGCGCTGGGTGCTGCACCTCCCCCAACCCGACGCGCCGCTGAGCATCCGAGAGGACGTGGTGTGACCGCGATCATCACCTCCTGCCGCCATTTTGTGTCAGTCGCGTGACAGGCTGGTGCACTCATGGCCGGTGATCGACGATCGACGCGGCTGGGCGTGCTCGGCGTGGTGTCTCTCATCCTGCTCGGCGCGCTCGGCACGCGCCTGTGGTTCCTGCAGGTGGTGGACTCCGCCAGCGCGCAGGACCGCGTCATCGCCAACCGCACGCGCACGGTGATGTTGCCACCCGAGCGGGGCCGGATCTTCGATGCCGACGGGCGCGTGCTCGCCGACAACCGCCGCGTGCTGGAGGTCGCCGTCGATTGGGCGGTGATCCGCGACGACGACACCCGTGCCGCCCTGTTCGCCCGCCTGTCCGGACCGTTGAACACGCCGGTCGAGGACATGGAGGCTCGCTACGGGGCCAACTTCTACAGCCCGCTGCTGCCGCTGCCGCTCGCCGAGGACGTCAACGAGCAGACCGCGCAGTTCCTCACGGAGCGCATCGAGGACTACCCGGGCGTCACGATCCAGGAGACGTGGAAGCGCCAGTACCCGTACGCCCCGCTGGCAGCGCACGTCATCGGGTTCATGGGGGCGATCACCTCCGGTCAGGCCGATGAGTTCCAGGCGCTCGGCTACGGGCTGAGCGAGCGCGTCGGTCAGTTCGGTGCGGAGAAGAGCTTCGAATCGGTGCTGCGCGGCACCCCCGGCTACGTCGTCTACGAGGTCCGGGCTTCCGGCGCGATCGTTCGCGAACTGGAGCGGGTGGAGCCGGTGACCGGCAACGACGTGCGCCTGTCGATCGACCTCGACCTCCAGCAGCTCGCCGAGCAGGCGCTGCAGACGCAGCTCGCCGCGCGGCGGATGGTGTCGGTCAACCAGATCATGGACGACGGCGTCCCGGCCAAGCCGAACCAGCCGCTCAGCTCGTACTTCAAGGCGCCGGCCGGATCGGTGATCGTCGAGAACTACCAGACCGGCGCGATCCTGGCGATGGCCAGCTATCCGACGTTCGACAACCGCTGGTTCGAGAGCGGCGCCAGCGGTGGGAAGCTCGGCCGGATCTTCCCGACCAATCAGCTCGACGCCGACGGCAACGAGATCCTGGGCCCCGACGGCAAGCCGATCCCGATCGACCCTGGCAGCGCGACCCTCGTCAACCGGGCGATCCAGGGGCAGTACAACGTCGGGTCGACGTTCAAGCCCTTCGTGGCGTGGGCTGCGCTCAACGCGCCCGGCGGCGTGCTCGAACCCGGCGCTGCGAACTTCGTGTACACGGACACCGGCTCGTACAAGCTCGACTCGATCGACGACAGCGTGTGCGCGACCGGCGTCAAGTGCGAGTTCCGCAACTCCGTCGACGCCCAGGGCGTGCCGAGCGTGTACGGCCCGGTGCGGCTGCAGGACGCGCTCGCCGTGTCGAGCGACGCCTACTTCTACCGCATCGGCGAGCTGATCTTCACCCGCAACGGCAACCAGCCGGTGCTGCAGGAGATGCTGCGCAAGTTCGGCTTCGGATCGAAGTCGGGCATCGACCTGCCGTACGAGTACGCCGGCCGGGTGCCGGACAAGGCATCGAAGCAGGCGCTGTACGACAAGGGCGTGCTCGCCGAGAGCGAAGTGCCGGACTACCTCGTCGGCGACAACGTGCAGCTCGCCATCGGCCAGGGCATGCTCGCCGTGACCCCGATCCAGCTGGCCACCGCCTATTCCGCCCTGGCCAACGCCGGGTCCGTGCTGAAACCCCAGATCGCGTCGCAGGTCCTGGCGCCGGGCACCCCCGACTCGGCGACGACGCCGGGCATGGCCGACCTGTCGCGCTCCCGGGTCGTGCGCAGCTTCGAGACGGCGGAGCCGACCCGTGAGACCGTGCCGATGCCGGAGGACACGGTGCGCGGCCCGATCCTCACCGGCCTGACCCGGGTCATCAAAGGGCCCGGCGTCGAGTGGCCGAAGGGCCGTATCCGCAACCCGACCGGCAAATCGGTGTTCGACGGGCGCTACGACTACGGCGGCTTGCCCATCGCCGGCAAGACCGGCACGGCCCAGGGAGCGGCCAGCCTGCCATGGAACGACTCCAGCGCATTCACCGGCATCAGCCTCGACCCCAGCCGGCCCTACACCGTCACCGCCTACCTGGAGAAGGCGGGCTACGGCGCGCAGGCCGCGGCCCCGGTCGCCAAGTGCATGTTCGAAGGGCTGCAGGGCGACATCCAGCTCTCGCCGGTCCAGCTCAGCGACTTCCTCGACATCACCGACACCGTCGCCGCCCACGACACGTACCTCCAGGACACCTCGTGCCTGCAGACCGCGAGCACCGAACGGGGTCAGCGGGACTGATGACGATCCCGCTCCTGACCCGGCGTCCGGACAGCGGTCTCGGCAACATCCGTTCCAGCCCGGCGCGCCCGAGCCGCAACATCGACTGGACGTTGATGTTCGCGGTGGCTGCGCTGGCGACTGCTGGCGCGTTCGCCATCTACTCGGTGACGTGGTTCCGTGACGCCGACCCGTACTGGTACACGCTGCGCCAGGTCATCTGGCTGCTCCTCGCCGCACTCGTGCTCACAGTCGTGATGTCGTTCGACTATCACTGGCTGAAGGAGAAGGCGATGTTCCTGTACGGGTGCACGCTGCTCGTGCTGGTGCTCACCCTGTTCACGGGTGCGACCCTCGCCGACGGGTCGCGCCTCGGGTTCGATCTCGGACCGTTCCGTGTCCAGCCCGCGGAGTTCGCCAAGATCACGGTGCTGCTCGCGCTCGCGTCGTACCTCAGCGACGAACGCAACGAAGAGCTCAGCTACTCGCGCTTCCTCGGAGGGCTCATGCTCGTCGGCGCGCCGATGCTGCTGATCGCCGTGCAACCCGACCTCGGCAGTGCTTCGGTGCTGATGGTGTGCGCGATGGGCGTGCTGCTGGTCGCCGGCGCGAAGGTGCGCTACATCGCGCTGATCACGAGCCTGGCGGTGATCTCGGTGATCGCCGCGGTCGCGTCAGGCGCGGTGCAGCAGTACCAGCTGCGGCGGTTCGAGGCGTTCGTCAACCAGAACTCGCAGTCCGAGGATCTCGAGCGGTACACGCAGCAGCTGCGCTACGCGAAGCGGGCGATCGCCACGGGCGGCATCTGGGGCAGGGGCTGGCTGGAGGGCCCGCTGACCAACGGTCGCTACATCCCGGTGCAGCAGAGCGACTTCATCTTCTCCGGGATCGCCGAGCAGTTCGGCCTCGCCGGGGCGGGCGTGCTGATCGCGTTGTACGGCCTGCTCCTGCTGCGCATCTGGCGGGTCGCGCACCTGTCCAAGGACATGCTCGGCACCTACATCTGCGCCGGCGTGTTCGCGATGATCGCCTGGCAGGTGTTCGAGAACATCGGCATGAACCTCGGCATCATGCCGACCACCGGCGTGCCCTTGCCGTTCGTCAGCTACGGCGGCTCGTCACTGCTCTCGTTGGCGGCGATGATCGGTCTCGTCCAGAGCGTCCACATGCGTCGGATGAGGTAGCCGGTAGGGTGTCTCGGACATGAGCTCTGTGTGGGCGCGGATCGAACCGCTCCTGGCCAGGGTGCAGAAGCCGGCCCGTTACATCGGTTGCGAGGACGGGGCCATCGCCCCTCAGCAGATCGAGGGCCGCGTCCGGGAGGGTGCGGTCTCGTGGCTGCTGGCCTACCCCGACACCTACGAGATCGGCCTGCCCAACCAGGGGCTCCAGATCCTGTACGAAATCCTCAACGAACGGGCAGACGCGGTGGCCGAACGGGCATATGCGCCGTGGCGCGACCTCGAGCCCTTGCTGCGCGCCCACGGGCTCCCGCTGTTCTCGGTCGACACGCACCGCCCGGCGGGCGAGTTCGACCTGATCGCGTTCAACCTGTCCGCCGAGCTCGTCTACACGAACGTCCTCAACCTGATCGACCTCGCCGGCGTGCCGGTGCGCAGCGCCGACCGCGAGCCCGAGCACCCGCTCGTCGTGATCGGCGGGCACTGCGCGTTCAATCCGGAACCGCTCGCCGACTTCATCGACCTGGCCGTGCTCGGCGAGGGCGAGGAGGTGATCGGCGAGATCACCGACGTGGTCCGGGACTGGAAGGCGTCCGGGCGCACGCCCGGGTCGCGCGATGGCGTGCTGCGGGCGCTCTCGCGGATCCCCGGCGTGTACGCGCCGTCGCTCTACGACGTCGAGTACGACGGCGAGCGGCTGGTGGCGGTGACCCCGCGGTTCGCCGATGTGCCGGCCGAGGTGGTCAAGCGCACCGTCGCCGACCTCGGCGCCTGGCCGTACCCGAAGTCGCCGCTCGCTCCGTTGACCGAGGTCGTGCACGACCGGCTGTCGGTGGAGGTCTTCCGCGGCTGCACCCGCGGCTGCCGGTTCTGCCAGGCCGGGATGATCACCCGGCCGGTGCGCGAGCGCCCCGCCGAGCAGGTGCACACGATGATCACCGAGGGGCTGCGCCGCACCGGCCAGCACGAGGTCGCGCTGACGTCGCTGTCGAGCGCCGACTTCAGCGGCATCGACGACGTGATCGGCGGCGTGCTCAGCGACCCGACGGCCTGTGGCAACACGTCGATCAGCCTGCCGTCCCTGCGTGTCGACGCGTTCACCGTGGGCCTCGCCGCCCGTGTCGCTGGCAACACGAACTCGGGCACCGGTGGGGCTCGCCGCAGCGGGTTGACGTTCGCACCCGAGGCCGGCTCGTGGCGGCTGCGGAGCGTGATCAACAAGCTGATCACCGAGGACGACCTCTACGGCGCCGTCGAGTCCGCGTACGCCAACGGCTGGACCCGGATGAAGCTGTACTTCCTCACGGGTCTGCCGACCGAGACCGACGCCGACACGCTCGGGATCGCCGAGCTGGCCCGCAACTGCGTCGCGATCGGCCGCCGGTACACCAACCGCGCCAGCATCACGGCGAGCGTCGGGGGCTTCGTGCCCAAGCCGCACACGCCGTTCCAGTGGTTCGGCCAGAACACGGTCGAGGAGCTGCGGCGCAAGATCACGCTGCTGCGCGACGCGACGAACAAGGCCAAGGGCGTGCAGCTGAAGTGGCACGACCCGAGCGCCACGCTGGCCGAGGGCATCGCCAGCCGCGGCGACCGGCGCATCGGCGCGGTGATCGAGCGGGTGTGGCGCGACGGCGGCACGTTCCAGGAGTGGAACGAGTGCTTCGACCTGCGCCGCTGGGAGGCGGCGATGGTCGCCGAGGGCCTGTCGATCGAGTGGTACGTGAACCGCCACCGCGACGAGTCCGAGCTGCTGCCATGGGCACACCTGAGCGCCGGGCTGCACCACGACTTCCTCTGGGGCGACTGGCAGGCCGCGCTCGCCGAGCACGGCCTCGAGGACTGCCGCTGGACACCCTGCTACGACTGCGGGGTGTGCACGGGCTACGGCCTCGAGCACGTCGTCGCCTCACCGGTGACACCGGCCGGCGGCAGCCAGGGCACCGGGCAGGACCTGTCACGCGGCGGCGAGGTGCCGGTCGTGTTGGGCCGGCGGCCGGTCGAGGTCGGCTCATGAAGGTGACCGTCCGCTACCGCAAGCTCGGCAAGGTGCGCTTCACCAGCCACCGCGACGCCGCTCGGCTCTGGGAGCGGTCGCTGCGGAAGGCCGGTGTGCCGCTGGCGTTCAGCGCCGGGTTCACCCCACGACCGAAGATCAGCTTCGGGCTGGCGCTGCCGACCGGCGCCGAGTCGCTGGGGGAGTACCTCGACCTCGAGCTGGCCGAGGGGTACGACCCCGACCTCGAGGAGCTCGCCACCGCGCTCGACGCTGCGCTCCCCGCCGGCTTCGGGGTCGTCGCAGTGCGTCCGCACGAACCGGAGATCCGCTCGCTGCAGGAGGCGGTCACCGCCTGCCGGTGGGAGATCACGCTCGTGGACGTCTCAGCCGGCGAGTTGCGGGCTGCCGTCGACCGTGCACTGGTCGCGGGATCGCTGCCGGTCAGCCGGGAGCGAAAGGGGCAGCGGTGCAGCGACGACGTGCGCCCTGCGATAGAGACCCTGGACGCGGTCGTCACCGACGAGGGCGCGGTTCGGTTGGATGCGGTCGTGTCCACCGACGGCCGCGGCCTGCGGCCCACCGAGCTGGCCGAGGCGGTGCTCGGCCGACCAGCGCTCGACGTCGTCGCCCGGGTGCTGCGCACCCACCAATGGATCGAATCACTCGATGCCCGCCGCGAGGTCATCCCCCGCGCGGTGGAGGCAGGTGCGCCAGGCTGAGCCGGCGCGCAGGAAGGACATCGCACGATGACCACAGGACCCGTCAACGAGACCTCACCGCTCGATCTGCCCCCGCCGGCCGTGGCGGCCGACGCTGCCCGCCCGGCGGCCGACGCCGTGGCCCCTGGTGGCGCCGTCGACGCTCACGACGAGACGTCCGGGCCCGACACGCCAAGCGCGGGCGGTCCCGCCAAGCGGCGACGGCGCGGCACGCGAGGCGGTCGCGGGCGATCGCGCCGTCCGGCCTCCGGCGACGCTGTGGAGGCCGAGAGCGACGCCGGCGAAGGCGCGGTGCCGGATCCGGCCGACGACGTCGCCGACGCGCCGGCACCGAAGACGGCGCGGGCCCCGAGGGCCCCACGGGCCCCACGGATGACGGCCGACGCGCCGGAGTTGCCCGAACGTGGGTCGGAGGGCAAGCCCTCGGCAGCGGCCGCGGACCGGGCGCTCGTGCGCCGCAAGCCGCAGATCGGCGACACCCGCCCCGCCGCGCCTGCGCCTGCGCCAGAGCCGCCGGCGCTGGAGCCGGCAGTGGCCACCGCGGCGGAGCCCGCCGAACCCAAGCAGCGGCGCAAGCGCACGAAGAAGCCGGCGCCTACGTCAGGTGCGAAGGCGGCGGCGATCATCGAGGCGTCGGCGGAGCGCCGCCGTGGGCGCGAGCGCAACGGCAAGCCGATCGGTCGCTACCTCATGTGCGTGCAGGTGCGCGACAGCCTGACGCAGGTCGCGGTCCTGGAGGGCCGGGCGCTGATCGAGCACTACGTCAGCCGGCCGGCTGACGACGTCGGCCAGATCCACGGCAACATCTACGTCGGCAAGGTGCAGAACGTGTTGCCCGGCATGGAGGCCGCGTTCATCGACATCGCCACCCCCAAGAACGCGGTGCTGTATCGGGGTGACGTGCAGTACGACGCCGAGGACATCGTCGAGAAGGGCTCCGACAAGAACTCCGGCATCCGCATCGAGCAGATCCTGAAGCCGAAGCAGCTGATCGTGTGCCAGGTCACGAAGAACCCGATCGGAGCCAAGGGCGCGCGCCTCACCCAGGAGGTCTCGCTGCCCGGACGGTTCGTCGTGCTCGTGCCGAACTCGAAGACCTACGGCATCTCCAAGCGTCTGCCGGACCCCGAGCGCAAGCGCCTGCGCAGCGTGCTCGACCGGGTGAAGCGACCCGAGCACGGGTTGATCGTCCGCACCGCCGCCGAGGGTGCATCGCAGCAGGAGCTCGAAGCGGATGTGTCCCGACTGCTCCAGCAGTGGGAGGCGATCGAGGCCAAGGCCAAGAAGGCGACGCAGCCGCAGCTGCTGTACCGCGAGCCACCGCTGGCCGTGCGTGTGATCCGCGAGGAGTTCAACGCCGAGTACCGCGGTGTCGTGATCGACGACCGCGACCTGTTCAACGAGGTCCACGACTACGTCAACGCGTTCAACCCCGAGCTGGCCGACCGCGTGGAGCTCTACGACGCCGAGGCCGAGGGTCTGCCGCTGTACGAGCGCCACCACATCCACGAGCAGGTGCACAAGGCCCTCGACCGCAAGGTGTGGCTGCCGTCGGGCGGCTCGCTGATCATCGAGCACACCGAGG
>CAZMGD010000072.1:6631-11560 GCA_964565705.1 uncultured Ilumatobacteraceae bacterium | reverse complement strand
CTCGAGGAGACGGTGTTCCACAACAACCTCGAAGCGGCCGAGGAGATCGCCAAGCAGCTGCGCCTGCGCGACATCGGCGGGATCATCGTCATCGACTTCATCGACATGGAGATCCGCGACAACCGCAAGCAGGTGATCGAGGCGTTCCGCGACGCGCTGGCGCGCGACAAGACCCGCACCCAGGTGTTCGAGATCTCCGAGCTGGGTCTGGTGGAGATGACCCGCAAGCGCATCGGCGAGGGTCTGCTCACCAACTTCGCCGATCCGTGCCCGATGTGCGATGGCCGCGGGGTCGTCATCGACCACGCGTTGCTGGACTGACGCTCGTCGCGGTTCGGGCCGGTCGTCCGGCGCGAGATTGAACGCAGGTTCAGCGCGTTGGGTTCGGCATGTGACAGTGTTCTATAGTCATCGGACCGTCGGGGCTGGGGTTATGTCTCGCGGTCGATCACACCGATTGCATCAGGGGGAGTTCATGCACATTCGTTCTGCCAGTTGGCGGCATCGCCGACGCTTCGGGGCCGCGGTCGCTGCGGCGTCTCTGGTACTGCTCGCCGCATCCTGCGGCGGCGACGACAGCGATTCGTCGGACACCACGGCGGCTGCGGCCACGACAGCGGCGCCGACCGAGACGACCGCGGCGTCCACCGACACCACCGCAGCGGGCGGCACGGAGACCACGACCGCCTCCGGCACGGAGACCACAGCGGCCACCGAGACCACCGCAGCCGGTGGCGACGAGGGCGAGCCGGTCACGGGCGGCGAGGCGACGATCCTGCTCTACAGCGAGACCGGCTCGCTCGACCCGATCAGGTTCACTGGTTCGGGTGGCGCCGATGGCATGCGCGCGTTCGCCCTGTACGGGGCGCTCGTCGCCTATGACGCCGACTCCGGCGAGGTCCAGCCGGTGCTCGCCGAGTCCTTCGAGTCCAATGCCGACTTCACGGTCTGGACGCTGAAGATCAAAGACGGGGTGACGTTCTCCGACGGCACGCCCTATGACGCGGCCGCCGTCAAGGCCAACTGGGACCGGGCCAAGGACCCCGCACAGCGTTCACCATCGTTCACCGGCCTGCTCGCCGTGAGCGACATCGCGGTGGCCGATCCGCTGACCGTGACGATCACCCTCAGCGCGCCCAACGCCCAGTTCCCGAACACCGTGTCGCGCGCCGGCTTGAACTACCTGGCCTCTCCGGCGGCGATCTCGGCGGGCACCGACCTGACGAGTCAGGCCGCCGGTGCGGGACCGTTCCTGCTCGATTCCTGGACGCGTGACGACCGGATGATCATGTCCGCCAACCCCGACTGGAAGGGCTCCGACGGGCCGTACCTCGACAAGCTGACGTTCCGGGTCGTGGGCGACGAGGAGCAGCGCATCGACACGTTCGCCACCGGCGACGCCGACGGCTTCTACACCGCGACACCGTCGTCGGTGAAGCGTGCCCAGGACGAGGTCGACGGTGCCGAGTACACCAGCGTCACCGTGACGACCGGCCAGACGTACATCTTCAACAACACCAAGCCACCGTTCGACGACCTCCGCATGCGCCAGGCGTTCGCGATGGGCGTCGACTGGCAGGCGATGGCCGATGCGGTCTTCGGTGAGGGCGCGATCGCGCCGTACAACTTCACGCTCGAGGGCACCGAGTTCTACACGCCCGATGCGGAACTGCCGGCCTTCGACCCCGACGCGGCGCAGGTGCTGATCGACGAGTACGCGGCCGACAACGGCGGCGGCCCGGTGGTGCTCGACATGCTGGCGTTCCAGCAGAGCCTCGACCAGGCACGCGGCGAGTACATCCAGACGGCGCTCAGCCAGCTGGACAACATCCAGGTCAACATGACGGTCAATGACAGCCCGACCAACATCGGTCTGGTGCTGGCCGGCGACTTCTCGCTGAGCTCGTGGGGCTTCCCGGTCGTCGCTGGCGATCCCGGGATCTTCAACGCCAACTACAGCCAGGCGTTGACCAACTACTCGAAGTACAACAACCCCGATGTCGACGCCTGGCTGCTCGAGGCCCGCGCCACCGACGACGCGGATGCCCAGCTGGACGCGTACCACCAGATCTTCACGCAGCTGGCCCAGGACATCCCGTACCTGCCGTACGTCCGCACGGTGAACGGCTTCGTCACCTCGCCCGAGACGCATGGTGCGGCGGTCTACGAGGACGGCATCTTGCGCTTCGACCTGCTCTGGAAGGACGGCTGAGCCAGATCGCTGGTTGACGAACGACGAGGACGGTGATGGCGCGTTCCATCGCATCAAAGCTGCTGCTGCTCGTGCCCGTCATCGTGATGGTCAGCTTCTTGACCTTCTTGATGACGGAGCTGCAGCCCGGCGACACCGCCATCGCCATCCTCGGCGAGAGTGCGACACCAGAACAGATCGAGGCCGTGAACCAGCAGCTCGGCCTCGACAAGCCCATCGCCGAGCGGTACTTCGACTGGGCGGGCGATGCGCTGCACGGTGATCTGGGCCGGTCGCTGCGATCGAACCAACCGGTGACGGAGGCGCTGCGCGAGCGCCTCCCCGTCACCATCCAGATCGCGGTGATGGCTCAGCTCATCGCGCTGCTGCTCGCGATCCCGCTCGGGGCGTGGTCGGCGTGGCGAGCAGGTGGCAAGTTCGACCGGACGACGAGCACGATGTCGTTCGGGGTCATCGGACTACCACCGTTCGTCCTCGGCCTGCTGCTCATCTGGCTGCTGTCCCTGCGCTTCGAGATCTTCCCGGTCACCGGGTGGATCAACCTGACGGAGGACTTCACCGAGAACCTCCGGCACGCGTTCCTGCCTGCGCTGACGTTGGCGTTGGCGGAGGCCGCGGTCTACATCCAACTGCTGCGCAACGACATGGCCGCCACGCTGCAGGAGGACTTCGTGCTGTCGGCCAAGGCCCGGGGTCTGCCGTCGCGGCACATCCTGATGCGTGAGGCGTTCCGGCCGTCGTCGTTCTCGTTGATCACGCTGGCCGGCGTGAACCTCGGCCGGCTGATCGGCGGCACGGTGATCATCGAGAGCCTGTTCGCGCTTCCCGGTGTCGGCCGGATGGTGGTGCAGGCGATCCCCCAGAAGGACTTCCCGGTGATCCAGGGGACCGTGCTCGTGCTCGCCGTCACCTACCTGATGATCAACACGATCGTCGACATCTCGTACTTCTACATCGACCCGAGGATCCGCCGTGGACGTGCATGAGCCCGAGGTCCTCGACGCGCCGGCGCTCGAGGACCTGCCCGTTCGTCAGCGGCGCGTGCCGCTTGCCCAGGTGGTCATCGCCTGGGCGCTGTGCGTGGCCGGTGTGGCGTTGGCGTTGGCCGCCGGCTGGGTCATCACGAGCCCGTCGGGCACCGTGCGCGGCGCCATCGCCCTGGCCGGCGCGTTGCTGCTGTGGCTCGGCCTCCAACGGCTGGGGGTGCAGCGGTACGGGTTGGACTTCCGTCTCGGCCTCTGGGCGGCGCTGGCCTGGTTGGCCCTCATCACGTTCTGTGCGGTGTTCGCCGACTTCCTCCCGATCGAGGACTGGCGCAAGGCGGACCTCTCCAGCGAGGGCATCCGCATGCGTCCCGGCCTGCGCTGGCCCGAGTTCCTCGGGAGGACGGAGAAGGGATACAGCGAGCTGTCGCACGTGATCTACGGGGCGCGCACCTCGCTGTTCATCGGGCTGCTCGCCGTCGTCGTCGGGCTGTGCCTCGGCGCCGTGGTCGGGCTGCTCGCCGGCTGGTACGGCAAGGCCGTGGACGCCGGCACATCCGTGGTCACCAACGTGATCCTCGCCTTCCCACCGCTGATCCTGCTGCTGTCGGTGGTCACCGTCTACGGCCGGTCGAAGATCACGATCGCGATGGCACTCGCGCTCGTGTCGATCCCGACGTACACCCGCCTGATGCGAGCACAGACCATGTCGGTGCGCCAGCGAGAGTTCGTGCTCGCCTCCCGGGCGCTCGGCGCCAAGGACGGTCGTGTGATGTGGCGCGAGATCGTGCCCAACGCCGTGCTCCCGGTCGCGTCCTACAGCTTCCTCGTGGTCGCCGTCGTGATCGTCGCCGAGGCGTCGCTCAGCTACCTCGGTGTCGGCGTGCCGCCACCCACGCCGAGCTGGGGCGGCATGATCGTGCGTGGCCAGAAGGATCTGAAGACCGACCCGCACCTGGTGATCGTCCCGGCGACGGTGATGTTCCTGACCGTGCTGTCGTTCAACCGGATCGGCGACCACGTGCGCAAGAACGTGTTCAACAAGTCCGAGGCTCGCTGACCGATCGGCGAGGCCGCCGGGTAGCATGGCCAACCGCTATGTACGCAGTGATCGCCTCCGGGGGCAAGCAGACCCGGGTTGCCGAGGGCCAGCAGGTGCAGGTCGAGTTGCTGGGTGTCGAGGACGGTTCGACCGTCGAGCTGCGCCCCGTGCTCCTCGTGGACGGCGACACCGTGCTCGCCACCCCCTCGGAGCTGTCCGGTGCCACCGTGACCGGCCGCGTCGTCGGCGAGGCCAAGGGCCCGAAGATCGACGGCTTCATCTACAAGCGGCGCACCAACCAGCGCCGTCGCTACGGTCACCGTCAGCGCTACAGCGTGGTCGAGATCACGTCCATCGCCGCAGGGAAGGGCTGAACCGATGTCGAAGACCAAAGGTGGCGGGTCGACCCGCAACGGCCGTGACTCCAACGCCCAGCGCCTCGGCGTGAAGGTGTTCGGGGGCTCCTCGGTGAACGCCGGCACGATCATCATCCGCCAGCGCGGCACCAGGTTCCACCCCGGCAAGAACGTCGGCATCGGCGGCGACGACACCCTGTTCGCCCTCGTCGACGGCTCGGTCCAGTTCGGCCACCGCAAGGGCCGCAAGGTCGTGGACGTGCTGCCGGGCGAGCTTCGCTCGCCGTCCTGATTAGCTCGCTGCGCTCGCCGTCCTGATTGGCTCGCTGCGCTCGC
>CAZMGD010000072.1:0-6531 GCA_964565705.1 uncultured Ilumatobacteraceae bacterium | reverse complement strand
GCTCGCTGCGCTCGCCGTCCTGATTGGCTCGCTGCGCTCGCGAAGCCTCGGTCAGGTCAGATGCCGGTTGGTAGACGGCTTGCGTCCCAGCCGAGGAGCTGCACGGCTTGGCGGCAGGCGAAGCGGTCGGTCATTCCCGCGACGTAGGTGACGCTCGTGCGCAGCACTTCGTCGCTGCTGCTCGCCGCATCCGGGGCGTTGGGGAGGTGCTCGGGGTGGGCGGCGTAGAGCTCGGTGAGCGCTTGCAGGAGATCGATCACCGCTGCGGCCTGCTCGCGTGACTCGGGGCGCAGGTAGACGTTGTCGTAGTTGAACCGGCGGAACTCGGCGAGCGCCTCGGCCTCCGGTGCCGTCATCCCGACCTGCCCGTCGATCGCTGCCGCGCGCTGCATCCCACCGATGAACGCGCTGAGCTGCTCGCGCCTGGTCGTGCCACAGCGGTCGCGCACGACCGCCGGCAGCTCGTCCGACGAGATGATGCGGGCGGCCACCGCGTCCTCGAAGTCGTGGCAGACGTAGGCGATCCGGTCGGCCCAGCTGACCACCTCACCCTCCGGCGTGGCCGGGGCAGGTCGGGACCAGGAGTGGTTTCGGATACCGTCGAGCGTCTCCTGGCACAGGTTGAGCGGCACCAGGGTCTGGTCGGCACCCCAGACCGCGTGATCGAAGCCTCCCGGCACGTAGGGCGACAGCGCATCCTCGCTGGCGTGGCCACCTGGACCGTGACCACAGTCGTGGCCGAGGGCGATCGCCTCGGTCAGCACGACGTTCAAGCCGAGAGCCCTGGCGACACCCGTGGCGACCTGGGCGACCTCGAGCGCGTGGGTCAACCGGGTGCGCTGGTGATCGTCGGGGAACACGAAGACCTGTGTCTTGCCGGCCAGGCGCCGGAACGCCGAGGAGTGCAGGATGCGATCGCGGTCGCGTTCGAAGCAGGTGCGGAACGGATCGGGCGCTTCCTCCACCGCCCGTGCGCCAGCGCCCCAGGCCCTCGTCGCATGGGGCGCGAGGCGACCGTCCTCGAACTCCTCCCGAGCGGCGCGGGGCACGAGCACGTGCGTGCCGGTGGCGGCCCACGAGTCGGAGTGGGCGACGCGGACCTCGCCGGCGTCCACACCACCCATCGTCGACGCCCAGCGGTGCTCCCGCTCCGAGAGGGGCGTGCGCTGATCAGCCACGAACGCCAGGCTAGGTGCGTGGGTAGCCTGGTCCGCTGCTATGGCCGGCTTCGTCGACGAGTCACAACTGAACGTGCGCGGGGGCGACGGTGGCGCGGGCTGCGTCGCGTTCCGACGCGAGGGTCCCGAGGCGATGGGCGGGCCGAACGGCGGCGACGGGGGCAAGGGCGGTGACGTCTGGCTCGTCGCCGACCGCAACGTCGCGTCGCTGCTCGCGTTCCGGGACCATCCGCACCGGCGCGCCGCCAACGGCGTGCACGGCAAGGGCAAGGACCTGCACGGGCGCGGCGGCGACGACCTGGAGGTGCTCGTCCCGGAGGGCACGGTGGCGACCGACCTCTACACCGGCGAGGTGCTCGCCGACCTCGTCAACCACGGCGACCGGTGGCTGGCCGCAGCGGGTGGACGAGGCGGCCGGGGCAACGCCAAGTTCCTCTCCAACCGCCGGCGCGCACCGACGTTCGCCGAGCAGGGCGAGCACGGGGAGGAGCGGTGGCTGAAGCTCGATCTCAAGCTGATGGCCGACGTCGCGCTCGTCGGGTTCCCGAACGCCGGCAAGAGCACGCTGATCAGTCGGATCTCGGCAGCCAAGCCGAAGATCGCCAACTACCCGTTCACGACCCTGGAACCGCACCTCGGTGTCGTGCGCCTGGAGGACGCCGAATACGTGGTCGCCGACATCCCCGGGCTGATCGAGGGTGCCAGCGACGGGCGAGGCCTGGGCCACCAGTTCCTGCGCCACGTCGAGCGCGCCCGTGCCCTGTGCGTACTGCTGGACCTGGCGCCGATGGACGACACGTCGCCCGAGCACCAGCTGGGGGTGTTGTTGCAGGAGCTCGAGAACTACCAGCCCGAGCTGCTCGACCGACCCCGACTGGTGATCGGTACGAAGGCCGACGCCGCCGGCGACACCACCTGGGACGGCCCGGTCATCTCGGCGGTCACCGGCGAGGGGATCGAGCGCCTGAAGGGCCAGCTGGCCACCGTGGTGGCCGAGGCGCGCGAGCGCGAACCGGTCGGCGAGTCCGTGGTCGTGTTGCGGCCCGAGGCGAAGGGCACCTGGGTCGAGCGCCTGGGTGATCACGAGTTCCGTCTCCACGGGCGCAGCGCCGAGCGGTCCGTGGCGCTCAACGACGTCACGACGCCCACCGCACTGACGTTCATCGACGAGCGGCTCGCCAAGCTCGGTGCGCCGCGCCTCC
Organism: uncultured Ilumatobacteraceae bacterium; assembly: GCA_964565705.1. Taxonomy (GTDB): domain Bacteria; phylum Actinomycetota; class Acidimicrobiia; order Acidimicrobiales; family Ilumatobacteraceae; genus CAZMGD01. Next base: position 4,151 of record CAZMGD010000072.1, on the reverse strand, counting down.
TCGCCCGTGCGGGTGCCGAGGAGGGCGACGTCGTCTGGATCGGCGACTTCAGCTTCACCTACGTACCCGAGGTCTGATCGTGCGGGTCGTGGTGAAGATCGGGACGTCGTCGTTGACCGACGAGCTCGGCGTGATCGACGAGTCGATGATCTCCTCGGTGTGCACCCAGCTCGCCGCCGCGCGGGCAGCGGGACACGAGGTGCTGTTCGTCACGTCCGCTGCGGTGTCCGCGGGCGTCGCCGCGCTCGGCTTCGAACGGCGCCCGGGCGACGTCGGCACGCTGCAGGCGCTCGCCGCGCTCGGGCAACCGAGGCTGATGGAGCGCTACATCCGTTGCCTCGCCGAGTTCGGCCTCGTCGCCGGTCAGGTGCTGCTCGTGCCGAACGACTTCATCGATCGCAACCAGTACCTCCACGCACGTCGCACCCTGAGCCGCCTGCTCGACCTCGGCTGCGTGCCGGTCATCAACGAGAACGATGCGGTCGCCAGCCACGAGCTGCGCTTCGGCGACAACGACCGCATCGCCGCACTCGTGTCGCACCTCATGACCGCCGACCTGCTCGTGCTGCTCACCGACACGCCCGGCCTCTACACGGCCGACCCGCGCTCGGACGCCACGGCGCGCTTGATCGCCGATGTCGCCGCCGACGATCCGTTGCTCGCGGTCAGCGCGGGCGCCACCGGCACCAACCGCGGCAGCGGCGGGATGGCGTCCAAGCTCACGGCAGCACGGATCGCCTCGTGGAGCGGCGTGCGGGCGGTGATCGCCGAGGCGACGCGCCCCGACGTGGTGGCCGAGGCGATCGACGGAGCCGCCACCGTCGGCACCACGTTCCACGCCAACGACCGCAGGATGCCCGCCCGCAAGCTGTGGATCGCGTTCGCCAGCCAGGTCGAGGGCACGGTCGTCGTCGACGACGGTGCGCGCCGGGCGCTCCTCGAGCGGGGCACGTCCCTGCTGCCCGCCGGCGTGGTGAAGGTGCTCGGCGACTTCGACACCGGCGCCACCGTCGAGGTGAGCGGCGCCGACGGCGCGGTGTTCGCCCGCGGGATGACGCTCGTCGACGCCGCCGGGATCCGCCGCGGCGCCGGCCGCCGCACCAGCGACCTCTCGCCGGACATGGCCCACGAGGTCATCCACCGAGACGACCTCGTGCTCGTCCCGTAGTGGTGGGCGGCGCCGCCGGCGCTCGTTCGGTGATCGAGCGTCGGTGTCAGAAGTCCCGACGCTGTGAACCAGGTCGCGGCGTAGCTGTTTCTGACACCTCGGACGTGGACGGCGATGCGCGGCGAAGTGGTCCCGGGAGCCTCGACCGCAACGCGTCGAGCTCGGGGATCCGAAACGCGAGCAGCAGGCCGAGGTAGACGGCGGCGCCGACGATCGTGCCGACGACCACCCGGACGAGGGCGCCGACGCCGCTGGTGTCGCCGACGTGCTGGACGACGATCCACACGACCTCGGCCATCACCACCGCCGACAGCAGCATCGGCCACATGCTGCGCAGGATCCGGCCGACGGGGAAGCCCGGCACCTTGTAGCCGATGATCACGAGCGTCCAGATCGCGCACGCGAGGTAGGAGATCGCGAACGCCAGGCCCAGGCCGAGCACGTCGTAGCGCCCGACGAGCAGGAACGCGAGCACGATGTTGATGCCGTTCTGGAAGCAGCTGATCACGAACGGGCTGCGCGTGTCCTGGTGGGCGTAGAGCCCGCGCAGCGAGAACAAGTACACGGAGAACCCGACCAGGCCGAGCGCGAACCCGGCGAGGGCGCGACTCGTGGTGTCGGCGGCCGTGGGGGAGAAGTTGCCGTGCTCCAGGAGCGCGCCGATGATCGGGCGGCTGAGCACGAGGAACCCGAACCCGGCGGGCAACGTGAGGAGTGCGATCAGGCGCACGCCGAGCGACGTCCGGTCGATGAACTCCTGCTTGTTGCGCCGGGCGACGGCGCGGGCCATCTCGGGAACGAACGTCGTCGCGATGCTGACCGCGAGCAGGCCGTGCGGGAAGTAGAAGAAGATCGACGCCTTGTTGTAGGCGTCGAGCCGGCCGCTGCCGGGGTCGGCCAGGTTCTGCGACACGACGTTGGCGGCCTGGTTGGCCATCACGTAGGCGAAGGTCCAACCGGACAACGTCATCAGCCGGCGAACGGCGGGGTGGCGCGGCCGGAACCGGAAACGCAGGTTCACGCCGGCGCGCCGCAGCGCCGGGAGCAGTGCCAGCGCCTGGAGCGCGATGCCGACCGTTGCGCCGAGCCCGAGCACCCGGATCACCCCGGGGTGTTCGGTCACGTCGATCAGGGACGGGGCATCGCCGTTCGTGGCGACCGCAGGGACCATCAGCAACGTCGCACAGATGAAGAGGTTGGCGAGCACCGGCGACCAGGCGGGGGCGAAGAAGCTGCGGCGGGAGTTGAGCAGTGCGCCGAACATTGCCGAGACGCCGTAGAAGAAGATCTGGATGACGAAGATCCGGGTCAGCCAGGTGCCCACGCTTCGGTACAGACCGACGTCGACGCCTTCGGCAGGGCTGAGCGAGAAGACGTGGAAGATCGCCGGCGAGGCGATGATCGCGACGACCGTCACGGCGCACAGCGCGATCAGCCCGACGCTGACGACCACCTCGGTCGACTCGTCGTCGTCCTCCTCCAGGTAGCGGGAGAACAGCGGTACGAGCGTCGCCGAGAGCACGCCGCCGAGCAGCAGCTCGTAGACGACGTTGGGCGCGTCGTTCGCGCCGCCGTAGGCGTCGGCGAGCGCGGTCTGCCCGACGACGACGCCGAAGACGAGGATCCGCAGCATCCCGGTGAACCGGGACATCGCCGTGCCGAGGGCGACGACGATGTTGGACCGCAGCATCGTTCGAGCCGGCGGGGCGTCGCTCGGTGCCCGGTCGGCGACGGCAGCGATCGGCTCGGTCGCGGCGATCGCTGCGGTGATCGATCCGGTCGTGGGGTCGATGCCGGCGGTCGCGACATCCGGGGCTTCGAGGATCGGGGCCCCCACGGCCAGCGGATCCTCGGTCGGCTCCACCGCCGTTGCGGGCGGGAGCTCGAAGGTGTCGGGCACGTCGGCGTCGGGCGGCAGGTCGGGGAGGCCGAAGAACGCGCCCGCCTCGTCCTCGTCGCCGAAGAGGGCGCTGAGGTCCATCCCCTCGCCGCTGGGACCCTCGCCGCTCGTGACCATCTCGGCTCGCCAGGGTAGGCGAGCCCGTCGTGAGCGGCCGGACATGCCGGCCGCTCACGACGTCGGGAGGATCAGGGAGCGGCCGTGCTGGAGGTGGAGCTGGTCGAGCTCGACGAGTCCGTTGGCGCGGTGCTGCTCGTGGTCGAGGACGTCGGGGGGATCGTCTCGAAGTTGCCCTCGACGTAGTAGCCGGCGACGTCGGCGAGCACGTTGGTCGTGCCGAACGCGTTGTACACCGACAGGGCGCCGTCGTCACCGAGCTTCACCGTGGACAGGTTGGCGATCGTCTCGTTGGCGCCGGTCCAGTTGATGTTCGACACGTCGGGCCGCGGCTGGCCGCTCGGCCACACGGTCAAGAAGCTCCACTCGGTCGTGTCGACGACGGTGAAGTTGACGACGACCGCGGTCGCCTCCGCCGGGATGCCGTTCGTCCCGGCGACCTGCAGCTTGCGGGTCTCACCCGCGCCGAACGGCTTGGCGTCCGTGCCGACGTTGACCGGGGCAGGGCGGGTGTTCATGATCCGGACCGGATCGATCGGATGGAACACGGCGCCTTGCGACGGCGTCTCGGTGGCCGCCGAGGCCATGGTGATCGCGCCGGTGACACCGAACATCAGCGCTGCACCAGCGATGGCCCAGCCGACTCGGGGGATGCGTGTGAATGCCATGTGGGCTCCCTTGGGTGGTTGATTGATTGGCAGGGCAGACCCGCGTCGGGATGCTGCACCGGTCTCCACCGTAACCAAACCGCAACATTTTGTCTGGTCACCCCCTGACCCGCGGGTCGAGTCCGGTTGATCCCCGTCGCTGGGCGACCGGTAGCGTGCCTGCTCATATGGCAGAACGATTCGAGTCGGTGCAGCAGGTCCGTGACGGGTTGCGCGATGTCAACTACCTGGCGGACGACGGCATCGCCGGCGTCGCGTTCCTCGCCGACCGCCTCGGCAAGCCGGTGCTCGTCGAGGG
>CAZMGD010000071.1:15546-21498 GCA_964565705.1 uncultured Ilumatobacteraceae bacterium | reverse complement strand
GTGCTGGTGTCGCGGCGTGGGCCCGGTGGCGCGCCAGCATGTCGAGCTCGTGGAACGAGCCGGGATCGACCAGGTACTCGATCCGCTCGCGAGCCAGCATCTTGCCCTTGCTGTGCTGGCGCTCGACCGCCCGCGGGGCACCGGCGTGCAGCGCCTGGTCCTTGCGCTGGCGAAGGTCTTCGAGCTTGTCGTGCATGGGGTTGCCGGTCACGCGAGCGAAGTTAGTGCCGGTACCCGCCGGGCTCACACCCGCGACGCGGCCCCGAGGTGATCACCGTGACAGGCTGGCCGCGTGTCCCTGCCCCTGTCGCCGCCGCTCCTGCCGATGCTCGCCAAGCTGCAGGCCGACATCCCCGTCGGCGACGGGTGGATCTACGAACCGAAGTGGGACGGGTTCCGCTGCATCGTGTTCCGCGACGGCGACCAGGTGGAGCTGGCGAGCCGCAACGAGCGACCGCTCACCCGCTACTTCCCGGAGCTGCTCGGCCCGATCCGCGATCAGTTCCCGGACCGGTGCGTGGTCGACGGCGAGATCGTGATCGCTCCCGCGGACGCGCCAGGGCTGGACTTCGACGCGCTGTTGCAGCGGATCCACCCCGCCGCCTCGCGCATCCAGCGCCTTGCGGCGGAGACGCCGGCGTCGTTCATCGCGTTCGACCTGCTCGCGCTCGGCGACGACCCCATGCTCGACGTGCCGTTCACGGCCCGACGGGACCGGCTGTCGGAGGTGCTCAGCGACGTTCGTCCGCCCATCCACGTCACCCCGGCCACGACCGACGCCGACCTCGCCGCGCACTGGTTCACGCGCTTCGAGGGCGCTGGCCTCGACGGGGTGGTCGCCAAGCGGGCGGAGGGCTCGTACACGCCGGACAAGCGGACGATGGTCAAGGTCAAGCACGACCGCACCGCCGAGTGCGTCGTCGCCGGCTACCGGGTGCACAAGGACGGCAAGGGCGTCGGCTCGCTGCTGCTCGGTCTGTACGACGACGACGGTCGGCTGCACCACGTCGGTGTGGCGTCGGGGTTCTCGGTCAAGAAGCGCTCGGAGCTGCTCGACGAACTGACACCGATGACCGAGGACGCCCTCGTCGAGCATCCGTGGCGGGAGTGGGCCGAGGCGCAGGCCCACGAGGCGACCAGGTTGCCGGGCGCCCGCAGCCGGTGGAACGCCGGGAAGGATCTCGGCTGGGTGCCGATCCGGGTGGAGCGTGTGGCGGAGGTGCGCTTCGGCCAGCTGCAGAGCGGGCGGTTCCGCCACGGCGTGTCGTTCCTCCGTTGGCGCCCCGACCGCGAGCTCAGCAGCTGCACCTACGCCCAACTCGATGTCGCCACCCCCGTGGAGTTCGCCGAGTTGTTCTGATGTGAGTGGCTCGCTGCGCTCGCTGGCTGCGCCTGGGCGCGCCGACGGGGGCTCGCTGCGCTCGCCGGGGTCGTCGTCAGGGGGCGCTGGTGGGGGTCGTCGTCTCGGCGGTCGACGCGGTCGTGGCGGTGTCACCAGCGACGGTCGTGGCGGTGGTCGAGCTCCCGGCGTCGGTGATGACGAGGTTGGACACGCGAGCGATCGGCTGGCTGCCGTCGGCGAGGGTGGCGCTGATGTCCACCGTCCAGCTGCCAGGCACCTCGAAGCCGATGCCCTGATCGGCGGACATCACGGCCGCTCCGGCTCCGTCGAGCGGGATCAGCGCGACGATCTCGTTGGTCGTCGTGTAGGCCTCCGGCGGCGGTACGAACTTCACCTGGAGGTCGGAGATCCCCGAGGTCGGAGCGAACACCTCGAGGCGGAACCCGAACGGCCCGACCTCGGTGGAGGTGAGCTGCAGGCGAACCTCGAACGAGCCTTGTGAGGTGGGCGACGTGAACGCGTAATCGGTGGTGTCATGGAACTCGTCGGCGTCGGCCGTCTTCGGTGGCGTCAGCGCCAGCATCCAGGCGGTGAACAGCAGTGCCAGGACCCCGAGCAGGCACTCGATCGTGAAGGCCCGCCGGAGCCGATGCGCCATGCGGCCGTCGAGGTGGTCGGCGTTGGCGAGGCGCTTCCTCGCGAACTGGCGGGTGGCGGTGCCGAGGTAGATCGCGGCGGCGATCGTCAGGCCGCTCAGGATCGACAGCCGACCGTGTCCGGTGGTGAGCAGGGCCATGCCGTCGAGACGCCAGACCTGGATGATGCCGCCGACGACTGTGGCGATGATCGCTGGGGGGGCGAGCTTGCAGAAGCCGCGTACAGCGTGCACGAGGTCCTCGTCGCCGGGCCCGACGAGCACCGCCCGCGTGAGCAACAGCAGGCCGCCGAGCCAGATCGATGCGCCGAGCGCCTGGACGATGCCACCCAGGTAGCCGAGCAACTCCGCAGATCCGCCGGACCGGCTGAAGCCGAGGGTCACCACCGCGAGCCCGGGGACGGCGATGCTCACGAGCTGCGTTGCCGGGTCGGTCACGCGGTCGGGTTGCCACGCGATCCAACCGCTGGCGAGGACGAGCAGCAGCCGCGCGAGCAGCGCCTTGCCGACGGTGGTGTCGAACAGGTCGCCCCACGCGGTCGGGCTGACCGACCCACCGATCGTGTTCCCCGGGAGCTGGGCCGTGCTGAAGATGACGACGAAGACCGTGGCCACGGCCCCGATCACCCAGACCACGCGGAGATAGCGCAGCGTGACCAGGTACTCGACCCCCTCGTTCCAGTGCAGAGCGATCAGGACCAGGCCACCGAAGAGGGCGAGGATCCCGAGGAACGAGAAGAGCCGGGCGAGGCCCAGCGGTCCGCCGACGCCGGAGGCCCCCTCGTCATCGGACACCGCAGCCGTGTTCGCCTGGTCGTCGGCATCCGCGTCGGCATCCTCACTGGTCGACGTGTCGGGTGCGGTGGTCGCCTGCGACGCCTCGGTCGAGGCGACGGTCTCGGCCTGCTCCTCGATGGTGAACTCGTAGGAGTCGTTGATCGGTGCGCCGGTGGAGCTCTGCACCCGGTAGCTCACGCTGCAGGTGCCGGCCTGCGTGCCGCTGAGCGAGGCTACGACGCTGCGCCCGTCGGGGTCAGGGGCGGCCTCGCCGGTGTTCGCCGGCGTGCCGTTGCACGCCACGGCGATGGTCACCTCGCGACCGTCGAGTTGCTGGGCGAACTGCAGGCGCACCGACGATGGTGGTGCTGACAACGCCTGCCCCTCGGCAGGGCTCGACGAGGCCAGCTCCAGCGGGGCTGTCGATGCGGATGCCGGGAGGCTCGCGCCGGCCGCCAGCATCATGCCGACGGCGGCGGCCCCCGCCCACCGGGCTGCGTGTGTGAACGGACTCATGAGGTGCGGCCAACCGTAGCCACCAGCACCTGCGCGACACCGCCACCCTCGCGGCACCGGCGATGCGGCGCCGCTCGGGTGGCGGCATCGGTCGAGTGGGTCAGCCTTGGACGAGGATGAACGAGTCGAAGAACGTCAGCATCTGCTGCGTCGTTCCCGACGGGCCGTACATCACGACCGAGACATCGGAGTCGATCACGCCGACACCTTCGAGACCGTCCGGGTCGGTCCAGATCGTGACCGGGAACCCGGCTTGGGTGAACGTGTCCGACGACGTGCTCGCCGCGTTCGTGAACTGGTCCAGGAAGTTGATCCCGGTGCCGGAGGCCACGATGTCGGCCTCGTTCCAGAAGAACACGAACGTGTTGAACGTGAATCCGTTCGCGGCGTCGGTGACGCGCGCCCCGCCGAGCGCCGCGATCTGCCCCATGAACTGGGCGTCGAAGTCGGCCTGGATGTCTGCCAGCGTCGCCGGGTCGATGTTCTCCCAGGAGTACCCGGGTGGGGTGATCAGGTTGTTGAAGTCGAAGGTCTCGATCGAGGTGCCAGACACCGGCGGCTCGGTCTGGGGCGGCATGGTCATCTCGATCGGCGGCACCGTGACCTGGGTGACCGGGGGCTGCGTCGCGGGTGGCTGGGTGGCCGGCACGGTCTCGGGGGCCTCGGTGGCGGGTGACTCCGTGATCGGCGGCACGGTGACGGGCCCCTCGGTGGCCGGCGGGTCCGGCGCCTGGGTGCCCGGCGTGGGCTCGTCGGAGTCGTTGCCGACACCGACGCAATCATCTGCTCCGATGGAGTCGGCGATCTCGTCGGCGTCGTCGCTCGCCTGCTGGAGCGTGTCCGCGGCATCCTCGATCGCGTCGTCGTCTTCGTCGTCGGCTGCGTCCTTCAGGTCTTCGAACCCGCTGCTGAGGTCCTCGACGGCGGCGACGAAGTCGTCGTGATCCTCCTGGAAGTCCTTGGGCGGCTTCAGTTCCTTGAAGTCAGCGAGGGCGTCATCGATGATGGAGACGGCCTCGTCGGCGGCATCTGCGATCTCGTCGTAGTCCTCGGGATCCGCGATGTCTCGGAGATCGCTGTCCACGTCGTTGCAGATGTCCTCGAGCGACCGGACGTACTCCCGGTTGGACAGTGTGTCGCTGCCGCCTCCGCCGCAGCTGGCCAACACCGCCAGCATGGAGACCGCGCCGACGAGCGCGAACTTCTTCATGGATTCCTCTCCCTGTGCTGACCGCCCGTGGGCGCCGCTTCGAATGGCCGATCACGACGGATCGAACTGCCCGTTGGTTACCGCCACGCTACGTCACCGGGGCACCTCGCCAGTGAAACCGTGTGAGAGGCCGTCGGTAGGCTCGCCCCGATGGCCACACAGTCGCTCTATCGCCGCTACCGCCCGCGCCGGTTCAGCGAGCTGAAGGGCCAGCCGCATGTCGTGCGGGCGCTGCAGACGGCCGTCGCCAACCACCGCGAGGGCCAGGCATACCTCTTCTCCGGTCCGCGTGGCACGGGCAAGACCTCGTCGGCGCGCATCCTCGCCAAGGTGTTGAACTGCGAGAACCCGCACGACGGTGAGCCGTGCTGCGAATGCGCGTCCTGCCTGGCGGTGGAGGCCGGCACGAGCTACGACGTGCACGAGCTCGACGCGGCGAGCAACAACGGTGTCGATGCAATGCGCGACCTCATCGAGAAGGCGTCGCTCGGCACCCCCGGCCGGCACAAGGTGTACATCCTCGACGAGGTGCACATGCTGTCGCGCCCGGCCGAGGCTGCGCTGTTGAAGACGCTGGAGGAACCGCCAGCGCACGTCGTGTTCGTGCTCGCGACCACCGACCCGCAGAAGATCAGCGACACCATCCGCAGCCGCACGCAGCATCTGCAGTTCCACCTCTTGCCCGCCGACGAGCTCGCCGAGCACGTGCGGTGGGTCGCCGAGCAGGCCGGCATCACGATCGATGACGCGGTGGTGGAGGCCGTCGTGCGCCAAGGCGGCGGATCTGCCCGCGACACCCTGTCGTCGCTCGAGCTGGTCGCCGCATCCGGTGGAGTCGTCGATGACGGCACGCCGGTCGACGAGTTCGTCGCGGCACTCGAGGCCGCTGATGCCGCCCGGGTGCTCGCGGCCGTGGCCTTCAGCGTGCAGCAGGGTCGCGACCCGCGCGCGCTCACCGAGGATCTCGTCCGGCACCTGCGCGACTGCTTCTTGTCGCTGATGGCCCCCGAGCTCGTGCAGCTGCCTGCGGCGCGCCTCGACCAGATCGCTGCCCAGGCCGGCCGTCTCGGTGCCGCCGCGTTGGTGAAGGCGATGGAGGTGCTGGGCGAAGCGCTGGTCGAGATGCGGCATGCGCCCGACCCGCGCGTGCTCGTCGAGGTCGCCCTCGTGCGCTTGACGCACCGCGAGCTCGACGCCGGCACCGAGGCGCTGTCCGCACGGATCGAGCACCTCGAGCGAGAGGTGGCGCGGCTGAGCGCAGCTGGCCCAGCGGCGGCCGCGCCGCCGATCGACCCCGCCTCGGGTCGCGCGCGGCTCGGGTCGCGCGCTGCTCGACCGGTCGGCTCGTCAGGAACCGATGTCACCGCTCCGGCCCCCCGGCCCGTGACGCCCGCTGCTGAGCCCGCGCCGGCCGCTGCCGCGCCGGTCCGCGAGCCGCAGGCGCCTCCGGCG
>CAZMGD010000071.1:0-15446 GCA_964565705.1 uncultured Ilumatobacteraceae bacterium | reverse complement strand
TGAGCCCGCGCCGGCCGCTGCCGCGCCGGTCCGCGAGCCGCAGGCGCCTCCGGCGTCGCCGGCGGGCCCGAGCAGCGGCGACGTGGCCGCGGCGGTGCGAGGATGGTCGTCGGACGTGCTGCCCGCCCTGAAGCCGATGGCCCGGGCGATCTACGCGGCCGCCGCCCTGCTCGGCGAGCGCGACGGTGCCGTCGCCGTCGCGCCGCCCAACGACGTCCACCTGGCCAAGTGCGAGCAGCACCGAGCGGCGGTGGAGGCTGCGATCGCGTCGGTCGCCGGCGGGCCCGTACCGCTGTTGCTCGTCGTCGAGCCAGCGGGCGTTCCAGGCGCCGCGTCGTCTGCGACCACGACGCCCACGGCGTCGGGCGGTCGCCGCGCTCTAGCGGGAGACGACGACCCGTTCGCCGATGCGGTCGACCCTGACGAGCTGACCGATGGTCCGCCGGTCGCGATGCAGAGTCCCGTCGAGCGGCTCACCGAGGCGTTCCCCGGGTCGGAGCTGATCGAGGGCGGCGGCTGAGGTGACCGCGACCTATACGGCGCCGGTACAGGCGCTGATCGACGAGCTCGGTCGCCTGCCGGGCATCGGTCCGAAGTCAGCCCAGCGGATCGCGTTCCATCTGCTCAAGATGCCGGCCGACGATGCCAACCGGCTGGCGCAGGCCATCAGCGAGGCCAAGGCGAGGGTGCGGTTCTGCGCGCGGTGCTTCAACATCGCCGACGACGAGCTGTGCCCGATCTGCGCCGATCCACGCCGCGATGGTGGAGTGCTGTGCGTGGTGGAGGAGAGCCGCGACATCGTCGCCATCGAACGAACGGGTGAGTTCAAGGGCCGTTACCACGTGCTGCTCGGAGCGATCAGCCCGCTGGAAGGCATCGGTCCCGAACAGTTGAAGGTCCGCGAGTTGCTCACCCGGCTGGAACCCGAGGGCGTCCAGGAGGTGATCGTGTGCACGAACCCCAACACGGAGGGTGAGGTCACGGCGATGTACCTCGCCCGGACGTTGAAGCCCTTGGGCGTCAGCGTGACGAGGATCGCCAGCGGGTTGCCCGTCGGTGGCGACTTGGAGTACGCCGATGAGCTCACGCTCGGTCGGGCGTTGGAGGGGCGGCGGGTGCTCGACGCCTGAGCTGGGAGGATTCCGCCCAACGATCGCCTCAGCAATACGTAGGGGGCGCCGCCTGGCAAGCATTGCGGGCGGACAACGGCCGGCGGCGCCCCTCTACGTTGCAGTCAGGTTACGGTCTGTGACGAGCGATGTCAACCCGGGGCGCGTGGCAATTCCGTGTCGAGTACCGGACAGATCATCAAATTTCCCACGGAGCGTGGTGAAATCAGAGGGTGCGGACCAGCAGCGCGTCGCCCTGGCCGCCACCACCGCACAGCGCGGCCGCCCCGAGGCCGCCGCCGCGACGGCGCAGTTCGTGCAGCAGGGTGAGTGCGATGCGGTTGCCGCTCATGCCGATCGGGTGGCCGAGGGCGATCGCGCCGCCGTTGACGTTGACGACGTCGTCGCTGATCCCGAGGTCGCGCATCGAGACGATGCCGACCGCGGCGAACGCCTCGTTGATCTCGAACAGGTCGACGTCGGCGATCGACCTGCCGGCCCGCTCGAGCGCCTTGTTGATCGCTCGGCTCGGCTGCTGCAGCAGCGACGCCGAGTCGGGACCGGCGACCATGCCGTAGCCGACGACCTCGCCGAGCGGGGTCACGCCGCGGGCCTCGGCCGCCTTGGCCGACATGACGATCACAGCCGACGCACCGTCGCTCAGCTGGCTGGCGTTGGCGGCGGTGATCGTGCCCTCCTTGGCGAACGCCGGCTTCAGTCCGCCGAGGCTCTCCATCGTGGTGCCCGGGCGGACGCCCTCGTCGGTGTCGACCAGCAGAGGGTCGCCCTTGCGCTGCGGGATCCCGACGGCGACGATCTCGTCGGCGAAGCGCCCGTCCTTGATCGCGTTGGCCGCACGCTCGTTGCTCTTCACCGCCAGATCGTCCTGCTCCTCACGGCTGACGCTGCCATCGTTGTACTGCTCGGTGCCGAGACCCATGAGGCAGGCGTCGAACGCGCACCACAGGCCGTCGTTGATGATCGCGTCGGCGAGCTCGGTGTTGCCGTACTTGAAGCCACCGCGGGCGTTGGGCAGCACGTAGGGCGCGTTGGTCATCGACTCCATGCCACCGGCCACCACGATGTCGGCCTCGCCGGCGGCGATCATCTGGTCGGCGAGGTAGATCGTGTTGATGCCGCTCAGACACACCTTGTTGATGTTGACCGCGGGGACGCTCATCGGGATCCCGGCCTTGACCGCGGCCTGGCGGGCAGGCACCTGACCTTGGCCGGCCATCAGCACCTGGCCCATCAGCACGTGCTCGACCTCGTCGGGCGCGACGCCGGCGCGCTCGAGAGCGGCCTTGATCGCGATGCCGCCGAGATCGGCGGCGGAGAGCGACGCGAGCGCCCCGCTCATCTTGCCGATCGGCGTGCGGGCTCCGGCGACGATGTACGAACCTGGCATTGGACGAGACCCCCTCGATGGTGTGCGCCACCAGCGTATTGCACGCTTGCGCCGCGGTCCCTACCCGTCGGTAACCTTCCTCGATGCAGCAGATCCTGGAGGCGATCGACGCAGGTGCAGCGGGCGACGAGCTCGCAGCACTCGACCTGCCCGACCACTACCGCGGCGCCCACGTGCTGAAGTCGGAGCAGGAGATGTGGGCCGGCATCGACTCCGTCGACAAGGATCCGCGCAAGAGCCTGCACGTCGGCGACGTCGACGTGCCGGAGCTCGCGCCCGACGAGGCGTTCGTCGCGGTCATGGCGTCGAGCATCAACTTCAACACCGTCTGGTCGAGCATCTTCGAGCCGGTGTCGACGTTCGGCCCGCTGGCCCGCCTCGGCCGCGAGAGCGCGTGGGGCCGCCGCCACGACCTGCCGTACCAGGTGGTCGGCAGCGACGCGTCCGGCGTGGTGCTGCGCGTCGGGTCGGCGGTGCGCAACTGGAGACCGGGCGACCGGGTGACGGTGCACTGCAACCACGTCGACGACCAGGATCCGTCGGCTCATGACGACTCGATGCTGGCCCCGAACCAGCGGATCTGGGGGTACGAGACGAACTTCGGCGGGCTGGCCGACCTCGCGCTCGTGAAGGCCAACCAGCTGATGCCCAAGCCCGAGCACCTCACCTGGGAGGAGGCCGCGGTCAACGCCCTGTGCAACTCGACGAGCTACCGGATGCTCGTCAGCCGCAACGGTGCGCAGATGAAGCAGGGCGACGTCGTGCTGATCTGGGGCGCGACAGGCGGCATCGGCGCCTATGCGACGCAGTACGTGCTCAACGGCGGCGGCATCCCGGTGTGCGTCGTGTCCAGCGAGTCGAAGGCGCAGATCCTGCGCGATCTCGGCGTGGAGGCGATCATCGACCGCCGTGCCGCGGACTATCGGTTCTGGGACGGCGACCAGCAGGTGGAGTCGGAGTGGCGCCGCCTCGGCAAGGACATCCGCGGCCTGATCGGCGAGGATCCCGACATCGTGTTCGAACACCCCGGCCGCTCGACGTTCGGCGCGTCGATGTACGTCGTCAAGCGCGGCGGCACGGTCGTGACGTGCGCGGCGACGAGCGGCTTCCTGATGGAGTTCGACAACCGACACTTCTGGATGCGGCTCAAGCGGTTGATCGGCAGCCACTTCGCCAACTACCGCGAGGCCTACGAGGCCAACCGGCTGATCGCCAAGGGCATGATCCACCCGGTCCTGTCCCAAGTGTTCCCCCTGGACGACGTCGGCGAGGCCGCCTACCAGGTGCACCACAACAGGCACGAGGGCAAGATCGGCGTGCTCTGCCTCGCCCCGGCGCCCGGCCTCGGCATCACCGACCACGAGCTGCGCGACAAGGTCGGCGAACGGAAGCTCACGGCCTTCCGACGCTGACCACCAACCCCCACCACCCGATCGGTTGGCGAGACACGTTCAGTCGGGCATGGCGGTGCGGACGGCGAACTCGTCGCCGAACCGCACGCGGTACTGGGCGACGAGCGCGTCGATCTCCGGGGTGATCTCGGTGCCCGGCGCCGTGGCGCGCTCACCGGCCAGGTGGACGACCAGTGCGTCGAGGCACACGTGCCACCCCGAGCTGTCGCGGGCCACGATGCCGGCATCATCGAACGTCGTCGTGAAGTGCAAGCGAGTGGAGCCGCCGTTCGGCGTGAGCTCGAAGCGGATGTCCTGCGCGCCCCAGCGCACGCCGAACACGTGCGGTGGCTGGAACTCGGTGATCGACCCGTCGAAGTCCCACTTGGAGTGCTCGGCGTCGCGGAAGCGGAAGTCGACGTGGGCGCCGAGGGTCCGCTCGCCGTCGATCGTGGTGGGGAACCAGTGCTCGAGGTGGTCGGGCTCGGTGATCGCCGACCACACCACGTCGATCGGCTGCGCGAGCTCGCGCTCGAACGTGACGGTGTGCCGGCCGTCGTGCGACTGGAGGGTGCCGTGGGATGTCATCGGGACTCCTTCGGTGGGGTGATCGCGTCGAGGTGGCGTTCGAGGTCGTCGAGGCGAGCGGACCACATCCGCCGGAACGGTTCGAGCCAGTGCTCGATCTCGGCGAGCCCGTCGGGCCGGATGCGGTAGCGGCGCAGCTGCCCGTCGGGCTGGGCCTCGACCACGCCTGCCTCGCGCAGCACCCGGAGGTGCTTGGAGACGCCGGGCTGGCTGAGACCGGTGACGGCGACCAACTGGGTGACGGTGCGATCGCCGTCGCGCAGTTCGTCGAGGATCCGGCGCCGCGACGGTTCGGCAACCGCCTCGAACATGCTCATGTAGTTATATAACCATGAGGCAATGTCAGTCGTCAAGCGCCGCCATGATCAGTGCGACGACCGCATCGACCGCTGCTTCGCCTCGGAGGTGCACGCCATCGACGGCCAGGCACTCGGACGCGAGCTGCGCCAGGTCCTCGCCGATGTCGCGGATGGGGATCGGTGGTCGTCATCGGGGTCTGCTCGCAGCCCATCGTGGTCGTCGCGTCGACGTCCATGCCCCGATGACTCCGCCGACCCGTGGCGCCGTTTCGTCATTTGCCGGATTTCCCGGCACGATGGAGCCCATGTTGCTCACCGAGATCGACCACGTGGCCATCGCTGTTCGCGACCTGGAGGCCGCGATCGACTACTACGGCCGGGCGTTCGGCGCGACCGTCGAGCATCGTGAGATCGTCGAGAGCGACGGGGTGGAAGAGGCGCTGCTCAAGGTCGCCGAGAGCTACATCCAGCTGCTCACACCGATCACCGAGACGTCCCCCGTCGCCAAGGCGATCGAGAAGCGCGGCGAGGGCATCCACCACGTCGGCTACCGAGTTGCCGACTGCGGTGAGGCGCTGGCCTCGATGGTCGCTGCCGGCGCCATACCGATCGACCAGGTTCCCCGGCCCGGCAGCCGGGGTACGACCGTGGCGTTCATCCACCCGAAGGGCAGCTTCGGGACCCTGATCGAGCTCGTCGAGGAGTGACCCCCATGACCAAGGACCGTGCCGACTTCTGGTTCGACCCGCTGTGCCCGTGGTGCTGGATCACGTCGCGCTGGATCCTCGAGGTCGAGCAGGTGCGCGACATCGAGGTCCAGTTCCACGTGATGAGCCTGGCGGTGTTGAACGAGGGCCGTGACGAACTGCCCGAGCGCTACCGGGAGATGATGAAGAACGCGTGGGGACCGGTGCGCGTGGCCATCGCTGTGGAGCACAAGTACGGCCAGGACACGCTGTCCGCCTACTACACCGCGACGGGCACACGCATCCACGACGAGGGCAGGCGCGACGACCTGCAGGCCGTGGTGGTCGACGCGCTTGCCGAGCTCGAGCTGCCGGCGGAGCTGATCGACGCCTACGACGACGAGAGCCTCGACGAAGCTCTGCGCGAGAGCCACCACGCCGGCATGGACGCGGTCGGCGACGACGTCGGCACGCCGACGATCCACATCAACGGCATCGCGTTCTTCGGCCCGGTGCTCAGCCGAATCCCCCGCGGCGAGGAGGCCGGCCGGGTGTGGGACGGCGCGGTCACGCTGGCCGGTTATCCGCACTTCTTCGAGCTCAAGCGCACCCGGCACGAAGGCCCCGAGTTCGACTGAGCGCGTGCGCCAGGATGAGGGGATGAAGGTCCACCTCGTCGACGGCACCTACGAGCTGTTCCGCCAGCACTTCGGTGCCGCGCGGCATCACGAGCAGCCGGCGCCGCTCGCCGCCACCGTCGGGGTGCTCGGATCGACCCTGCAGCTGATCGGCGACGGCGCCACGCACGTCGGTGTCGCCAGCGACCACGTGATCGAGAGCTTCCGCAACGACCTGTGGGCGGGATACAAGACGAGCGAGGGCATGGACCCAGCGCTGCTGCACCAGATCCCGATCCTGGAGGAGGCCCTGGTCGCGATGGGCGTGACGACCTGGGCGATGGACGTGCACGAGGCCGACGACGCCCTCGGGGCCGCAGCCGCCGTGGCCGACGCCGACGAACGGGTCGAGCAGGTGCTGATCGTCACGCCGGACAAGGATCTCGGACAGTGCGTGCGTGGCACGCGCGTCGTGCAGTACGACCGACGCAAGGGCGAGATCCTCGACGAGGACGCGGTGCGCGCCAAGTTCGGCATCGGTCCTGCATCGATCCCGGACTACCTCGCCCTGGTCGGTGACACCGCCGACGGCTTCCCTGGGCTGCCCGGGTGGGGAGCGAAGTCGGCCGCTGCCGTGCTGGCCCGCTACGTGCACCTCGAGCACGTGCCGGACGCGTCCGGCCAGTGGGACGTGCCTGGTCTGCGCGGTGCGCCGAACCTGGCCCGGACGCTGTCGGAACAGCGCGAGCTGGCCTACCTGTTCCGGCGCATCGCCACCGTCGAGTGCGATGTGCCCGTCGGCGCGGTCGACGACTGGGAGTGGCGGGGCCCCACCGCTGAGTTCCAGGCGCTCGCCGAGCAGCTCGACGCGCCGAACCTGTCCGCTCGGGCCAACGCCCTGGCGATGAGGAGGCGCCGCTCCTGAGCGAGACCCGTCGGCCGGGCGCTAGCCTGACGAGGCCTTCGTTCGGCTCCCGCCGGGTGAGGTGACGACCGGGCCCTGTGCAACGGGCACCCGTGAACCAGGTCAGGACCGGGAGGTAGCAGCCTTCAGCGGTATCCCCCGTGTGCCGCAGGCCACCTGGTCGTCACCTCAGCCGGCGGGGTCGCGTCGGCACACATCCCCGGGAGGGGTGCGAGAGCGGCCGAATCGGCACGCTTGGAAAGCGTGTGAAGTGAAAGCTTCCGTGGGTTCGAATCCCACCCCCTCCGCGCAGACCAGACAGCCGCGCCTCGCACCCGACGCAGGGTGCGTTACTCTTGAGTGCTCCGAGGCGTCTCGCGTCTCGTGACAGGTCACCTTTGGGCGAAGGGGCTGCGAATGAGGATCCTCTCCAAGCGCCGCGTGGCGGCGCCCTCTCGGGCCACGACGATCGAACGTCACCGCGTTCGCTGCTGGGCGTGCAACGGCTCCGGCCAGCGCCTGCCCGGGAGGGTCTGCCTGGTGTGCGGTGGTCGAAGGGTCGTGACGGCAATGACGGCCATCGATGACGACACCGGCGAGATCCTGTACGACGACCGTCACGGTCAGCCATCGTGCTGAGCGCCGTCCGCGCGGTGGGTCAGCGCACGATCCTCAGGTGTCGATCTACTGGACGTTGAGCGATCGGCGGACGGCTCGTCGCCTCCCGCACGTGCTTCAACTCGAGGTCGCGCTGACCGACGATGAACCGTCTGACGACCGAGTGCAGGAACTCGGTGCGAGCGAGCCAGACCGAACCGCGCGGCAGGCCGTCGGGGATCGGGCCCGACGCCCTGCGGAGATTTCGACCCAGCTCGGCACAGTCCGAGACACCGAACGTGCGCCAGATCTGTTCGGCCGTGAACCGGGGGCGCACCGGGACCATCGGCAGGCGGTTGCCCATCAGCGTCAACCACGCGATGGCCGCTGCGACGCGTACCGGCTGGGGTCCGGCGATCGCATTCCGGGAGTGGTCCGCGAGTCGGTAGAGCAGGCCGACGGCGAGCTCGAGGTGTTCGTCGTCGGGAGGCGGAGCGAACGTGTCGCGCCAGTCGCTTCCCTCGGGCCGCGGAAGCCGCGGCATCCCGAACTGGAGCCAGGAGCGGACCACGAGGACGTCCTCCTGGCCTGTGCTGTCGAACAGTGGATCGTCGATGCGCGGCCGGACGGGTGCACCGTCGAGGTTCGCGAGCTCCGCGGCGCCGCCGACCAGGAGGGTGACGAGCTCGCGGAGGCTCGGGGCGTCGTACTCGCTCAACGGTGCAGCAGTCGCAAGGGATGGGCGGCGAGCCGCCGATGGGTGCCGGGTGCGGTTGGCCATGGTTGCACCGTGCCACGGAGGTGTCACGGGGTTTGCGCGTAGGGTCGCAGCGATGGACGACGAGGCCGCGATGTCGATGGCGTTGGAGGAGGCGCGATCGTCGCTGGCGCACGGCGACGTGCCGGTGGGAGCGATCGTCGTTCGTGGCGCCGAGGTGATCGCCCGCCGACACAACGAGCGCGAACTGTCGGGCGATCCCACCGCACACGCGGAGGTGCTGGCGTTGCGCGACGCATCGGCGGCGCTCGGCCGGTGGCGGCTCGACGACTGCACGCTCTACGTCACGCTCGAGCCGTGCGTGATGTGCGCCGGAGCGCTGCTCAACGCCCGGATCGGCCGCTTGGTGTACGGCGCCGCCGACCTCAAGGCGGGCGCCACCGCCAGCCTCTACAACGTTTGTGCCGATCCCCGCCTCAACCACAACCCAGCGACCACGCACGGCGTGCTCGCCGCCGAGGCGGCCGACCTCCTCAGCGGGTTCTTCGCGGACAAGCGGACCTGAACAGATAGCTTGTCGCCCCGGAAGGGTGCCAGAGTGGACGAATGGGACGGCCTCGAAAGCCGTTGAGGTCTTCGGGTCTCCGTGGGTTCGAATCCCACCCCTTCCGCCAGCAGTCCATCAGGTGTTTCCTCGTGTGCTCCCGTACCGACCTGTACGGCTCTGACCAGGGGAAAACGTCCATCGGGTGACATCTGGTGTCGTCCTGTATTGCGGAGCGTTGCTCCAGCGGTTACTCCCGGAAGGGCTTCCGGGTACTCCCGCCTGGGGGTGGCGTCGGCATCGTGGGACGGGTTGCCAAGGGCGAGCGCGTGGCCACCGCCGATGGCATGTTCACCGTCAACGGCAAGGCCCCGAACTTTTCGAGCCGGGCTCGCGACACCACAGCGTCGTGACGATCGAAGCTTGCAACGGGGATCCACCCGGCGATCGGGGCTTACGTGGCGCGGCTGAGCGGCTGGGGCGTCGTTCTTGGGACACACCAGCGGCGCGCTGGCGGCGTGCCCTCTGGGCCCCCGGTATAAAGTAGCAACATCTCTACATGGGAGGGTTTGTGGCGACCCAGATCACGAGCCGAGAGTTCAACCAAGACACCAGCGGCGCGAAGAAGGCAGCCGAACACGGACCGGTGTACATCACCGACCGCGGCCGCCCGGCGCACGTGCTGCTGACCTACGAGGCCTACGAACGACTCCTCGGCACCGCTCACGTCCTGGACCGCCTCGCCGAGCCGGCCGGCGTCGAAGACATCGAGTTCACGGCCCCCACCACCCGCGACGACGCCCAGCCTGCCAGCTTCGACTGATGTTCGTGCTGGACACCAACGTCGTCTCGGAGCTGCGTAAGGTGCGCGCCGGTAAGGCGAACCCCGGCGTCGCCGAGTGGGCCTCAGCCGTGCCGTCCGGGCGGATGTTCGTGTCAACGATCACGATCCACGAGCTCGAACACGGCGTCCTGCTCGCTGAGCGCGCCGATCCCGCTCAAGGGGAGGTGCTTCGCCGATGGCTCGACAGCAGTGTCGCAGCCGCGTTCGCTGACCGTGTCCTCGTCGTCGATCGGGCCGTCGCCAGGCGTGCTGCGGCACTCCACGTGCCGGATCCTGCGCCGTTTCGCGACGCCCTCATCGGCGCGACCGCCTTGGAGCACCGCATGACCGTCATCACCCGCAATGTCAAAGACTTCGAGCGCTTCGACGGCCTGGCGGTCATCAACCCCTGGCGATAAGCCTGCGAACCCCGCGAACCCGCCCCGCGACCAACTCCAGCGAGCGTCACACCGACAAGAAGCCGGCGGTTGAGGACACGCCGGCGCTTGACCTCGGATCGGCGATTCAGTCGGCGTGGAGCTGACTGGTGGTGTCGCCGATCGGGGTGCCTGCGGCGTTCACGGCTGTGGCGGTGATGGTCGCGCTGGTCGTCTCGCCGTCGGGCAGCCAGGTGACGAACATCGAGTCGTGCACGGTGGGCGCGGCGCCTGCTCGCCTGCATCGGATCGATCGCGGTGGGTGACGGCCAACGCTGCGGTGCCCACGACGGCGACGAGAGCGCAAGCTGCGAGGAGTGTTCGTGTCCGGCGACGTCGAGGCGTGTCGATCGCAACTGGTCGGAGATCGGGATCGAATCGGCGTGTTCAACGGAACCCGAGCGAACCTGGCGATCGTCCCGATCGGAGCCGACGGCGCGGTGAACCTGTACGCCGCGCAGGCAGCCGGGCTGATCGTCGACATCGTCGGTTGGTTCACCGACGCCACCGCCCCCGCATCCACCGACGGGCTCCGCCACGTCGGCGACCCGACTCGCCTGGCAGACAGCCGATCGAACATCGGCTTTCCCACCCTGGCGGCGCCAGGTGCCGCGGTGCTCGAACCTACGAGCGTTCCAGCCGACGCGTCCGCCGTTCTGCAGGACGTCACGTACATCAGCCACGAGGCCGGATGGGTGTGCGCAACACCCAACCCGTGGACCGGCGGTGACGTCAGCGTTCAGAACGCCCGCGCCGATCAGGACCGAGCCGCGCTCACCCTCACGCAACTCGGCCCCGGACCGGCATCGCGCCTCCGCTACTGCTCGCAGAATGACGCCGACCTCATCGTGGACCTCCTGGGCTGGTTCGAGTAGCCACGCGCCTCCAGCATCCCGCCATCTTCGAGCGAGCGAGACAACCGTCTCTCGCGCAAACGAGAGCGCGTCACCGAGCCGTTGGTCCAGAAGGTGGATCACCCGTGTAACCGGCGTTGTGGGGCAGGTTCGTTGTCAGGTTCATGGTCCAGGTGACGCTCGTGTGCAGCCTGCAGCTCTCGCGGAAACGGTCAGCTGCTGAAGCCGCCCATGATGTTGGGCATCAGCGACGAGTGAGGGCCGCCCACTGGACTGGTGGCGGGGGCGGCGAGTTGCTGCGCGTGAGCGGCGACGGACTCGAGGGTGAGGTCGCGGTCGGTGAAGCCGTCGTTCGCCCCGAAAGCGACCCGGGCGACATGTCCCGCACCAACGGCGAAGCACTCGCCGGTCACTTCGCAGCTCTCGTGGGCGAGCCACGCCACCACCGGGGCGACCTTCGAAGGGTGCAGCCAGCTGGCCAGACCCTCGCTCCAGGGGATCGGTCCGAAACCGGTTCCAGCCCGCGTCTTGGCGTAGGGGGCGACGACGTTGGCGGCGATGCCGACCTCGGCACCCTCAGCTGCCATCGCGATGGTGAGTCCAATGACACCGGCCTTCGCCATCGAGTAGACGCTGCTGCCAGTGAAGCCGCCGTAGGCGGCGCCCGACGAGACGTTGACGAACCGGCCCTCGCCCCGCTCGGCCATGATGCGCCAGGCCGAGCGGCTGACGTTGAGTGTCCCGAGCAGCTGGGTGCCGATCACGCTGGCCACGTGCTCATCGGGGAACTCACCGAACGGCTGCAATCGAACTTGTCCGGCGTTGTTCACCACCACGTCGACCGTCCCGAAGGCATCGACCGCCGCGGCGACGATGGCGGCGCCGCCCTCGACGGTGGCGATGGTGTCGTGGTTGGCCACGGCTTCGCCGCCGGCGGCGCTGATCTCTGCGACCACGTCGTCGGCCGGGTTCGTCGCCGGTGCCTCGCCTGATCCGTCGGTGTCGCTGATCGCGACGCCGAGGTCGTTCACGATGAGCTTCGCGCCGCGGGCGGCGAGCAGTAGGGCGTACTCTCGACCGAGGCCCCTGCCCGCACCGGTGACGATCACGACCTTGCCGTCGAACCGGAGCTGCGGGACCGTCGGGGATGTCATCGGTCCAGTCTGCGCTGAGATCACCGATGCGAGCGAAGCCAGTCGCCGTCGTTTTCGACCATCCCGCACGGCTGGGCGACGACGGCCCGCCCAATCACTAGCGCGTCCAGCACCCGGCGTTGTGGGGCACTCGGTCGGGGAGCGCGCCCCAGGGTGGACCCCATCGATTCGCCGAAATGTGTTGCTCGAAATTGCCGGGCAGAGGCGTCAGCCACCCCAGGGGCCGACGCCACCTCCGCCCGCAAACGATCGGGCGGCCTGCCCGAGCGATGAAAGGATTCTCCGCCACCAGCCGCCGTGTGAGCGATGCGGCTCGTCCCCGACGTTGTTGAAGTAGGTGCTGAGGTCATCGCGATAGCTCATGGTCCACTCCCGTGCCGGTGGCTGTCAGCGTAGTCGGATGGTTGCGTGGTCTCGGCCGCTCGCACTGCCGTAGCGCGGTACGCGGAGGCGATCCTGGGCGGCGCACGACACCGCCAGCGGCGAGGCCCGCACCGCGCCCGCGAGCCCTTCACCGGCGCCCACCTTCACACGCTACGAGCCCAATCCCACGACATCACGCAGCGGGCGGTAGGTGACGTTGGGTGCATCGTGAGGCGTGCGATCAGCCGATGGGTGCGGTCCATTCGCCGATCGGGTTGCCGTAGCCGTCGTAGAGGCGGATGGGTGGGAACGAGCCATCGGGGAGGGGGTTGTCCACGCTGGCGAGGTGGTCGGAGAGCAGGACGTAGCCGAGGACTTCGGTGTTGTCGTTGGTCCAGACGCGGATGTAGCCGTCTTCGGGGGTGACCTCGCTGGCGGGTGTGCCGGCTGGCGGGAAGGTGGCCATCGGGACGTTGAACGGGGGGATGACGAGCGGGGACCCGTCGGGAGCGAGAGCCGGGACGAACACGGTGGTGAACCCGGGCCCGTCGCCGATGGTCCATGGGGTCATCTCTCCCATGAGGCTTCCGCCGAACCCGAAGATGCCGAAGGGTTGGGGCCCGCCGCCGGTGTCGGCGGTGCCGGGTGGTGCCCATTGGCCCTGTGTGGCGGTGAAGCCGACGATTGGGGTGTCGGGGTGCCAAGCGTCGCTGATCGCGATGTAGTCGGGTGACGTGGTCGGGTCGTCGGTTTGGTTGCCGTAGGTCGTGCCGTCGGGCCCAGTGATCGGCCCGTCAGCGATCGCTGCCTCGTAGTCGGCGAGGGTGGTCGCTTCGCCGGGTTCGTCCAGTTCGGTGATCGGCACGAACCGGTAGGTGTTGACGGGGATCTGTGCGTCGGGCGGCATCGACGCGGCAGCGGGCTCGTCGTCGACGGGTGTGGGCGGGCGCCACGCGGTTCCGTCGGACGCGGCGACGTAGGTGCGGTCGGGGGTGGTGATGAGGCCGCCCCAGGTGAGCAGGATGCCGTCGGCCCACAGCGAGACGGGGTCGAGGCGCTTTTCGATCGGTTGTTCCACGGTGACGGTCGACCACAGCCCGGTGGTCGGGTTGAACTGGTCGACGGCGGGGCTGCCGTTCGAGAACACGACGGTGTGGCCGGTCCACACGGGGTGGTGGATCTGGCGGGCGGTGTCCGGTTCGAGCTCGTCGAAGGTGGACCATTGCCCGGTGGCGGGGTCCCATTCGCGGATCGTGTTGTCGGTGACGTTGAGGACGAGCAGGACACTGCCGGTCCACACCAGGCTCGGAACGGCGCGATCGTCGCTGCCCGACGGGATGTCGTCGGTGAGCGTTCGCCAGGTGTCGGTGGCCGGGTGGTAGGCGGCGATGATCGGGGCGTCGTCGGGTGGCTGGGCGAGGGTGGCGACCATCTCGGTGCCGGTCCACACGGCGTCCGGATAGGGCACCATGAATCGGCCGGGTGGTGTCGCGATCGTTCGCCATGTGTTGGTGGTCGGGTTGAACGCTGCGCCGTTCGCTGTGCCGTTGATTCCTTCGATCACGATCATCTCGCTGCCGGTCCAGGCGGTGGTGGGGCGGATCGTGGAGCCGAGATCGAACGCCGGCAGGGTCCGCCATGTGTTGGTGGTCGGGTTGAACGCTGCGCCGTCGGTGAACGATGTGCCGTTGTCGCCGCCACCCCAGATCAGCATCTCGGTCCCGGTCCACACCGTCGCCGTGTCCCTCCGCGCCGCGATCGGCGCCTCCGGCAGCATCGTCCAAGTGCGAGCGACCGGGTCGTAGCGGGCGCCGTCCCCGAACGGCTGCCCATCAGCAGCAGACCCGCCCCAAACGATCATCTCGCTGCCCGTCCACACCGCAGCCGATGACCCGCGAGCGTGCAGCGGCGCCGCTGTGAGCAGCTCCACGGCGCCCGGATCGAGCAGCGAGGCCAGATGATCCGACGGCGCGTTCGATGCCGGCGGCGCAATCGAAGAGGGTGAGCCGCCCAGCACCGTCGGGGCGTGATCGGAGTGTCGCAACCGCAGCGCGGCGACTGTCCCGACGACCAAGATCAGCGCGGCCGCTCCGGCGACCAGGCTGCGCTTCCACCGCCGGTGACCAGGCTGGGCGGAGATCTCGATCACGCCGGCCGCGACCGCAGCGTGGTCGGTCGGTGTCGTCGGTGGGCGCATCGGCGCGCCGAGTTGCTGTTCGAGCCAGTCGCAGTACTGGCTGAGCTGGTCCTCGATGTCAATCGGCATGGGGAGCGACCTCCAGTTCACGTTGCAGATGGGCGAGGCCCCGCGCGAGGTGCGTGCGAACCGTCGACGCAGTGATCTCCAACATCGCCGCGACATCGGCCTGGGACCACCCGTAGCCGTGGACCATCACCACACAGATCCGCTGCAGCTCCGACAGCGAACGAAGCGCGGGCAGCAGACCCGGCTCGACCTCCGGGACATCGGTCGGATCAGGAGCCGGCAGCCACCCCTGCTGGCGGCGAGACCGCCGAGCCGCTGACTGCCCGACCCGATACAAGTAGCCCGCCGGGTTGTCCATCGCAGCGACCCGCTCCCAATGCTGCCAGGCGTACACCAGGCAGTCCGCCGCAGCTTCCACCCCGACCTCCGAGCCATACGCCGCGACCAGACCGGCACGCAACCGCGGCCCGACCACCACGACGAACTCGTCGAACGACCTCACAACCCCATAAACCCCATCCGCCGCCATGATCGTGACACCTCACGCCCGGCAAGCTGTCACGGACCCGCTGTCATGCGGGTGCATCTGCGGGTGGCTGGGGTCGCGCTCTCGCTTGTGGACCCCTGACGCCGGGTTCGCGCCGATCAGCCCGCTCGCGGAGCGCGCCCGAACAACGCGCCCGCCGGGCTGCACGGCGCTCAGCTGAATGACCGCCTCCGGTGGCGTCCGCCTGGGATGATGGCTCGA
>CAZMGD010000070.1:0-21748 GCA_964565705.1 uncultured Ilumatobacteraceae bacterium | reverse complement strand
GTCGAGAGCGCGCCGCGGTGTGCAGCGCAAGATCGCCGAGCGTCGGGGCACCCCGAGCGGCGGTGTCCAGCGCCCCGGCGACCCCCTCCCCCCGCCCACCCCCCCCGACGACCCCGACGACTGACTTCGTTCTCGGGAGCAAATCGGGTGCCAGAGCACCCGATTTGCTCCCGAGAACCCGGGGGTTGGCTACGAGTCGTGGCCGATGCGGGCGAGCCAGAGGCCGGGGGCGTCGAGCTCGGCGGGCGTCGGGAGGTGGTCGGCGCTGGCGTACAGCTGCGCCAGCCCGTCGGCGCCGGCGCGCTCGACGACGCCGGCGACGAACGCGCGGCCCCGCTCGACCTGGTGGCGGTCGAGGCGCAGGCCGAGCAGCTGCTCGACGAACGCGTCGTCGGGGGAGGCTTCGATCCGGCGCCGACGGACCGCTTCGGAGATCCGACCGGGTGCCCCGAGCAGGCGCGTCCCGACGGCGTCGACGACGTGGTCGACGTAGCCGATCACCAGCGCGAGCAGCGCGTCGAGGCTCGGTTGGAGCGCCATCTGCTCCGGTGAGCGGACCGCACCGAGCAGCACCTCGGGATCGCCGAACGCCCGCTGCAGCGCGGCCATCGGATCGGTGTCGTCGGCAGCGTCGTCCATCGACGACAGCTTCTCCATCAGCGCGTTCGGATCGGGGCGGAAGCCGCCGACGTGCTGGCGCACGCTCGACAGCACGGCCTCACGGAGGTGCGGCACCGAGAAGAGGGCGCTCGCCGCGAGCTCCTGGGTCAGGACCCACAACCGCAGGTCGTCGCGAGGCAGCTCCCACTCCTTGGCGAACGCGTCGATCGTGTCCGGGACCAGCACCAGCTCTCCCGCAGCCGGGCGGGGGATCGGCAGGTCGTGCTGGCCGAACGCCCGCTTGGCGAGGTGGCCGACCATCGAGCCCACCGCCATGCCGAGCATCGCTGGTGCCATCATCTGGCTGAGGCCGGCGATCATCGCCATCGACGGATCGACGAAGCCCTCGTCGGTGGTGGGGGGCCGCTGGTTCAGCGATGCCGCCAGCTCGCTGAACAGCGGTTGGTAGTCGGTCAGCGTGCGCTGCGCCCACGCCCCCGGGGTGACGGTCACGACCTCGAGGCGCTGCGGGTGGGGATCGAGGCCGGTGACCTCGCGGATGTGCATGTCGGCGATGCCGGTCAGCGCGGACAGGGCGATGCGAACCTGTGGATCGGGGTTGCGCTCGGCTTCCCCGCCGGTGGCTGCGAGCGCAGCGAACTGCCGGGCGGCGTCCCAGTTCAGCGGACCCTGGCCACTCAGCGCCTTTGCCAGGTCGCCGAACATCGGGAGGTTGGCGAAGGGGTTGGCATCGTCGTCGGCCACGGCCCGAGTCTACGGGCGGGCGCCCGGGGAGCTTCCGGCGCCCCGCCGCTTCCGGCGACCGCGGGTAGCCTCCGCCGGATGGAGGGACGCATCGTCGTGGTGGGCAGCTCCTGGGCGCTGCCGCGACGGGTGATCGAGGAGCTGGCTCGCGACGGCTTCGACGACGTGCAGCTCGTCGGACCCGACGAGCTCGCCGAGCTCCACGACCACGTCGAGGTGCTCGTGCACCTCTCCGCCGGCGATCACGACGCGCTCGCCCGCCGCCGGCGCAGCGCGGCGTTCGGCGCCGGCGAACTCCTCGCTGCCGCCCAGCGCACCGGCGCGACGGCGATCGTGCTGCTGTCGTCGGCGCTCGTGTACGGGGCGTGGCCGAACAACCCGGTGCCGCTCACCGAGGATCAGGCGTTGCGACCCGACAACGGACTCGCCTTCGCCCGCCAGCTCGCACTGGTCGAGCAGCTCGTCGACGATTGGCGCACCGCCGCGCCCGGCCGATCCGTCGCCGTGCTGCGACCCGTGCCGGCGATGGCGGCCGACGGCACGACGACCCTCGCCCGAGCGCTCGCCGCCGGGCCCGCCGCCCGGCTGGGCGACGACGACGTGCCTGCCCAGTTCCTGCACCTCGACGACCTCGCCCACGCCATCGTCGTCGCCGTGACCGCCCGCCTGGACGGCGTGTACAACGTCGCTCCCGACGGCTGGGTGCCCGGTGCCCGGGTGCGGGCCTTGTCGGGCAAGGCGAGTCGCTTCCGCCTCCCCGACCCCGTCGCCGAGGTGATCGCCCGACTGCGGTGGCGCTTCCAGCGGGGCCCGATCCCGCCCGGCCTGCGGTCGTACACCGCCTCGCCGTGGGTCGTCGCCAACGACCGTCTCCGAGCGACGGGCTGGACACCGACGGTCACCAACGAGCAGGCCTTCGTCGAAGGCACCGAGGCCCGCTGGTGGACGATGCTGACCCCGAAGCGCAAGCAGGAGCTGTCGCTCGGTGCCGCCGGTGTGCTGGGCACCTCCCTGCTGGCGACGGTCGCCCTGCTCGTGCGCCGCGCCCGCCGCCGCCGCACCCCCTGACCGGCGGCCCAGGTTGGCCCCCCGAGCCGAACCTGCGGTCGAATCGGGCCCGTCCCGGGCCCGATTCGACCGCAAGAACGGGTCAGTCGGCGGTCGTCGTCGGCGTGGCCGAGACCGCGACGGTGGTCGTGGGCGGCGGCTTCGGGGTCGAGGTCGTGGGCGACGACTTGGGCGTCGACGTCGTCGGTGTGGTCGTCATGACGAGCGTCGTGGTGGTGACGGTGGTCGAGGACGTGGACGTCGTCACCTCCGTGGTGGGGCTCGACGTCGTGGGCGCGTCGGTCGAGGCCTCCGTGACCGGCTCGTCCACGTCGTGGTCGGCGGCCATCTGGTCGAGCATGGCAACGGGCACCAGCCAGTTCAGCTCGTCCGTGCCGTGGGTGCAGATCCCGACGAGGGTCCCGTCCCCGTCGTACACGGGCCCGCTGTCGTGCAACGGCAGGTCGCTGACCAGCTGCGGGAAGCCGTCGTCGTTGGGATCGCCCACCATCGCTCGCGCCTCACCAGCGGGTGTGCCGACCATGACGACCTCGCCGGCATCGGGGGTGTCGCCGTGCGGAGCCGGCGGCGTGCTCGCCCCGCTCAGGTCGAGCAGGACGATGGGCCCATCGGCGCGGACGATCGTCGCCGTCACGGTGTCGCCGGTCGGCAGGTGCACGTCCACCGCGTCGAGGCCGTCGACGGCGGAGGCGGTCGTGGCGAGGAACCTGCCGTCAGCGAGCACGACGGCGTAGATGGTCGGATCGTCGCCGACGGTGAGGTCGTCGAGCTCGACGGGGACGGGTGTCGCCGCCGTGACGTGCACCACGAGCGTGGTCGTCGCGAGGAACGTCGCGCTGGCCGTGATCGACGCCCGCGGCGCGTCGGTGGGCTGTGCCGTGGCCTGCTCCGACACCGTCGTGGACAGCGCCGTGGCGCCCACGGTCAGCACGGTCACGCCGTCGGCGGTGCTGCTCGACGACGACGATGGAGCCATCAGGCGCACGGCGCCGACCACGAGCAGCACGCCCGCAGCGACGGTCGCCACCGTCGCCCGGCGGCTGATCGCCGGTTGCGGCCGGGGCAGCACCTCGACGGTGTTGGCCCCCAGCTCGCTGGGGTGGCGCCAGGCCCGCTCGTGCGCAGGCAGGGGCGCGGGGGGCAGCGGCTCGAAGTCTCGGTTGTGGTGTGCGTCGGGATCGCCGGCAGCGCCGTCGTCCCTGTCGTTCGACTCCACGAGGCAGAGAGCGTAGTGAGGGCAGCCCGCAGGCGGGCGTCGCGGCCGTGCACCGCTACGATGCCGCCGTGCACGCCCCGATCACCGGAGACGACTGGATCGCCCTGTCGAGCGACCCGCTGGACGTCGGGCCCGTGCACGACTGGGCGGCCGTGCCGAGCTGCGGCGGGATCGCGGTGTTCTCCGGGACCGTACGCGACCACGCCGAGGGCCGTGATGGCGTCGATCACCTGGTGTACGAAGCCTACGCCGAGCCCGCCGAGGCCCGCATGGGCGAACTGGCCGGCGACATCCGCCGCCGCTGGCCCGACGTCGGCCGGGTGGCGATGCTGCACCGGGTGGGCCGCCTCGCGTTGCGGGAGGTCGCGGTCATCGTCGCCGTGTCTGCGCCACATCGCGGTGAGGCGTTCGAGGCCTGCCGGTACGGCATCGACACGTTGAAAGCGACGGTGCCGATCTGGAAGCACGAGTCGTGGCGTGACGGTTCGGGCTGGGGCTCAGACGCGCAGGACGTCCGGTCCATCGGCGAGCAGGTAGGCCGAGGCGCGTGACCCCTCTCGTGATCGTGTTGGCGGTGCTCGTCGCCGGCGTGCTCGGCGCGCTGCTCTACGTCGGGGTGCAAAGGACGCGCCACCCGCGCCGTGAAGACGGCGTGGCCAGCTTCCAGCGTCACCTGGATGCGCTCTCGCCCGAGGCGCGCCGCCAGGTGATCGACCGCGTGAAGAAGGGTGAACGCTGATGGCTCGCGACCTCGCGATCGATCTCGGCACCGCGAACACGCTCGTCTACATGAAGGGCCGCGGCATCGTGCTCAACGAGCCGTCGGTGATCGCCCTCAACCGCCAGACCGGCGAGGTGCTGGCGACGGGGCGCGAGGCGTGGCAGATGATCGGCCGCACACCGGGTTACATCGTCGCCGTCCGTCCGTTGCGCGGGGGCGCGATCACGGACTTCGAGATCACCGAGCGGATGATCCGGTTGCTGTTGCAACGAGTCGGTGTCAGCCGGTTCACCCGGCCAAAGGTCGTGATCTGCGTGCCCTCCGCGATCACCGAGGTGGAACGCCGGGCGGTCACGGACGCAGCGCGCCGGGCCGGCGCGGCGGATGCGCAGCTGATCGAGCAGCCGATGGCCGCGGCGATCGGCGCCGACCTGCCGATCGACGAGCCGGTCGGCAACATGGTGATCGACATCGGGGGCGGCACGAGCGAGACGGCGGTGATCTCCCTCGGGGGGATCGTCGCGCTCGAGGCGGTGCGCGTCGGCAGCTTCGACATCGACAACGCGATCCAGAGCTACGTCCGCCGCGAGCACGGCATCGCCGTCGGCGAGCGCACCGCGGAGGAGATCAAGGTCGCGATCGGTTCGGCCGACACCACGCCGGACGAGAGCTTCGCCGAGGTGCGCGGGCGAGACCTGATGACCGGTCTGCCCAAGACGGTCGTGCTCAGCCCCGAGGAGATCCGGGTCGCGATCGACGACGTCGTCTCGGCGATCGTGGCCAGCGTCGTGCGCTGCCTGGCGAAGGCCCCGCCCGAGCTGGCCCAGGACTTCCTCCTGCGTGGGATGTACCTGGTCGGTGGCGGCGGTCTGCTGCGCGGCCTCGCCCAGCGCATCGAGCGCGAGACCGAGGTGCCGGTGCGGATGTCACCGATGCCGCTCGAGGCCGTCGTGCTCGGGGCCGGACACTGCATCGAGCACTACGACGCGCTGAAGTCGATGTTCATGGGAGCCCGTCGTTGAGGTCCCACCGACCGCGCCGGTGATCGGGCACGCGCTCGACGCCGGGGTGTTCGCCTCGGGTCTGGCCGCGATCCGCCAGCAGTTCCACGTTCCGGATCGATTCCCGACCGAGGTGCTCGCTGCCGCGGACGTCGCCGCGTCGCGACCGCTCGACGACGAGCGCGTCGATCTCACCGCGCTGGCGTTCGTGACGCTCGACCCGGCGTCGAGCACCGACCTCGACCAGGCGTTCGCGATCGAACGTGACGGGTCGGCGCTGGTGCTGCACTACGCGATCGCCGACGTCGCCTGGTTCGTCCGCCCGGGCGACGCCATCGACGACGAGGCGTGGCGGCGCGGGCTCACCGTCTACCTCCCCGGGCAGCGTGCGGGCCTGCACCCGCCGGTGCTGGCCGAGGGTGCGGCGAGCCTGCTGCCGGTCGGCCCCCGGCCGGCGGTCGTGTTCGAGGTCGCCGTCGCTCCCGACGGCACGTCGGCACTGCGTCGTGCCCGGCGGGCGATCGTGCGCAGCCGGGCCAAGCTGGGGTACGAGACCGTGACCGCCGAGGAGCTCCCCGATGGCTTCGGCGAGCTCGCGGCGAGGGTCGGCGCGGCGGAGGAAGCCCGCGGCGCGAGCCGCGTCGAGTTCCCCGAGCAGGAGATCACGACCGCCGCCGACGGCCAGATGCGGCTGGTGTTCGACGCGCGGCCGGTCGCGGCCACCCAGAACTCGGCGCTGTCGCTGGCGACGAACCTCGCCGTCGCCGACGCGATGTTCGCCGCCGGCACGGGCCTGTTCCGGGTGATGCCCGAACCCGACGAGCGAGCGGTCAAGCGGCTGCGCTTCACCGCCCACGCCCTCGGGCTGAACTGGCCGCGAGCCGAGTCGCTCGGTGCCTTCGAGCGTCGGCTCGATCCCAGCGATGCGCGGGCCGTCGCGTTCCTGCTCGCCGTGCGGCGGGCCGGCGGCGGCGCGACCTACGCCGGGTTCGAACCCGGTGTGACGCCATGGCACGCGGCGATGGCCGCGACCTACGCCCAGGCCACGGCTCCGCTGCGCCGCCTCGCCG
The DNA here is from genome assembly GCA_964565705.1 of uncultured Ilumatobacteraceae bacterium. GTDB lineage: Bacteria > Actinomycetota > Acidimicrobiia > Acidimicrobiales > Ilumatobacteraceae > CAZMGD01. The sequence goes on along the minus strand of CAZMGD010000070.1, from coordinate 15,307 downwards.
ACCGGTACGTCATCGAAGCGACGCTCGCCGTCGTCAACGCCGAAGCGGTCCCCAGCTGGGTCGAGGAAGGGTGTGGCCGGCTCCCGGAGGTGATGGATCGAGCGGCGGCCCGGAGCAGTCAGGTCGAGCGGGCGGTCGTCGATCTCGCCGAGTCGATCGCACTCGACGGCCGCGAGGGCGAGACCTTCGCCGCGGTGGTCACCGATCTCGACGAGCGTGGCGCGCGCATCCAGATCGCCGATCCGGCGATCGTCGCTCGCACCCCCCGCTCCGGCCTCGATCCGGGCGCCGAGATCGAGGTGCGCCTGGTGGACGCCGATCCGGCGACGCGCACCGTCCGCTTCGAGTGATCGTCAACCCGGCACGATCGGGACGATCTCGCCGCTGAGGGAGACGACGTACAGCTCGCCGTCGGGCCCGACCTCGACCGCCGACACGTCGCTCGCCGAGCCGATCTCGATCCGTTCGCCGGCCGACGCGGTGGCGTCGGTGGCGTCGGTGGCGCGGACGACCTCGAGCGCCCACACCGTGCCGGCGCAGTAGTCGGCGAACACGTACCAGCCGACCAGCGACGGGATCGCCGTGCCGCGGTACACCTCGCCACCCGACACCGAGCAGCCCTCGTCGTGGGAGTACTCGTAGATCGGCGGGACCGCGCCGCCGGGGTCCTGGTCGTCGTTGTAGCGCTCGGTGCCCTCGAACGCGCTCCAGCCGAAGTTGGTGGCCTTGCCGGCGTCGCGCCCTGCGGTCGCCGGGGCCAGGTCGATCTCCTCCAGGCTGCCCTGCCCGACGTCGGCGATCCACAAGTCGCCGGTCGCCGGATCGAACGAGAACCGCCACGGGTTGCGCAGGCCGTAGGTCCAGACCTCGGGACGGGCGCCGTCTCGGTCGACGAAGGGGTTGTCCGCCGGCACGGTGTACGGGTCACCGCTCGGGTCGATGCGCAGGATCTTGCCGAGCAGGTCGCCGAGGTCGAGGGCGCGGCGGTCGGGGTCGCCGGCGGCGCCGCCGTCGCCCATGCCGATGTACAGCATCCCGTCCGGCCCGACGGCGAGCTGCCCACCGTTGTGGTTGGTGAACGGCTGCTCGATCACGAGCAGCTCGCGCCGCGAGGACGGGTCGATCGTGCCGTCGGGGGCGACGGCGTACTCGTCGACGTGCGTGTTGCCGCCGTCGTCGGCGCCGGTGTAGTCGACGTAGGCCATCGCACCGTCGAGGGAGAACGTGAGCCCGAGCAGTCCCTGCTCCCCACCGCCCTCGGTGATGGCCCGCATGTCGAGTGCCTCGGCCAGGTCAGCGCCCGGCAGCCAGGTCCAGATCATCCCGCCGCGACCGGTGATGTAGAAGGTGTCGGATCCGGGGCGCGCCACCAGGTTGGTCGGCGCGCCCGCCTCGACGACGGGGTCGCCGAGCACCGCGTCGCCGGCCGTGAACCGGCTGGCCGTGGTGGGGGGCGAGGTCGTCGCGCCCGGTGTGGTGGGCGCGGCGGTTACCGCCGTCGCCCCGGTGGAGGGCGCGCTGCCGCTCGTGGGCGGTGCGACGTCGGCGGTCGTCGCCGGCCCCGTCGCCGCCGCCGAGGTCTCGACCGCCGCCGTACCGCCGGTGCCGCCGGTGCCGCCGGTGTCGTCACCGTCGTCGCTGCAGGCCGCGGCGAGCACCAGGAGCGCGACGAGCGCCGCTCGAGCCCTCACGTCCGTGCTCGACGGATCATGCCCTCCTGCACGACCGAGATGGCCAGATCACCGTTGACCGTGAAGATGCTGCCCGCCGCGAACCCTCGCGCCGACGCGGTGGTCGGTGTGATCTGGTCGTACAGCAGCCACTCGTCGGCTCGGAACGGCCGATGGAACCACATCGCGTGGTCGAGGCTGGCCATCTGCACCGAGGTGTCGCCGAAGGACAGGCCGTGGGGCAGAAGCGCGGTGTCGAGCAGCGTCATGTCCGACGCGTAGGTGACGACGCAGGCGTGCAGCGTCGGGTCGTCGGCGAGGCGACCATCCGCACGCAACCAGACGCGCTGCTGCACGCTGTGCTCGCGGCCCGCACGCTCCAGCGGGTCACCTTCCACGTAGCGGAGGTCGATCGGCCGCGGCCGGTCGTACCAGTCGCCGATCAACTCCCGGTGCGGCGCCATCCGCGTCTTGAAGTCCGGCAGGGTGTCGGGCAGCGGCACGTCAGGCATCGGGACCTGGTGGTCGAAGCCCGGCTCGGGGATGTGGAAGCTGGCCTGGAGGTTGAAGATCGCTTGACCGTGCTGGATGGCGACCACCCGGCGCGTGGTGAAGCTCTTGCCGTCGCGGATCCGGTCGACCTCGTAGAGGATCGGCACGCCGGGATCACCGGGCCGCAGGAAGTACGCGTGGAGCGAGTGCACCCGACGATCCCGATCGTCGACGGTGCGCGCCGCGGCGACGAGCGCCTGGCCCGCCACCTGGCCACCGAACACGCGCTGGCGGTCTTCGGCCGGTGAGCGACCGCGGAAGATGTTGACCTCGATCACCTCCAGATCGAGCAGGTGCATGAGGTCGTCGAGCGCAGTCGGCATCGACGCCATGTTGGCAGATGGGCGCGAACGCACACCCGGCAAATCATCAAGCTTTTCTCAGGGAGTAAGTTTGTAACCAGCGGACGACTGGGGCGTCTGTGGTCGTACCGCACGGGCAGTGCGGATCGTCAATGCCGTCACAAGGGAGACACGTCATGAGACATCGCTTCGCGCGCTTCGGCTTGGTCGCTGCAGTCACAGGGACCGGGCTCGCCACGCTGGGAACGTCGGCACCGCCCGTCCACGCCGCGACCTGGAGCCTGACGCCAGGTGCCACCGCGATGGCGATGGCGCAAGAGATCGCCGGGCCCGGGGTCGAGGTGGTCAGCGCGACGTTCACGGGCAACCCCAACCAGGGCGGCCTGTTCGCCGGTCCGGGCGTGTCCGACGCGATCGGGATCAGCGACGGGGTGATCCTGTCGAGCGGCAACATCGCCGATGCCAAGGGGCCGAACGACCGGAGCAATTCGGGCCAGAGCTACGGCGGTGTTGGTGACGCGTATCTGAACACGCTGGTCGCCCCCCGCACGACCAGGGACGCAGCCGTCCTGGAGATGACGTTCAAGCCGATCACGACCGAGCTCGAGATCAACTACGTGTTCGCGTCGGAGGAGTACCTCGAGTGGGTGGACTCCAGCTTCAACGACGTGTTCGCGTTCCAGGTCAACGGCGCGAACTGCGCGACCGTCGCCAGCACGACGGGCACGCCCGAGCCGGTGACGGTCAACACGATCAACGATCACAAGAACGAGCAGATCTTCATCGACAACACCGAGGACGCGTTCGATACGCAGTTCGACGGCTTCACCCAGGTGTTGACGTGCGCCGCGACCGTGACCCCCGGTGTCGACAACACCCTCCGCCTGGCGATCGCCGACACGTCGGACTACATCCTCGACTCCGCGGTGTTCCTCGAGTCGTCGGGCGTCACCTCGACGCCGAAGACCAGGTACTCACCGCTGGCCCAGCCGCAGCGTGCCTATGACAGCCGCGCCTCTGGCAACGTCGTGGCCACCGCGGTGCTGCCGGGCGGCCAGTCGATCACGATCCCGATGGCCGGTCTGTACGGCGTGCCGGCCGACGCCGTGTCGGTGGCGCTGAACGTCACCGCCGCCGACGCCGCGGCGCCGGGCTTCCTCACCGTGTACCCGAGCACCGAGCCGCTACCGACCGCGTCGAACGTGAACTACCGAGCGGGTGGAGCCGATCCGAACCTCGTCGTCGCCAAGCTCGGCACCGACGGGGCGATCAAGGTCTACAGCGATCAGACCACCAATGTGATCGTCGACGTGTTCGGCTACTTCAGCACCACTGCGGCGAACGGCTTCATCCCGGTCACCCCCGACCGTGTGATCGACACCCGCAACAGCGGGAGCAAGCCGGCCAAGGGCAGCACCGTCACGTTCCAGGTCGCCGGTCTGTACGGCGTGCCTGCTGACGCCAAGTCCGTCGCCCTGAACCTGACGCTCGATCAGCCCGCCGAAGCAGGCTGGGCCGCCGCCTACGCCGCCGGCGCGCCGGTGCCCGCCACGTCGAACGTGAACGTGCTCGCCGGGGAGACCCGCCCGAACGTCGTGTTCGCGCCGATCGGTGACAACGGGGCGGTCAGCGTGTACCTCGACACCAGCGCCCACGTGATCGCCGACGTGTTCGGCTACTACTCGGCGGCGAGCAACGCCGAGCTGTTCAAGCCGGTCAAGCCGAAGCGCCTGATCGACACCCGCCAGAAGGGTGCGCGCATCCCGGCCGGGGGCACGATCGAGGTCAAGGTGACCGACATCGGCGGCGTGCCGTCGACGGCGACGGCGGTGGTGCTGAACATCACGGCCACCGACGCCCAGGGCAGCGGCTATCTGACGGTGTTCCCGGCCAACGTCGGCCAGCCGCCGTCGTCGAACGTCAACTACGTCGCCGGGCAGTCGATCCCGAACGTCGTCGTGTCCGGTGTCTCGCCCGACGGACGGGTGAAGATCTACAGCTACGCCGAGACCCACGTCATCGTCGACGTCGCCGGGTGGTTCGGCTGATGGGTTGAACCGCTGACGTCGTGACGTCGCACGAGGGAGGGGCCCGAACGGGTCCCTCCCTCGGCGCGTACCGGCTACGTTGCCGCCATGTCAGGGGAGCCCGTCAACATCGACCGGATGGACTACCGGATCAACCGGTTGGGCGCATCGCTGTTCTTCGATCCGATCACGTTGCAGGTCGGCGCCGAGCGCGGCATCGACGACGTGGTGCTGCTGTACGCCGCCGGCCGTGCGGGCGTGATGGGCGACGTCACCGCGACGCAGGTCATCTCGGCGTTCGCGTTCTTCTGCCCGGACATGGTTCGCAGCGCCTGGTCGAAGGTCGGGCAGACGGCATCGGCGCCGGCGATCGCCACGATCTACGCCGACGGGATGTCCGCTGCCGCCCGCGAGCGGTGGCAGGCCGAACCGGCCGCCGTCGTCACGCGCATCGGCCGGACCGTGCTGGACGGCGTGGAGGCATTGGGCATGCCCCTGTTCGCCGGCTGGCGGGAGATGCCCGTTCCCGAGGACGCGCAGGGCGCGGCGGCGATCGTGATGATGACGCTGCGCGAACTGCGTGGCGACGTGCACGTGCAGTCGGTCGCGGTGGCCGGCCTCGGGGGGCTCGAGGCGGAGATGGCGACGCAGGGCGAGTTCGGCGCCAAGCTCCACGGCTGGCCCGAACCGTGGCCCGATCCCGAGCCGTTCGAGGAGCGGCTCGCTGTGGCCCAATCGGCGACATCGGAGCGGATGGCCAGGATCTACGCCGCGCTGCCTCCGGCCGACGTCGCCGCGCTCGACGCCGCGGTCGGAGCACTCGTCCCGAGCTGACGCCCAGGTTTCTCGGTCGGTTTCTGGTCGCCAGGGCGACCAGAAACCGACCGAGATCTCAGGGCTCCGGCGAGCGGGCGGCGTCGGCACAGCGCTGCAGGAGCGTTTGCCACCACTCGGCGAACCGGAGCTGGAACCTCGGCAGCGGCATGCCGTGCCGCGCCGTGTGCTCGGGGGCGAACGCGTCCCAACCGAAGTGCTCGACGGTCACGCGCGTCTGGCTGCCGATCTCGTCGAAGCGCACGTGCAGCTCGGTCTCCTGGCCGGGGGCGAAGTCGGCGTGGCGCCAGGAGAGCACGAGTCGGCGCGGGGGTTCCCAGACGCGGATGTGGCCGACGACGAACGACGTGCCGTCGCCGTAGTGCTCGACGAGCCTGCCGTCCGGGCCGGGCTCGAAGGCCAGGGTTCCGGTGCGGTCGTCGCTGAACTGGAACAGCCCGTTGGGCTGCCACCACTCGGCGATCCCCTCGGTGAACGTCGAGAATGCACGCGACGCGGGGACGGCGACGCGCAGCGCGACCAACACCCGCGAGGCGCCTTCGGAGCTCACGCTTCGCGCTCGACGTGGGCGGCGAAGGCGGCGAGCTGGTCGGCCCAGCCGCGCTCGGCGGTTGCGAGCCAGCTGCGCAGCTCGGCCATCGGGGCCGAGCGCAGGGCGTAGATGCGAACCCGGGCGTCGAAGTCGGGATGGGTCTCGGTGACGAGGCCGCGCTGACGCAGCACGCGGAGGTGCCTGCTCATCGCCGACGGGGTCGCACCGAGCTCGGCAGCGAGCTCGCCGGCGCGGCGGGGTCGGTCGGCGAGCAGCTCGACGGCTCGTCGCCGCACCGGGTCGGCGAGCGCCGCCAGCGTGTCGTCCAGCCGCGCCGCCGGATCGCTCATGCCCAGTTCGTCGCCGTGATCGATTGTCCGATGGCGACCTCGGCCTCGGCACGGGTGACGTCGCGGACGTGCGTCGAGAACGTCCACCGGTGGCCTTCGGGATCGACGGCTCGGTAGGTGCGGTCGCCGTAGAACTGGTCGCTCGGCTCGGCTGCGATCACCGCACCGGTGGCTCGTGCCCGCTCGCAGTGGTCGTCCAGCCCGGTGGGCAACTGCACGTGCACGGTCTGGGTGTTCGCCCCGCCGATGCTGGCCGGGCTGCGTACCCAGCCGTCCCATTCGGCACCGACCATGATCCGGCCCTCGCCCGCGCAGCTCATCTCGTAGTGGCACATCTCGGGCGCGTCGGGCGGCCCGTCGATGGCCATCGTGACCTCGAACCCGAATGCCCGTTCCAGCCATTCGAGCGCGGCCTTGGGATCTCGGTAGTGGACGCTCGTCGTGAACACATGCTCATCCATAGACGCAATATTTGCGTGATACTGCAATCATGTCAAGGCCCACGTCTCGGAGGTCGGACCGGCACGAGTAACGTGCAGCGGCACATGACGGCGTCGGTGGACACCTCCGTGCAGTACCGCACGATCCACGGCTACCAGCGCGCGTTCCGCCTCTGCGGTGAGGGCCCGGCGCTGTTGCTGCTGCACGGCATCGGCGACAACTCCGAGGCGTGGGTGCCGTTGATGCCGGCGCTCGCCGAGCGCTACACGGTGCTCGCACCCGACCTGCTCGGGCACGGCCATTCGGACAAGCCGCGTGCGGACTACTCGGCCGCCGCGTATGCCAACGGGATGCGCGACCTGCTCGACGTGCTCGGCATCGAACGGGCCACCGTCGTCGGGCACTCGCTCGGCGGCGGCGTGGCCGCTCAACTCGTCTACCAGTATCCCCAGCGCTGCGAGCGGTTGGTGCTCGTCGCTCCGGGTGGCGTCGGGCGGGAGGTGGCGCCGCTGCTGCGACTCCTCGCCGCGCCGTTCGCCGAGCTGATGCTGCCGCCCTTGCGCCTGCCCGGCTCACGCCAGGTGGCGCGCGTGGTCACGACCGCGCTGCGCCACAGCCGGACCGACCTCGGCCGTGACGCCGACGAGGTGATGCGGGTGCTCGACGGGCTGCCGCGCAGCGAGTCGCAGTTCGCGTTCACCCGCACGCTGCGGTCCGTGGTCGATTGGCGGGGCCAGGTCGTGACGATGCTCGACCGCGCCTACCTCGCGGACGACATGCCGATGCTCGTCGTGTGGGGCGGCCACGACGGGATCATCCCGGTGGCTCACGCTCACCGCATCGAGGAGGAGCTGGCGAGCGCCCGCGTGGAGATCTTCCCCGAGGCCGGCCACTTCCCCCACCACCAGGATCCGGAACGGTTCCTCGCAGTGCTCCACGACTTCATGGCCACGACGAAGCCGGCGAAGTACGACGAGCGCACCCGCCGTCGCCGCCTGCGCACCGGCCACGTCCGCCCCCACATCACCGACGTCGCCTGAGCACCCGTCCACGTCCGTGTGACCGTGTGAATGCCGCGCCCCGTCACCAGGCTCACAGCCCACTGGGGTCACACAGACCTGTCCCGTCACACAGACTCGGACACCGTCATCCAGCACTTCAGCGAGGAGCGAGCAACCTAATCGTGCAGGTCGATGCGCTTGTCCATGCCGAGGATGGACAAGAAGAAGCTCGACAGCACCAGGGACGAGCCGAGCATCAGGCCCAGTGCCGAGGGCACGACGACGCGCAGCTGGCGGGCGGTGTCGAGGTCGCCGAAGCCGGTGTCGCGCCAGCGCCACAGCCCGATCGCGGTGCCGATGAGACCGGCAAGGAACACCAACACGCCGAGGTAGATCCCGCGCTCCAGGCGGAAGCGGGCGCCGAAGCGGTCGATCCGCGAATCGGGCGGCAAGAAGCCGCGGGCGACTGCGTAGACCTTCGTGAACAGTGCGAACGTCACGGCCTGGAACCCGATCACCGCCAGGGCTGCGGCATACACGAGCGTCGACACGCTGAAGGTGACCGATCCGATCGTGACGTCGCCGACGGTCAGCAGCGCCGTGGCGACCACGCCGAGGACGAACACGATGAGCCCGGGCACGAGGAAGAGCCATCGCGGGCTGTACAGGAGCAGGAAGCGGAGGTGACGCCAGCCGTCGTGCCAGGTGCGCAGGTGCGGTGCCCGGGTGCGGCCGTCGGGGCGCAGCGTGGTCGGCACCTCGCTGATCGTCTGGCCGGCGAGGGTGGCCTTCACCACCATCTCGCTGGCGAACTCCATCCCGTTCGTGCGCAGGCGCAGGGCTTGGGCTGAGTCGCGACGGAAGCCGCGCAGGCCGCAGTGGAAGTCCTTGACGGGCACCCGGAAGAAGATCCGTCCGGCAGCGCTCAGCGCCGGGTTGCCGACGTAGCGGTGCAGCCACGGCATCGCTCCGGGTTCGATCCCACCGGCGAAGCGGTTGCCCATGACGAGGTCGTCGCCGGCGCGGAGCCGCTCGAGGAACGACTCGAGGTGCTCGAAGTCGTAGCTGTCGTCGGCGTCGCCCATGATCACGTAGGTGCCGCGGGCGGCGGCGATGCCGCCTTTCAGCGCGGCGCCGTAGCCGCGCTCGACGACCGGCACGACGCGGGCCCCGGCCTCGGCGGCGAGCTCACGCGATCCGTCGGTGCTGCCGTTGTCGGCGATCACCACCTCGCCGTCGACGCCAGTGCGGTCCAACCAGCCGCGGGCCTTGTGCACGCAGGTCGCGACCGTCTCGGCCTCGTCGAGGCAGGGCATGAGGATCGTCAGTTCGCAACGATCGGCGCTCACTGCGGGATCTGCCACAAGACGAACTTGGCGTTCTCCCACACCTTCACCATGCCGGTTTCGGCTGCCTGCTCGTCGCTCACGTTCGGCTGACTGTACGAGCTGCCCTTCTCCATGGCATAGAAGTCGGCGGCCTGGAGGATCGTCTCCAGCCCACCGCTCTGAATGGCGCGCCGGTCGGTCTCCAAGGTCATCGCCCGCGAGCGGAAGAACGCGACGACGTCGTCGGCACGGGTGTTGGAGCGCACCGCGGCCCACATCTCCTCGACGTAGGGATCGGTCGGTCCCCACTGGGGGATGCCGGTCGCGTTGCCCGCCGACGTCCGCTCCGCCTCGCCGCGTGCAGCGCTGAAGCCGAGCAGGGCGAGCCCGGCCAATCCGGCGATCACGACACCCATGGCGATGCGTCCGGGCAACGGCTGGCGTGTCGGTGGGTGCGGAACCGCGGCGTCGGCCTCGCCGCCGGGATCGGTGACGGTCTCGGCGAAGGGCAGCTCGCTGGCGAGCACAGGTTCCGCCGCGGCCACGGCGGCCACGGGATCCGGCTCGGGCCGACGGCGGGCGGCGAGGACGAGCTCGGTGAGCGTGGGGATGGCCTGGGCGGCGAAGTACAGCAGGAACGGGGTCAGCTGCAGCAGGTAGCGGCCCTCGTGGAACGGCAACCGGCCAGTGACACCGGCCATCGCCGCCGTGTAGGCGAGCAGCGAAGCGTCCTGGCGCCAGTTGCGCACCAGGCGGGCGACGAACCCGATCACGATCAGCCACAGGATGATCCGGAACAGGGTGTGGCCGAGCCCGACCGACCCGAGCACCTCGAAGTGGTCGCGGTACGGACGGCTGAAGCCGAGCTGCGCGGCCAGCTCGTCGCGGAAGTACGGGACGTTCTCCTTCAGGTTCTGGAACCCTGTTCCCGGATAGTCGGGCACGAGCACGCTCGGGAGCAGCAGCTGGAACACGGCGACCGAGACGGCAAACGTCACGTACGGCACCGCGAGTCGCTTCCAGCGGACGTTGTGCCACCACCCCGGACCGTGCCGGATCGTGGCCAGGTGGACGGCGTGCACGGCGACGAGGGCGATGATCAGCGCCAGCCCTTCGCGGCGGATGTTGAACGTGAACGCGATCAGTCCGCCGAGGGTCACCAGCGGCCAGAGTCGATCGGCCTCCCACGCCTGGCGGTCCTCGAGCTGATCGATCGTCCAGAGGCAGATGCCGGCGAAGGCGAGGAACGGCATCTCCGACTGCACCGTGTTGGTGTGGCCGAGGAACGGGAGGGAGCAGCCGATCGCCGCCGTCAGCGCGAGCGCGGCGCCGTAGCCGATGCGACGTTCGGTGATCCGGTTGAAGCACACCAGGAACACGGCGAAGCAGACCACGCCGAGCCACTTGAGGTGCTCGTAGTCCAGTCCCCACTGCCAGTAGAACGGCGCGAGCAGCATCGGGAACCCCCACGGGTACACGTAGGGGCTGAACGTGTGCCAGGCCGAGTTGTCGACGGTGAAGTGGTTGTCGGAGATGACCTGCGCCCAGTTGCCGTTCACGAGACCCTCGGACTGGCGGATGTAGAGCGCGTAGTCGTCGCCCCAGAAGTGGCCCTCGCGGTGCACGGCGAACGCCAGCAGCACCGACAACGCCACGAACGCACCCAAGGGCGCGTAGCGCAAGAGGGCAGGGGTGACGCGCACGGGGCACGATTATGGTGCACCGCTGGTGAACGGAGGCAGCGTGGACGAGTCGGCGAGCTGGCGCGACGTGGCACTGGCCACCAAGGGGTTCATGCCCGCCGACGAAGGCGATGCGCTGTACGACGCGGCGATCTCTGCCGGTCGGGCGCTGCCCGGGCGTCCCTTCGTGGAGATCGGCTCGTATTGCGGGCGCTCGACGGTGTGGTTGGGCGCTGCGGCGGCCGCGTGCGACACCGTCGTGTTCGCCATCGACCACCATCGCGGCTCAGAGGAGAACCAGGAGGGCTGGTTCCATCACGACGCCTCCGTCGTCGATGAGCGGATCGGGCGGATGGACACGCTGCCGTTCTTCCGCCGGGCTGTGTACGACGCCGGTGTCGAGCCGGCGGTCGTCGGTGTGGTGGGAGCGTCATCGGTCGTCGCCCGCTACTGGACGACGCCGTGCTCGTTCGTGTTCATCGACGGCGGTCACGGCGAGGAGCCGGCACGTCTCGACTACGAGGGCTGGGCGCGTCACGTCGTCGTCGGCGGCACGTTGGCGATCCACGACGTGTTCCCCGATCCCGCCGACGGGGGCCGTCCGCCCTACGAGCAGATCTTCGTCCCGGCGCTGGAGAGCGGCCGCTTCCGCCTCATCTCGGCGGCCGGCAGCCTCCGCGTGCTCGAGCGCGTCGACTGACCCATCCTTCTCGGTCGGTTTCTGGTCGCTCCGGCGACCAGAAACCGACCGAGAACTCGGGGTGGGCGAGCGGCGCCGGTGGGGTTGACTGGACGGATGCCGACGTCGCTGCGAGTTCAGGGGATCCGGGTCACGCTCGGCGTCACGACCGTGCTCGACGGCGTCGACCTCGCCGCCGACCCAGGCCAGCGCGTCGGCGTCGTCGGACCGAACGGCGTGGGCAAGTCGACGCTGCTGCGGGCGATCGCCGGGCAGGTGCCGATCGAGCGCGGCAAGGTGACGCTGCTTCCGTCGAGCGCGAACGTCGGGTACCTCACCCAGGAGCCGCAGCGCGTCGAGGGTGAGGACGTCAGCGCGTTCCTCCACCGGCGCACCGGGGTGACCGCTGCACAGGCCGCGCTCGACGACGCGACCGGGGCGCTCGCGTCGTCGGCCCCCGGTGCCGACGGGGCCTACAGCGAGGCGTTCGAGCGCTGGATGGCGCTGGGCGCCGCCGACCTCGACGCGCGCATCGGCGAGGTCTGGGCATCGCTCGGCCTCTCCGCCCGCCTGCTCGACGAACCGATGACGATCCTGTCGGGTGGTGAGGCCGCACGCGCATCACTGGCCGCGTTGCTGCTGTCGCGCTACGACGCGTTCCTGCTCGACGAGCCGACCAACGACCTGGACCACGACGGTCTGGCGCGGCTGGAGGCGTTCGTCACCTCGCAGAGCGCCCCGATCGTGCTCGTCAGCCACGACCGCACCTTCCTCGCCAACACGATCACGCACGTGGTGGAGATCGACGAGTTCGCCCGCACCGCGTCGACGTTCGCCGGTGGATGGCAGGCCTACCTCGACGAGCGCGAGGCGGCGCAGCGTCACGCGTGGGAATCGTTCGATGAGTACGACACCAAGCGCAAGACGCTGGCCGGCAGGGCCCAGCGCGAGCGTGAGTGGGCCAGCCAGGGGCTCGGCAGGGCCAAGCGCGACCTGTCGGAGAAGGACAAGTCCATCCGCGCGTTCAAGATCAACCAGACCGAGCAGCTCGCCGGCCGCGCGGCGCGCACGGAGAAGGCGATCGAGCGGCTCGATGCAGTGGACAAGCCGCGCGAGCCGTGGCGCCTGCAGCTCACGATCGCCAGTGCCGAACGCAGCGGCGACGTCGTGTTCCGGCTCCACCGCGCCACGGTGCGGCGGCCGTCGTTCACGCTTGGCCCGATCGATCTCGAGATCGGGGTCGGCGAGCGGATCGCGCTGATCGGCGCCAACGGCAGCGGCAAGACGACGCTGCTCGACGTGCTGCTCGGCCGCCAGCAACTCGATGAGGGCGCGCGGTGGCAGGGTCCGGGCGTCGTGTTCGGCGAGCTGGAGCAGGTGCGCGGGCAGCTGCGCGACGCTGGTTCGCTGCTGGAGGCGTTCATGCAGGCGACCGGTCAGACGGTCAGCGACGCCCGCACGCTGCTGGCCAAGTTCGGGCTGGTGGCCGATCACGTGACCCGCCCGACCGCATCGCTGTCGCCAGGCGAGCGGACACGGGCTGTGCTCGGCCTGTTCATGGTGAACGGCAGCAACTGCCTCGTGCTGGACGAGCCGACCAACCACCTCGACCTGCCGGCGATCGAACAGCTGGAGCAGGCGCTCGACACGTTCGCCGGCACCGTCCTGCTCGTCACCCACGACCGCTCGATGCTGGACCGTGTGAAGGTGACCAGGACGATCGAGATGGTCGACGGTCGGATCGTGTCCGACCAGACGGCCTGACGGGTCGATCGGGTGCTGGGCCGCGACGAGATCGAACAGTTCGTGGAGCGCGGCTTCGTGCGCGTCGCCGAGGCGTTCCCGCGCACCGTCGCCCGCCAGTGCTGCGAGCTCGCCGAGGAGCAGCTCGGGATCCCGGCCGGGGGCCCGTGGCCGCAACCGGTGGTCCGGGGGCTGGTCGGCGGCGAGCCGTTCCGGCAGGCGGCCAATGCCCCGCGGCTCGTCGAGGCCGTCGGTCAGCTCCTCGACGGCGAGTCGTGGCAGCCGCGCCCCGACCTCGGCCTGCTCGTCGTGCGCTGCCCGAGCGACACCGATCCGGGAGATTGCGGCTGGCACGTCGACGCGAGCTTCGAGGGGCCGGGGACGGACAGCCTCTTCGACTGGTACGTCAACGACCACTCGTCGGGGCGGGGCCTCCTGCTGCTCTGCCTGCTCACGGATGTGGGTGTCGACGACGCGCCCACTCGCATCCTCGACGGCTCACATCACGCGATGCCAGCGCTGCTCCGACCGTTCGGGCCTGCCGGAGTGCTCGGGCTGCACGCGCCGCTGCCGGATCCCGACGGGCCGGTCACGCTCGCGACCGGACAGGCAGGCGACGTGTTCCTCTGCCATCCGTTCCTCGTCCACGCCGCCAGCTTTCCGCACCGCGGCACGTCGCCTCGCGTGATCGCCCAGCCGCCGATCTCCCTGCTTGGGGCCCTGCGGATCGACGCGCCTGACGGCGAACGCTCGGTCGTCGCCGAGGTCGTGCGCCGGGCGCTCGACCGCTGAGGGTCAGTCGGTCGTGGTGCCGATCGGTTCGAGCGTGAGCTCGGGCTCGTCGTTCAAGAGGCGCTGGAGGCGGTAGCGGTTCTCGAACAGGGCGACGAGCGCGCCGTCGCCACGCATGAGGATGCGGATGCCGCCGGCGCGGCGGAGGCGGTCGGCGCTGGCCGCGTCGGTGAGGCGGATCGCCTGGTACGACGTGGAGTAGATGTCGGTCGGCGCGCCGAACTCGCTGCCGAGCCGGTGGGCGAACACCTCGAACTGGAGTTGGCCCACCGCGGCGAGGATCGGCTCGCTGTCGGCCATGTCGGGGTCGCGCAGCACCTGCACGACACCCTCCTCGTCGAGCTGGGCCAGGCCCTTCCGGAACTGCTTGTACTTGCCGGTGTCGCGTGGCCGGGCGGTCATGAACGCCTCCGGCGCGAACCGTGGCATGCCGGGGAACGCGACCGGCTTCCCGGCGAACAGCGTGTCGCCGATCTGGACCGCCCCGGCGTTCACGAAGCCGACCACGTCGCCTGGGTACGCCTCCTCGACGGTCTCCCGATCGGACCCGAACGCGGTGGTCGCGTACTTCGTCGTGAGCGACTTGCCGGTGCGCGAGTCGATCGCCTCCATGCCGCGCTCGAACCGCCCAGAACAGATCCGTGCAAATGCAACACGGTCACGGTGGGCGGGGTCCATGTTCGCCTGGACCTTGAACACGAACGCCGACATCGGCGCGTCCAGTGGCCGTGGTTCGCCGGAGTCTGCAACGCGCGGTGATGGCGTCGGCGCCATGTCGGCGACCGCGTCGAGTACCATTCGCACGCCGAAGTTGGTCAGTGCCGAGCCGAAGAACACCGGGGTGGCCTCACCGGCGAGGAACGACTTCGAGTCGACGTCGGCACCGACTGCGTCGAGCAGCCCGCACTCGTCCACGGCGGTGTCCCAGCGGCGGCCCTCGTCGGCGGCGGCGGTCGCGGCGTCGACGATCTCCTCCGGCGCCAGGCCCGCGCCGCGGGCGGTGCGGGTGAATCGGACGTAGTGCCCGGCGCGACGGTCGATCACGCCGTGGAAGTCCTCGCCGAGCCCGACCGGCCACGTCGCCGGCGTCGGTCGCAGCCCGATGTCGGACTCGATCTCGTCGAGCAGCTCCAGCGGATCGCGACCGGGACGGTCCATCTTGTTGATGAACGTGATCACCGGCAGGTTGCGGGCCCGGCAGACCTGGAACAGCTTGCGCGTCTGCGACTCCACACCCTTCGCGCCGTCGAGCACCATCACGACCGCGTCGACCGCGGTGAGCACTCGGTAGGTGTCCTCCGAGAAGTCCTTGTGGCCCGGCGTGTCCAACAGGTTCATGACGAAGTCGCGGTACGGGAACTGCAGCACGGTGGA